>NZ_JAKJIB010000037.1 GCF_021864505.1 Falsiroseomonas oryziterrae
GAAGCGGTGCCGTCCACGCCGAGCCGCGCCGCGTGGCGCAGGATGCGCGCCTCGGCCGCGGCGGCGTCCTGACGCAATTGCGGCATGTCCTGCTCCGCTGCCGCGGCGGCCGCGCGCGGCGCGGCCAGCGCATCCACCGCATCCTGCAGCGCGAGGATCGGCGGATCGCGCGGCAGGGTCGCGAGCTCGGCCTCCAGCGCCTCGGCCGCCTCTGCCTCCCGCGCCATGTCGCGCGCAGCCTTGTCGAAGGCGGCGGCCTCTGCGTCGAGCGTCCTTGCGGCCGCCGCCGGCAAGGCGGGCGCGTCGGCGACCTCGGCCATGGCGGCGCGCAGCCGGTCCACCTCCGCGAGCGGCTGTCGCACTGCCTTCGCGCGGCGCAGCCGCAGCTCCTCGGCCTTCAGCGCCGCGGCCTCCTCGCCGATGCGCATCAGCTCGGCATGGATCCGCGTGAGCGCCTCCTGCGCATCGGTCCATTCCTTCGGCTGCACCGCCGCCTGGTCCAGGTTGCGCCGCGCCGCCTGCCAATCGTCGATCGCCCGCGGCAGGCGGCGCAGCTTGTGGCGGGTGCCTTCCAGCTCGTCGGCCGCCTTCTCCAGCCGGTCGAGGGCACGGCGCAGATGCGGCAGGCCCATGCCGGCGAGCAGCCCTTCGCCCGCGGCGCCGCCGCCCTCGATCAGCGACTTCGCCCCGTCCCGCAGCGCGGCGGCGTTCAGGCCGAAGCCCTTCTCGAACAGATCGCGCCCCGCGCCGCCGAGGAAGCGCTGCAGCGCGGCTTCGGGCACCGGACTGTCGGAGGCGTCCAGTAGCGCGTCTTTGCGACGCTTGAGCCGCGCGAAGCGGGCACGCGGACCGTCGCGCGCCAGCACCTCGAAGCCGATGCGCAGCTGCGTCGTCTCGTGCAGGAAGGCGAAGCGCGTGACATGCGGGAAGCCGAACAGCGCGTCGCCGATGGCCGAGAGCGCGGTGGACTTGCCCGCCTCGTTCGCGCCGAGCACGACATGCAGCCCGGCCTCCTCCGGGAAGCGCAGCGCCGCGTCGGTCAGGTGGCCGTAGCGTTGCAGGTCGAGGGCGAGCAGCCTCATCCGCTGCTTTCCGCGGCGAGCGCGGCGACGACCGCGTCCCACGCCTCGTCGCCGAGCCGCGCCAGGCCCAGCGCATCGGTCGGGATTTCGGTGTCGGGCCGGGCCGGGGCGGGCACGCGCTGGCGCAGCGCGTCCAGCTCGGCGCGGAGCGGATCCGCCACCTCGCGATCCTCGAGCGCCGCGAGGAAGGCGCGTCGCAGCGGCTCGAGCGCGTCGGCGGAGAGCCGCGCCGGCGCGCGGGTGCGCAACTGCACCTTCTCGATCCAGAGCCGGCCGCCGGCTTCGATCGCGGCACCGGCGGCATGCGCCACCAACTCGTCCAAGCGATCCGGCAGGACAGGATGGAGATCGGTCTCGCCGCGCAGCGTCAGACGCGCCAGCAGCGGGCGGCCCTCGGCCTCCGCCAGCGCGGCCCGCACCACGGCGGAGAGGCGGTCGAGCAGTTCGGCCTCCTCGGCCTCCGTCGCATCCACCTCCAGCGCGGCCCAGCGCAGCACGTCGAGGCTGCGATGCGCGACCTCGGCGATGCGGCCGTCCTCCACCGTGACGAGGGTGCAGCCCTTGGCGCCCGTCTCCTTCGCATGCCGCCCCTGGAGGTTGCCGGGGAAGACGATCCACGGATGGCCCTCGTGCAGAACGCGGCGGATGTGGATGTGGCCGAGTGCCCAGTAGTCGTAGCCCTTGTCGCGCAGGCGCTCCGGCGTGCAGGGCGCGTAGGTGGCATGCTCGCCCGGGTCGTCGGCCGAGGTGTGCAGCACGCCGATGTTGAGCAGCCCGGCGATCGGGTCGGGGTAGCCAGCCGAGAGGTCCTCCGGCACCTCGCGGCTGGCGAAGGACTGGCCGTGCAGCGCGATGCCGAGGTCGCGCAGCAGGATGGTCTCCGGCCGCCGCGCGGAGAATTCGCGCACGTTGGACGGCAGCTTCAGGCGCTTCGTGATGTTGGATTCGAAATCGTGGTTGCCGCGCAGCAGGAAGCAGGGCCGGCCGAGCCGCTGCATCTCGGCCGCGAAGAACAGCCCGGTCGAGAAATCCTTCCAGTCCCCGTCATAGAGATCGCCGGCGATGACGAGGAAGGCGACGTCCTCCTCGATCGCGAGGTCCACCAGCGCCGAGAAGGCCTGCCGCGTGCAGTTCCGGAGCTCCTCCGTCAGCGGCTCCGCGCGCGCCTGCAGCCCGGCGAGCGGGCTGTCCAGATGGATGTCCGCGGCGTGCAGGAACTTCATGCGCCCCAGGATGCCGCCGCCCGGGGCGCCCGAAAACCCCGCCGCTACCTCTCCAGCACGTAGGTCCCCGGCGCGTCGGCGAGTGGCCCATGCCGCCTGCTGCCCATGCCGGGCGGCCTGCCCCTCGCGCCTGACCGGGTCGCCAGCCATCCCACCCAGTCGTTCCACCAAGATCCATCGTGCCGATGCGCCGCCTTCCGCCAGGACGCCGCATCCGGCGCGCCGCCCTTCGGCCCGGTGAAGTAGTAGCCCTTGCCGCCCGGCGGGTTGATGATGCCGGCGATATGGCCGGAACTGGCCAGGACGAAGCGCACCTCGCCGCCCACTAGCCGGGTGATCCGCCATGCCGCGTCCCAGGGTACGATGTGGTCGCGCTCCGCGCCCACGGCGTAGACGGGAAGGCGGATGTCCGCGAGGTCCAGCTTCTCGCCGGCCAGCGTCACGCCGCCGGGCCGGATCAGCCGGTTCTCCACATAGGTGTTCCGCAGGTACCAGGAATGCGCCGCGCGCGTCATGCGCGTGCCGTCGGCATTCCAGTAGAGCAGGTCGAAGGCCGCCGGACGCTCGCCCATCAGGTAGTTGTTCACCACGTTCGACCAGATCAGGTCGTTGGCGCGCAGCAGGTTGAACATGTTCGACATCTCGCGCGCGTCCAGGTAGCCGCGCGCCATCATCTGATGCTCGATCAGCTCCACCTCCGGCTCGCCCATGAACACCGCCGTGTCGCCGACGCGCGAGAAATCCTGCAGCGAGACGATGAAGGTCGCCGCGTCGAAGCGCGCATCCCCGGTCTTCGCCAGATAGGCCAGCGTCATCGCCAGCAGCGTGCCGCCGATGCAGTAGCCCATGACGTTCAGCGTCCTGCTGCCCGTGATCTCCCGCGCAGCGTCCGACGTCTCGAGCACGCCGAGGCGCATGTAGTCCTCGAAGCCGATCTCCTCCATCGACGCGTCGGGATTCTTCCAGGACACCACGAAGACGGTGAAGCCTTGCGACACGAGGTGCCGCACCAGGCTGTTCCCCGGCTGCAGGTCGAGGATGTAGTACTTGTTGATCCAGGGCGGCAGGATGAGCAGCGGCACGGCGTGCACCTGGGGCGTCGTCGGCGCGTACTGGATCAGCTCGCAGAGCGCGTTGCGCAGCACCACCTTGCCGGGCGTGAGCGCGAGGTTGCGCCCGGGCGCGAAGGCCGCCCCGTCCACCATGGACAGCCGCCCCGCGGCGAGGTCGCCCAGCAGGTTCCGCATCCCATCCGCCAGGCTCGCGCCGCCGGTCTCGATCGCGCGCTGGATCGCGGCCGGGTTGGACGCGAAGAGCAGGGCAGGGCTCACCGCATCGGTAAACTGGCGCAGGTGGAACATCAGCCGCTGGCGCGTGCGCGCGTCCATTTCCTCGGCCTCGGCCTGCTTCAGCAGCCAGTCCGAGGCGAGCAGATACGCGTCGCGCAGCGTGCGGTAGGCGGGGTTGGCCTGCCACGCCGCTCCGGCGAAGCGCTTGTCGGCAGGGGCGGCGGCATCGGCCTCGGGCCCTAGCCAGATCCGGCGCAGCGCGGCGGTCCACGCCTCCGCTGCCGCGCGCCACATGTCGGCCTGCAGGGCCACGGCCGCGCCGAAGGCGCGGCCCGGCTGCCCCGCGCTGCGCAGCCCGATGGTGCGCAGCGCCCAGGCGACCTCGGACCAGTTCACCGGGATCACCTCCCGGAACGGGTTCATGTTCCACATGCGGTCGAGGTTCCGCAGCATCGGGTTCGCGGCGATGCTGTCGGCCAGCCGCTGCGGGTCGAACGGCGCCTCTGCCCACTGAGCCGCCCAGTTGGCGGGCGAGGCGGTGCCGGCCGGCCCCATCGGCCAGAAAGGTTGCGTCTCGCCGCCGCGCCGGCCTGCCTCGTCCTTCGCCATGATGCGTCCTCTCCCGCGCGCAGCCTGCGCTCTCCGCCGATGCAACGCGCCGGCGCCGGCCCGCGTTGACAGGAAGTTGCGAAGGGAGCGCGCCATGGCCGAGCCGAAGGAAGGTGGGCGAGCGGGTGGCGGCACGAAGCTCAACCCCGGCGATGCCGCCGCGCCCGGCACGCCGGGCACCGGCGAGGCGATCTGCCCTGACTGCGAGGGCAAGGGGCGCGTGGCCAACCGGCCGTGCCCGAATTGCGACGGCACCGGCAAGGTCGTCGCGGGACTCGCCGGCGGCTAGCCCGCGAACGCCGAAGCGGTTTCGGGTCCGGCCTTCCGCCCGACGCGTAACCGTTCTAGGTCCGCGCCCCGGACGGCGAGGCGCGGATGGACAAGGCAAGGGCCTGGGTAAGGTTGCCCTCGGGGCGACGGCTCGACCTGCTGTCGCCGACGCCCTTCGATTGGAGCGACGAGGATCTCGCCACCGGGCTCGCGCGCACCTTCCGTTGGGGCGGGCATTCGATCTGGCCCGCGCCGCTCTCCGTCGCCCAGCATTCGCTCGCCGTCCTGGCCCTGCGCCGCGCCGCGCGCCCTGCCGCCGGCCGAGACGCCCTGCGGCGGGAATTGCTGCACGACGCCGAGGAAGGCCTGACCAACTTCGATTGCATCTCGCCGCTGAAGCCCTTCCTCGGCGACGGCTTCCGCCAGTTGCAGCAGCGCCTCTCGCTCGCCATCGCCGCGCGCTATGCGCTGCCGCCCTGGACCGAGGCGGAGCGGAAGCTCCACAAGCGGCTCGACATCGCCATGGCGGCGGCGGAGGCGGTGCATGTCGCCGGCTGGTCCCGCGAGGAGGTGCGCGCCACGCTCGGCATCCGCGCCGCGGTGATGACGGCCGATCCGCTCGTCGCCGAGTTCGGCGGCACGCCTTGGGAGCCCTGGCCGCCCGAGCTTGCCGCCCGCCGCTTCCTCGACGCGGTTCGCCGTCTGGCCTGAGCCGGCCGGCGGGACTAGAGAAGACGCGATGGCCGCCACCGTCCCCTTCTGGCGCAGCAAGACCCTCGGCGAGATGACCCGCGCCGAATGGGAGTCGCTGTGCGACGGCTGCGCCCGCTGCTGCCTGCACAAGCTGCGCGACGAGGACACGAACGAGCTTGGCTGGACCGACGTCGCCTGCCGCCTGCTCGACACGCAGTCCTGCCGCTGCTCCGACTACGCCAATCGCAAGGCGCGCGTGCCGGATTGCGTGAAGCTCACCCCGAAGCGCGTGGCGGAGATCGATTGGCTGCCGCCCACCTGCGCCTATCGCCTGCTGGCCGAGGGCAGGGACCTGCCCTGGTGGCACCCGCTGGTCTCCGGCCGGCCGGAGACGGTGCACGAGGCCGGCGTGTCGGTGCGCGGCAAGGCGAGGCCCGAGCGCGAGGCCGGCGCGCTCGAGGATCACATAGTCTCCTGGCCCGGCCGCATCCCGCGCGCCGCGCGCCCGCTCGCTCCGCTACGGAAGGAAGGAAACGCCCCATGAAGGACGCGCTGTTCGGCGGCATCAATGCCGCGGCCCTGACCGCGATGAAGCCCGACCTGTCGCCCGACCTCGACCGCTTCGCCGATCACTGCAAGTGGCTGCTGGCGAATGGCTGCAACGGCCTCGGCATCCTCGGCACGACGGGCGAGGCGAACAGCTTCGGCTTCGACGAGCGCAAGCAGATCCTTGAGGGCATCCTCGCCCGCGGCGTGCCGGCCACGAAGCTGATGCCGGGCACGGGCTGCGCAAGCCTGACCGATACGGTGGAGCTGACGAGGCATGCCAAGGCGCAGGGCTGCCGCGGCGTGCTCGTGCTGCCGCCCTTCTACTACAAGAACCCCTCCGACGACGGGCTCTTCGCGTATTTCTCCGAGGTGGTGAGCCGCGTCGGCGGCGGCATCGCCATCTATCTCTACCACTTCCCGCAGCAGAGCGCGGTGCCCTTCAGCCTCGACCTGATCGGGCGGCTGCTGAAGGCCTTCCCCGGCGTCATCAAGGGCGTGAAGGATTCGTCGGGCGACTACGCCAATATGAAGGCGATGATCGACCACTTCGCCAAGGACGGCTTCGAGGTCTATTCGGGCTCCGACGAATTCGTGCAGCGCATCCTGGCCGAAGGCGGCGCGGGCTGCATCACGGCGGCGTCCAACGTCAACGCGCGCTTCGGCCAGGTCGTCTACCAGAAGCGCACGGGCGCCGAGGCCGATGCGGCGCAGGCGGTGCTGAACGCGACCCGCAAGGCCGCCACCGCCGTGCCGCTGATCCCGGGGCTCCGCGAGATCATCGCGCGCAGCACCGGCCATGATGGCTGGCGCGTGATCCGCCCGCCGCACCTGCCGCTGTCGGCCGACCAGGGCCAGAAGGCGTGGGACGCGATGGTCGCCGCCGGCGCGCTGCCGCTGCCGGGACTCCGCCTGCAGGCCGCCGCGGAGTGAGCGAGACGCTGCGCTGCCGCGCGCCGGCGGTCGCGACGCTCCAGCTGGATGACGCGCACACGCGCGTCACCCGCTGGGATTTCGAGCCGGGCGCCGAGACCGGCTGGCACCGCCACGGCATGGCCTATGTCGTGGTGCCGGTCACCGACGGCACGCTGCTGCTCGAGCTTCCCGGTGGCGCGACGATGACCGCCGAGCTCAAGGCCGGCGTCTCCTACGCGCGCGTCGCGGGCACCGAGCACAACGTGGTGAATGCCGGCGCGGCGCCGCTCGCCTTCGTCGAGATCGAGCTGAAGCACCTGCCGGGCTGAGCGCGGCCCGTCAGCGCCGCGCCCGCTTCTCCAGCGTCACCAGCGCCACGCCCGCGAAGATCAGCATGGCCGCCGGGATGGTCAGCCATCCCGGCACCTCGGCGAAGAGCACGAAACCCCAGAGCAGGCCCATCAGCGTGATCAGGTAGGAGACCTGGCTGGTGAAGACCCCGCCCGCGCCGACCAGCAGGCGGAAGTACAGCAGGTAGGCGATCGCGGTGAGCACGCCCTGGGCGACCAGCAGCACCGCGATGCCGAACGACGGCGGCGGCCCGAGATGCCCGAGCGGCAGCGCGAGCACGCCCGCGCCGAGGGCCGCGAAGATCACCGTGCCGGAGGCCTGCGCGAGCGGCGGCGTGCCGGCCACCGCGAATCGGACCGAGAAGAGGTTCGAGAGCGCGTAGCAGACCGGCGTCAGCACCATCAGCGCGGCCCAGGGCAGCAGCGCCGGATCGGGCAGCGCCGCGCCCGGCGACATGGCGACGGCCACGCCCGCCATGCCGACCGCCGCGCCCGCGATGCTCCGCTTCGTCGCGCGCTCCACGCCGGCCAGCGCGAAGAAGATCACCGTGAACAGCGCGGAGAGCGGGACGAGCAGGGCGAAGAGCCCCGCTGGCGCGCGGGTCAGGCCGGTGAAGGCGAAGAGATGCGCGAGCGACAACCCGACGATCCCGCCTGTCGCATACTGCTTGAGGTGCCGCCGGTCCATCGGCGGCGCATGCCCGCCCGCGCACGCGATCGCATAGAGGACGACCGCGGCGACCGCGGCAGCGAAGGTCGCGACGCCGAGCGGCCGCATGCCTTCCGCCATCGCCAGCTTCGCCATGGCTGGCGTCAGGCCCCAGATCGCGCCGACGCCGAGAAGGAACAGCAGATGAAGCGCGAGCCGTGGCATCGGCCGCACTCGCTGTCATGCAACGAAGGCTGTCAAGCCGTTGCAATGCGCGGGCCGCTCGCGCCATCCTCGGCGCATGCCGGATGCCGGACCCGAGATCGTCACGCTCCGCCCGTCGCGCACTGCCTTCGCCGCGCCGGCGCGGATCCCGGTGCGGTGGCGGCACGCGTGCCGCGCGCAGCGCGTGTCGCTCCGCATCTGCCCGCGCCAGGGCGCGGTGGTGGTGACGCTGCCGCCGCAGGGCAGCCGTCGCGCCGGCCTCGCGCTGGTGCGGGAGCACCTCGACTGGGTGATGCAGCACCTCGCCGCGCTCTCCCCGGCCGTGGAGTTCGAGCCGGGCGCGAAGCTGCTGCTCGGCGGCCAGTCGCACCTGATCCGCCACGAGCCGCGGCTGCGCGGCACGGTGCGGATCGAAGGCCGCCGCATCGTCGTCCCCGGTGCGCGGGAACGGCTGGCAGGGCAGGTCGGGAGCTTCCTGAAGGCCGAGGCCAAGCGCCGCATCGCCGCGCTGGCCGTGCCGCATGCCGCGGCCCTCGGGGTCCGGCCGCGCGCCATCCGCGTGAAGGACACCCGCAGCCGGTGGGGCTCCTGCGCGCCGGACGGCACCCTGGCCTTCTCCTGGCGGCTGGTCATGGCGCCGGAATGGGTGACCGACTACGTCGTGGCGCATGAGGTGGCGCATCTGCGCGAGTTGAACCACTCGCCGCGCTTCTGGGACCTCGTGGCGGCGCTCAGTCCGCACCGCGACGCCGCCGTGGCGTGGCTGCGCGCCAACGGGCCGGCGCTGTTGCGCGTAGGTTAGCGCGGGGCGTCTCCCGCTTCGCCTGTTCGCGTCGCGGACCTGCTCGGCCGCCTCTGACCACGCAGGCGGCAGGGCTTGCGCACCGGCCTGGCCTGCGCCACGTGGTGGCGGCGTCGTAACCGGGTGGCCATCCCGGGTGGCGGGGAGAGAGCATCCATGATCGAGGTCACCGTGAACGGCACGGCGCATCGGCTCGACGCCGATCCCGACATGCCGCTGCTCTGGGCGCTGCGCGACCTGCTCGGTCTCACCGGTGCCAAGTATGGCTGCGGCATCGCGCAATGCGGCGCCTGCACCGTGCATGTGGACGGCGCCGCGGTCCGTGCCTGCCAGACGCGTCTCGGCGACCTCGCCGGCCGGCAGGTCACGACCATCGAGGGGCTCCATCCGGAAGGCCGGCACCCGCTGCAGCTGGCCTGGGTCAGCGAGCAGGTGCCGCAATGCGGCTACTGCCAGTCCGGCCAGATCATGAGCGCCGCCGCGCTCCTGTCGGAGAACAAGCGACCGACCGACGCCGACATCGACGCGGCGATGGCGGGCCACATCTGCCGCTGCGGCGCCTACCAGCGCATCCGCGCGGCGATCCACCACGCCGCGGCGAACAGCTGAGGGAGGGCGCGACCATGGACGGCATGATGGAACGCCGCGGCCTGCTCAAGGCCGCTGCCGCCGCGCTGGTGGTGCCGTTGCCGGCACTCGCCCAGGCGCCGCAGCCCCCGCGCGTGATCACGGAAGCCGCGGCAGGCAGCCCGAATGGCGGCCCCGGCCAGGTCACCGCCTTCCTGCGCATCGGCGCCGACGGGCGCGTCACCTTCGCCTCGCCGGTGACGGAGATGGGGCAGGGCACGCACCAGTCGCATGCGATGATCGTCGCCGACGAACTCGACGTGCCGCTCCCTGCCGTCGAGGTGATCGCCGGCCAGCCCGAGCCCGCGCTCCGCCTGCAGCCGGTGAACGAGATGTATTCGGGTGCGAGCTTCGGCATCCGCTTCTGGCATGACCGCATCCGCCGTGCCTGCGCCCAGGCGCGCGGCGTGCTGGTGGAGGCCGCGGCGCAGCGCCTGAACGTTCCGGCCGTCGAGCTGACCACCGCCGAGGGCCGCGTGACGCACGCCGCCTCCGGCCGATCGCTCTCCTACGGCGAGCTGGCCGAGGCCGCCGCGCGCCTGCCGCTGCCCGATCAGCCGCGCGTCAAGCCCGCCGCCGAGCGGCGCGTCACCGGGCGCACCGCGCCGCGCTTCGACATCCCCGCCAAGACCAATGGCAGCGCCGTCTATGGCTCCGACGTGCGGATCCCCGGCATGGTCTACGCCGTCGCGAAGCTCTCGCCGGTTTTCGGCGCCGAGCTCGACGGCTTCGACCGCGCCTCCATCGCCGGCCTCCGCGGTATCGTGGATGTCGTGCCGCTCAAGACTGGCGTCGCTGTCGTGGCAGAGAACACCTGGGCGGCGATGGAAGGCGCGAAGCGCATTGCCGTGCGCTTCAAGCCGACGCCCGAGCAGTCGCTGAACTCGGAGGACGTCTCGCGCCGCCTGCGCGAAGGCCTCGCCTCGCGCGAGATGGTCAGGCCGCGCAACGACGGCGACGTGCTCGCCGCCATGGCGAATGCCGCGCGCGTGGTCGAGGCGACCTACGAGGTGCCCTACCTGGCGCATGCGCCGATGGAGACCGAGAACGCCACGGTCCACATCCAGGGCGACCGCGTCGAGGTCTGGTCCTCCACCCAGCACCAGGATTGGTGCGTGCGTGACGCCGCCCGTGTCGCCGGCGTGCCGCCGCAGAATGTCCGCGTCCACACGCCGATGACCGGCGGCGGCTTCGGCCGGCGCCTGCACACCGAGGTGGTGGAGCAGGCGACCACCGTCGCGAAGCAGGTCGGCCGTCCCGTGAAGCTGATCTGGACGCGCGAGGACGAGTTCGCCCAGTCCTATTGGCGCCCCGCCTTCGCCGCGCGGCTGCGCGCCGCGGTCAACGCGCAGGGGCGCGTCACCGGCCTGCACATCCGCGCCGCCGGCCAGTCGGTGATGGCCGACTACCGCCCGGCCCTCTTCGCCAACGTGCTGCGCGGCAACGATCCCTTCTCGCTGCAATCCATGTCGGATTCCCGCCGCTACAATTTCGGCGCCTTCCGCGCCGAGTGGCGGCGCGTCGAGGCGGCGCCGAAGGTGTGGCTGTGGCGCTCCGTCGGCGGGTCGCAGATCTGCTACTTCGTCGAGAGCTTCCTCGACGAGATCGCCGCCGCGACGAACAAGGACCCGCTCGAACTCCGTCGCGAGTTGCTCGCGGCCGATGCGCGCGCGCTCCGCGTGCTGAACACCGCCGCCGAGCGCGCGGGCTGGGGCACGCCCGCGCCCGAGGGCCGGCACCGCGGCATCGCCTTCGTGGACCTCTACGACAGCCTCGTCGCGCAGGTCGCGGAGGTCTCGGTGCGCGGCAACGAGGTGAAGGTCCACAAGGTGACCGTCGCCATCGACTGCGGCGACGTGATCAACCCCGACAGCGTCGAGGCCCAGATGCAGGGCAGCGTCGTCTGGGCGCTCTCCTCCATGGCGAAGGAGCAGATCACGCTGAAGGACGGCGCGGCGGTCGAGCGGAATTTCGACACCTACCCGATCCTGCGCATGGGCCAGGCGCCGGTGGTGGAGACCCACATCATCCGCAGCGGCGAGCGCATGGGCGGTGTCGGCGAGCCCGGCGTCCCGCCGACCGCGCCCGCCGTCTGCAACGCGATCTTCGCCGCGACCGGACGCCGCCTGCGCAGCCTGCCGCTGACGGTGCACGGGCTGAGCGTGTAGCCCGCCCGCGCGCCCTGCTCCCTCCCCCGCAAGCGGGGGAGGGTCGGGGTGGGGGTTCGTGACTCAGCGCGCTCCCGTCCGCCCGCGTGCCACCCGCGCGATATCAGCCAGCATGCCGTCGCGGTTCTCCAGCACCTCGTTGTTCCAATAGCGCAGCACCATCCAGCCTAGCCGTTGCATTGCCGCGTCGCGCTCGGCATCCAGCGTGCAGCCGTGCTGCCCGCCGTCGATTTCGACAACCAACTTCGCCTCGACACATGCGAAGTCCGCAACGTAGCGACCGATCGGATGCTGCCGCCGGAACCGCACACCAAGCGCATCGTGGCGCAGCGCGGCCCACAGCACCCGCTCGGCATTGGTCATGTCCCGTCGCAGGCGGCGGGCGGCATCGCGTTGGACGGGGTCATTCAGGATGCGCGGCATCGGCATGGATCGTGGCATGCCCGGCGGGCTTGTGTCGCGGAGTCACGAACCCCCACCCCAGCCAGCCGCCGCCGCGCTCTGGCGTTCGACGCCGTGCGTCGCCCACCCGGCATGCGGGGGAGGGCTATCGACCCGCCGCCAGCGGATGGTGCTCCTCCACCAGCCTCCGCAAGCGCTCTTCGAGCAGCTTCGTGTAGATCTGCGTCGTCGCGATGTCGGCATGGCCGAGCAGCAGCTGCAGGCTTCGCAGGTCGGCGCCGCGGCCCAGCAGATGCGTCGCGAAGCTGTGCCGCAGGACGTGCGGACTGACGCGTTCCGGATCGAGGCCTGCCGCGATCGCGGCGTCCTTCAGCACCGCGCCGACCGCCTGCCGCGTGATGTGGCCGCCCGATGCGCGCGACGGGAACAGCCAGCGCGACGGCGCCTTCGGCTCGCCCCGCGCCGCCTGCGCCGCCTCCCGCGCACGCGCCGAGACCGGCACCAGCCGCTCCTTCCCGCCCTTGCCCAGCACCGCCACCAGCGGCGCATCCGCCCGCAGCGCTCCAGCGCCGAGCGACACCAGCTCGCTCACGCGCAGCCCGCTGACATAGAGCAGCTCCACCAGCGCCACGGCGAGCATCCCCCGTCGCCCCGGCAGCCTGGCCGCGCCCGCGATCAGCGCCTCCACCTCCGCCTCGCTCAGCGCCTTGGGCAGGCTCGCCGGCAGGCGTGGGCTCTCGCTCAACTCCGTCGGGTCGTCGGCGCGCACGCCCTCGCGCGCGAGGAAGCGGAAGAACTGCCGCAGCGCGGACAGCCTTCGTGCTGCGGTGCGGGCCGATAGTCCCGCGGCGGACAATCCCTGCAGGTAGGACTGCACCGTCTCCGGCCCCGCCTCCGACGGCCCAAGCCCCCGCACCCGCGCATGCGCGGCGAAATCCGCGAGGTCGGCGGCATAGGCCGCGAGCGTGTTGCGTGCCGCGCCGCGCTCCGCGGCGAGCATTTCCAGGAAGGCCTCGACGTGCCGCTCCATCGGCAGGCCGGGGTCAGTTCCTCGGCGCGAAGCGGTCGGCCGGGATCGACCGCTCCGTCGGCTGCGGCGTGACGGAGGGCGGGAAGGCGCCGACCGCCAGCAGGCCGAGCACGAGCACCCCCGCGACGATCGCGACCAGCAGCAGCAAGGGGTTGCGGAACATCGGCGCGGCGTATCCTGACCAGGCGGCGCCTGTGCTAGCGTTGCGGATCGTGTCACGCAACCTTGCCCTTCCGGTCGAACCGGACCCGAGCGAATTCCCCTCCGCCGCGCCACGCGCGGTGGTGCTCGTCGGCATGCCCGGCTCCGGCAAGTCCTCCATCGGCCGGCGCATCGCCGCCCGCCTCGGCCTGCCCTTCGCGGACGCCGACGCGGAGATCGAGGCCGCGGCCGGCCTGCCCATCACCGAGATCTTCGCCCGCTACGGCGAGCCGCATTTCCGCGACGGGGAGCGGCGCGTGATCTCCCGCATCCTTGCCGGCCCGCCCGTCGTGCTCGCGACCGGGGGCGGCGCCTTCGCGGATGCCCGGACGCGGCAGGCCGTGCACCGGTCCGGCGCGCTGTCCGTGTGGCTGCGCTGCGAGCTCCCGACGCTGCTGCGGCGCGTGGCGGGGCGCGAGCACCGCCCGATGTTCCTGAACGCCGATCCGCGCGAGGTGCTCGAGCGGCTGATGGCGGCGCGCCACCCTCTCTTTGCCGAGGCCGACCTGATCGTGGACTGCACCGACGAACCGCCCGACGTCACCACCCGCCGCGTGCTCGACGCCATCGCCGCGCATCGCGAACCGCAGCGCCTGACCGTCGGCCTCGGCGCGCGCGCCTATGAGATCGTGGTGGGCGAGGGGCTGCTGGCGCGCGCCGGCGCGCTGCTCGCGCCGCTACTGCCGGCCCGCCGCGTCGCCGTCATCTCCGACTCCGACGTCGCGCGCCTGCATCTCCCGGCACTGCGCGCCGGTCTGGAGCAGGCCGGCGTCACGGTGCTTGCCGAGCATCTCGTGCCGCCCGGGGAGCCGACCAAGTGCTTCGCCGCGCTGCAGGGCGCGCTGGAGGCGATCCTGGGCGCCGGCGCCGACCGGCGCACCACGGTCGTGGCGCTCGGCGGCGGCGTCGTCGGGGATCTGGCCGGCTTCGCGGCCGCGGTCGCGCTGCGCGGCCTGCCCTTCGTCCAGATCCCGACCACGCTGCTGGCCCAGGTGGACAGCTCGGTCGGCGGCAAGACCGGGATCAACCTCGCCCTCGGCAAGAACCTGGTCGGCGCCTTCCACCAGCCGCGCCTGGTGCTGGCCGACACGGCGACGCTCGCCACCCTGCCGCTGCGCGAACTCCGCGCCGGCTGGGCCGAGGTCGCGAAGCACGGCCTGATCGCCAGCGAGGACTTTTGGCAGTGGTGCGAGGCGCATGGACCGCGCGCCGTGGCCGGTGAGGCCGATGCGCTCGCCCACGCCGTTCTCGAGTCCTGCAAGCTGAAATCCGCCGTCGTCGCCGCGGATGAGCGCGAGGAGAGCGAGGAGGGCGGCCGCGCCCTGCTGAACCTCGGCCACACCTTCGGCCATGCGCTGGAGGCGGAGTCTGGCTATGGCGGCGCGCTGCTGCATGGGGAGGCGGTGGCGGTCGGACTCGGCCTCGCCGCCGCGCTCTCGGCGCGGCTCGGGCATTGCGCCCAGGAATGGCCGGGCCGCGTGATCTCGCACCTGCAGTCGGTCGGCCTGCCCGCGCGCCTCGGCGACCTCGACCGCGCCTTCTCGGCGGAGCGCCTGATCGCGCGCATGCGCAAGGACAAGAAGGCGCGCGAGGGCGCGATGCGCTTCGTGCTGCTGAAGGGCCCGGGCGCCTGCTTCACCGCCGGCGATGTCCCGCCCGAGCAGGTCGAGCGGCTGCTGCGCGACGAGGGCGCCATGGCCTGAGCCGGAGGGCGGAAACTGGCCGCGCCTGGCGCTGCGTGCTAGCGCTCGGGCCATGCCGCTCTCCCCGCCCGCCGCGCGCCAGAAGCTCCATCGCCGGCTGATCGACATCCACGGCTACCAGCGCGAGGACGGCCTCTACGACATCGAGGCCTGGCTCGAGGACACCAAGAGCTATCCCTTCGAGAACCAGGACCGCGGCACGATCCAGCCCGGCGAGGCGCTGCACGGCATGTGGGTGCGCATGACGGTCGGCGAGGACATGGTGATCCACGCCTGCGAGGCGGCGTCCGACTTCACGCCCTACACGATCTGCCCGCAGGCCGCCCCGAACTTCGCCTCGCTCGCCGGCGTCGCGATCGGCCCCGGCTTCAACCGCGCGGTGAAGGAGCGCGTCGGCGGCACGCTCGGCTGCACCCATCTGCGCGAGGTGCTGGCGCAGATGGCGACCGTCGCCTTCCAGACCATCGGCCCGATGCGCTGGCGCAAGGCGCGGGCGGCGCGCGAGGCGGCGATCGCCCGCGGCGAGACCCCGCCGCCGGCGAAGCGCGCCGTGCCGATCGGCTCCTGCTATGCCTATGCGCCGGACAGCCCGGTGGTCATGCGGATGCAGGAGCAGGCCGAGGAGTAGCCGCCCGCGTCGCCAGCCACGCGGCCAGCTCCTCCCGCCGGTCGCCCGGCTCCGCGCGTTCCAGATAGACCGCCAGGTGCCCCGGCCTTCTGTCCGGCACCGCGCGATAGGCATGCGTCCACTCGCCGTGGCGGCGATGCAGCACGACCCACAACTGCGACGCCTCCACCCGCCCGTCGCGCCGCATCCAGTCGCAGCGCGCGACGAACCGCGCCGCGTCGCCGGGCGACAGCAGCAGGTCGAGATCGATGGATGCGGTTCCGTCCAGCACGTCACGTCCTCCGGTCCGAGCGGGCGTGAGCGTCGCGGCGCATCCCGTTTGGTTGCCGGAAGGGCCGCATCCCCCCAGGGGTTCCGGGGGTGCCACCTTGCCCGGGAAGGCAGGTTGGCGTCGGGGCTCGGCCCAACTCTTGATGCGAGGGCGTGATAGGCCCGCCGGACCGCCCGGCGCAAGCCACGCAGCGCGCCCGCGCGCGCAGCCGGTGATCCGACGGCGGGCGGGCCTTGTCGTGTCGACCAGAACGCGCGCTGCACTCAGCGCGCGGCAGCTTCCTCCGGCGTCCGCAGGGTGAGCGCCAGCGCGTGCAGCCCGCCGGCGAACTCCGCCGCCAGCGCCTCGTGCACCGCGCGCGACCGGGCGACGCGGTTCATCCCGGCGAAGGCGGGGCTCACCACGCGGACGTTGTAATGCGTCTCCCCGCCTGGCGCGGCGCCGGCATGGCCGGCATGGCGGTGGCTGTCGTCCACCACCTCGACCTCGGCGGGCGGGAAGGCGGCGCGCAGCGCCTCGGCGATGCGGTCGGCTCGTCGGCTCATGCCCGGGATATGGCCGCCTTGCCG
This sequence comes from Falsiroseomonas oryziterrae, assembly GCF_021864505.1. GTDB lineage: Bacteria > Pseudomonadota > Alphaproteobacteria > Acetobacterales > Acetobacteraceae > Falsiroseomonas > Falsiroseomonas oryziterrae. Next base: position 16,253 of record NZ_JAKJIB010000037.1, read on the forward strand.
CCGGTTTGCACGTCCGCGCGCCGCATGGCCCGCCCGCGCGCGCTTGCCTTGCGCCCTCCGGACCCCACGCCCATAACACGCCGATGCCACGCCGGAGCGAGCGCATCCATCTTGGTGACCCGGAGCCCGTCGAGGCGCTGCGCGCCTGCGAATCCCCGGGCTGCGCGCTTCCCGGCGAGTACCGCGCCCCGCGCGACCGCGCGCGCCTGAACGAGTATCGCTGGTTCTGCCTCGAGCATGTGCGCGAGTACAACCGCGCCTGGGACTACTACAAGGGCATGGGCCCGGCCGAGATCGAGCGCGAGCTGCGCTCCGATTCCGGCTGGCAGCGCCCGACCTGGCCGCTCGGCCGCCTCGGCGGCTTCAACCCCTTCGAGAGCGAGTATGTGCGCGACCCGCTCGGCGTTTTGCGCGACACGCCGCTGCACAAGGCGCGCCGCGAGCCGCCGCGGCGCCGCGACGAGCCGCCGGCCGAACTGCGTGCCGCGCTCGACGTTCTGGATCTTGCCTGGCCGCTCGACCAGGCGACGCTCCGGGCGCGCTACAAGGACCTGGCGAAGCGCTACCACCCGGACGCCAATGGCGGCGACCGCCAGGCGGAGGAGCGGCTGAAGGATATCAACCGCGCCTACAGCCTGTTGCGCCGCCGGGTCGGGCCGCGCGCCGCCGAGGCCGAGGCGGCCGCGCCGGCCGGCTAGAGCCGCGGTCATTAAGCCTGCTTTCCTGGCCCCGAGAGCGGCCACGAACCCACCCGGACGGGTAGCCCAACCGGCCGCCCCGCCCTAGATTGCCCACCATCTCCACAGTCGGACCCCGTTCATGAGCACGGTCGCCCTCGCCGAAGCCCGCAACACCGCCTCGATCAACCTGCCCGACACGCAGGTGAAGGTGCGCGACGTGTTCGGCCTCGACAGCGATCTCGTCGTCCCGGCCTTCTCGGTCCGCACCGAGCACGTGCCGGAGGCCGATCCGGCCTACCGCTTCGACCGCGACACCACGCTCGCCATCCTGGCCGGCTTCGCCTTCAACCGGCGCGTGATGGTCCAGGGCTACCACGGCACCGGCAAGTCCACCCACATCGAGCAGGTGGCGGCGCGGCTGAACTGGCCCTGCATCCGCATCAACCTCGACAGCCACATCAGCCGCATCGACCTGATCGGCAAGGACGCGATCGTCCTGAAGGACGGCAAGCAGGTCACCGAATTCCGGGAAGGCATCCTGCCCTGGGCGCTGCAGCACGCCTGCGCGCTGGTCTTCGACGAATACGACGCCGGCCGCCCCGACGTGATGTTCGTGATCCAGCGCGTGCTCGAGGTGGAAGGCAAGCTCACGCTGCTCGACCAGAACCGCGTCATTCGCCCGCACCCGGCCTTCCGGCTCTTCGCCACCGCCAACACGGTGGGCCTCGGCGACACGACGGGCCTCTATCACGGCACGCAGCAGATCAACCAGGGCCAGATGGACCGCTGGAACATCGTGGCGACGCTCAACTACCTGCCGCATGCGCAGGAGACGCAGATCGTCATGGCCAAGCTCGGCCTCGACGAGAAGGACGCGAAGATGAAGCGCCAGGTGGAGGCGATGGTCGCACTCGCCGACCTCACGCGCGCCGGCTTCATCGCCGGCGACATCTCGACCGTCATGTCGCCGCGCACGGTCATCACCTGGGCCGAGAACGCGAAGATCTTCGGCGATGTCGGCTTCGCCTTCCGCCTCACCTTCCTGAACAAGTGCGACGAGGCGGAGCGCAGCACGGTGTCCGAATACTACCAGCGCTGCTTCAACGAGGAACTGCCGAGCGGGCTGCTCCTCCGCAAGGCTGGCTGACCGCACATCTCCCTCCCCCCTCGCGGGGGAGGGTCGGGTGGGGGGGAAGCCCCCCGGCACGCGCTTCCAGGGCCAGGATGTCGAACAGCTCCAAGGACCAGACCCGCCAGGAGGAGTTCAAGCGCGCCACCGCCGGCGTGCTGCGCGCCATCGCGCAGGTGCCGGAGGTGCAGGTCGCCTACCAGCCCGGCCCCTCGGGCCTCGCCGGCAAGCGCGCCCGCCTGCCCCTGCCGACCCGCGCCCTGCCGCCGGCCGAGATGGCCAAGCTGCGCGGCGCCGCCGACGCCATCGCCCTCAAGCTCCGGCACCATGACGAGGGCGTGCACGCCGCGCGCGTCCCGACACGGCGCGAGGCACGCGAGGTCTACGACGCGCTCGAAGATGTCCGCGTCGAGGTGATCGGCAGCCAGCACATGTCCGGCGTCGCGGCGAACCTCCGTGCCCGCCTCGCCGACCAGTGCGAGGCCGAGGGCTACGACCGCATGACGCGCAAGGACCAGCTGCCCATGGCGGCGGCGCTCGGCCTTCTGGCGCGCGAGAAGCTCTCCGGCGAACCCGCGCCCGCAGCGGCGCGCCGCGTGCTCGACCTCTGGCGCGACACGCTCGGCGGCAAGGCCGACGAGGCGCTGGCCGAGATGGCGAACGCCGCCACCGACCAGGACGCCTATGCGCGCGCCGCCCGCAAGCTGCTCGCCGCCCTCGACCTCGCAGAGGCCGAGGTCGAGACCGAATCCGAGCAGGACGAGGAGGAAGGCGAGGGCGGCGAGACCAGCCAGCAGCAGGACCAGGCCGGCGAGGGCGAGGCCCAGGCGCAGGACACGGAATCCATGCTCGGCGCCCAGCCGGAATCCATGCAGGGCGACGCCGCCGAGGACGAGACCGAGGAGGGCGAGGAGGAAGGTGCTGCCGCCGACGGCGACGATCGCCCCGGCGGCCCGACGCAGCGGCGCGAGGTGCCGCAGGTCGACGATCCCTCGGCCTACAAGGCCTTCACGAAGCAGTTCGACGAGATCGTGGAGGCCGAGGATCTCTGCGACGCCGACGAGCTCTCGCGGCTCCGCCAGCAGCTCGACCAGCAGCTCAGCCATCTGCAGGGCGTGGTCAGCAAGCTCGCCAACCGCCTTCAGCGCCGGCTGCTCGCGCAGCAGCAGCGCGCCTGGGAATTCGACCTCGAGGAAGGGCTGCTCGACGTCGCCCGCCTCGCCCGCATCGTCGCCAACCCGATGCACTCGCTCTCCTACAAGCGCGAGCGCGAGGCGGATTTCCGCGACACCGTCGTCACCCTGCTGATCGACAATTCGGGCTCCATGCGGGGGCGCCCCATCACGGTGGCCGCCATGTGCTCCGACATTCTCGCCCGCACGCTGGAACGCTGCGGCGTGAAGGTGGAGATCCTCGGCTTCACCACGCGCGCCTGGAAGGGCGGGCAGAGCCGCGAGCGCTGGGTGCAGGAGGGCAAGCCGCGCAATCCGGGCCGCCTGAACGACCTCCGCCACGTCGTCTACAAGGCGGCCGACGAACCTTGGCGTCGTGCGCGGCGAAACCTCGGCCTGATGCTGCGCGAGGGCCTGCTCAAGGAGAACATCGACGGCGAGGCGCTGGACTGGGCCTACAAGCGTCTGCTCTCGCGCACCGAGCATCGCCGCATCCTGATGGTCATCAGCGACGGCGCGCCGGTGGACGATTCCACGCTGAGCGTGAATCCCGGCAACTACCTGGAGCGCCACCTGCGCAAGGTGATCGCCGAGATCGAGGGGCGCGAGCTGGTGGAGCTGATCGCGATCGGCATCGGCCACGATGTCACGCGCTACTACCGCCGCGCGGTCACCATCGTGGACGCCGAGGAGCTCGGCGGCACCATGATGAAGAAGCTCGCCGAGCTCTTCGACGAGGATGCCGCGCTGGCGTGGCAGCGGGCCGCCGCGGAGCGCGCCCCGGCGATCGTATGACCCGCTTCGGGCCGCCGCCACGCTGCCGCCTGCTGCGCGCCTTCGGCGCGACGCACCGGGCCGCCGCGGAGCGCGCCCCGGCGATCGTATGACGCGC
>NZ_JAKJIB010000370.1 GCF_021864505.1 Falsiroseomonas oryziterrae
CGCGCTTGGCCCGGGGGCCGGGGCGCCGGGGCCGTCGAGCTGCGCCAGCAGCCAGCCGCGCGGATCGGCCGGCGGCGTCTCGCCGAGACGGAGGCCGTAGCCGAAGCGGACCGGGGCGAGGTGGCTGGCCGTCATGGGCGGGAACGTAGCATCAGGCGCGGAGCCTATCGCGACCTTCGTGTGGCTGGCGTTACGAAGCATCTCGGCGGGCCGCCAGCCGATCGCGCAGGGGCGCCATGCGGCGGCCTCGCGCCCCGGCGCTTGCAAAAGGCGGCGGGAGAGGGCATCTCCGCGCCGCACACTAGCTGATTCGACACGGACGGGCGGGCACCTCGGGCGGAATGGCCCCTGGGGACGTCCGCTTTCGGCTTATCGGTCCGATTCCAGGAGGCCCATCGTGGCAGCGCGCACCCCGCTCGAGAAGATCCGCAACATCGGCATCACGGCGCATATCGACGCCGGCAAGACGACCACGACCGAGCGGATCCTCTACTACACCGGCAAGTCCCACAAGATCGGCGAGGTGCACGACGGCAACACCACGACCGACTACATGGAGCAGGAGCGCGAGCGGGGGATCACCATCACCTCCGCCGCCGTGACCGCCGTGTGGAAGGACCACCGGATCAACATCATCGACACGCCCGGCCACATCGACTTCAACATCGAGGTCAACCGGTCGCTGCGCGTGCTCGACGGCGCGATCTTCATCATCGAGGGCGTGGCCGGCGTGCAGCCGCAGTCCGAGACGAACTGGCGCCTGGCGGACCGCTACAACGTCCCGCGCATCATCTTCATCAACAAGCTCGACCGCACCGGCGCGGACTTCTACCGCGCGGCCGCGACGCTGACCGAGAAGCTCGGCATCAACTGGGTGACGCTGCAGCTGCCGATCGGCATCGAGGACACCTTCAAGGGCGTCGTCGACCTGATCGAGATGAAGGCGATCATCTGGAAGGGCGACGAGCTCGGCGCGCAGTACGAGGACGCGCCGATCCCGGACGACCTGAAGGACAAGGCCGCCGAGTACCGCGCCAAGCTGCTCGATGTCGTCGTCGGCGTCGATGAGGCGGCGATGGAGGAGTACTTCGACAAGGGCGACGTCTCGATCGAGACGCTGAAGCGCTGCATCAAGAAGGGCACGATCAGCGGCGAGTTCCGCCCGGTGCTCTGCGGCACGGCGTTCAAGAACAAGGGCGTGCAGCCGCTGCTCGACGCGGTGCTCGACTACCTGCCGAGCCCGGTCGACATCCCCGGCATCAAGGTGGCGCCCGAGGAGGGCCAGGACGAGACGGCCGAGCGCCGCGTCATCCCGGCCGACGAGAACGCGCCCTTCGCCGGCCTGGCGTTCAAGATCATCAACGACAAGTACGGCAACCTGACCTTCGTGCGCGTCTATCGCGGCGTGCTGCGCCAGGGCGACATGGTGCAGAACACCACCAAGGGCCACCGCGAGCGCATCGGCCGCATCTTCCAGATGCACGCCGACAAGCGGGAGGAGATCAAGGAGGTCTTCGCCGGCGACATCGCGGCCTTCGTCGGCCTGAAGGACACCGGCACGGGCGACACCCTGGCGGCGAACGAGGACCCGGTGGTGCTCGAGCGCATGGCCTTCCCGGTCCCGGTCATCGACATCTCGGTCGAGCCGAAGACCAAGGAAGGCATCGAGAAGATGACGCTCGGCCTGCAGAAGCTGGCCGGCGAGGATCCCTCGCTGCGCCTGCGCACCGACCAGGAGAGCGGCCAGACCATCCTCTCGGGCATGGGCGAGCTGCACCTCGAGATCATCATCGACCGCCTGAAGCGCGAATACGGCGTGGACGCGAACATCGGCGCGCCGCAGGTCGCCTATCGCGAGACGATCACCAAGCCGCACACCGAGACCTACACCCACAAGAAGCAGTCGGGCGGCTCGGGCCAGTACGCCGAGGTGAAGATCGTCTTCGAGCCGAAGGAGCGGAACGAGGGCATCGAGTTCGTCAACGCCGTGGTCGGCGGCGCGGTGCCGAAGGAATACATCCCGGCGGTCGAGAAGGGCATCAAGGTGCAGGCCGACACCGGCGTGCTCGCCGGCTTCCCGACGGTGGACTTCAAGTACTCCCTGGTGGACGGCAAGTACCATGACGTGGACTCGTCGGCGCTGGCCTTCGAGATCGCGGCCAAGGCCTGCTTCCGCGAAGGCATGAAGAAGGCCGGTCCGGTCATCCTCGAGCCGATCATGGACGTGGAGGTCACCACGCCGTCGGATCACGTGGGCGACGTGGTGGGCGACCTGAACCGCCGCCGCGGCGTCATCCAGAGCCAGGACATGGCGGGCACCAGCGTGATCGTGCGCGCGCATGTCCCGCTGAAGGAGATGTTCGGCTACATCTCGAACCTCCGCGGCATGACGAAGGGCCGCGCGAGCTTCTCGATGCAGTTCCACCACTACGATCCGGTGCCGCGCAACGTGGCGGACGAGATCATGAAGAAGAGCGCCTGACCCCTCCGGGATCGGCGTGAGCGCGCGGCGCGGAGGGAGACCTCCGCGCCGCTTCGCGTTTCAGAACACGCTGCGCAGGCCGAGGCGCAGCTCGAAGACATCGGTCGAGAAGACCTCGATGTTGCTGTCGCGGTGCAGCCAGGTGACGCCGAGGGCCGGGCTGAAGCCGCCGAGGGAGACGGACCGCAGCACGGCATCGGCGCGCAGCTCGATGTCGCGGTCGGTGCGGCGCATCTCGAAGAGCGGGTTCGGCGCGCGCGCCTGCTGCAGGCCGAGGCTGGCCGAGGCGGCGAGCTCGATCACGGGGAAGACATCGGTGGTGAGGAAGGCGATCGCGCGCCAGCCACGCAAATCGTTGAAGGCATCCTCCGCGGTCTGTGCTGTGGGGCCGGCGAGCAGCTGGAGCTGCGTGAGGCCGCCGAGGCTCACCCGCAGCCCTGGCAGCGCCTGGACGAGGTGGCCGTCGAGCGGCGTGTTCGGCTCGCTGTAGCCGAGGCGCGCGACCTGCAGCACGCCGGCGAGGGCGGCCGTCTCGGTGACCGCGCGCGAGGCCTCGAGCAGGACGGCCTGCTGCTGCAGCACGGTCCGGCCGCCGATGCTGCGCTCGGTCGGCACGACGCGCAGCGTGGCGTCCCAGGTCGCATCCGTGTAGCCGAGGCCGACCGAGCCGAGCAGCAGCCGGTCGTCGAAGCGGTCGTCGCGATACCAGCGCTGCTGCCAGAGCCCGCCGGCGAGAAGGCGCGTGGTGTCGGAGAGCGGCTGGCGGATCTCGGCGCCGAGCAGCGTCGCGAGGCCGAGGCCCGAGCGCGGCCGCGCGTCGGGCGGCAGCTGGAAGTCGAGGCCGAGGATGCTGACGCTGCGCGCGCTCGACGCCGCGGTGACGTTGGTGGTGGGGGCGAGGCCGAGGCCGAGCAGCGGGACGAAGCGGCGGCGCCGCTCGATGGCGTTCAGGAACAGGCGGATGTTGCGCCGGACCTCGACCGGCGCGTCGGCGTGGTAGACGCGGCGGAACTCGTGCGCGGCCTCCGCGTCGCGGTCGAGCCGCAGCAGGCAGGCCGCCAGTTCCAGGCGCACGCGGTGCAGCGCGGGATCGCGCGCCAGGATCGCCTCGAAGCCCGGGACGGCGAGGTCGCAGCGGTCGCGCTCGGCCTCCGCCATGGCGGCGAGGAAGGCGTCCTCGATTGCGGCCGGGTCGGGCCGCGCCTGCGCCACCGGCGCGGCGACGGCGAGCAGCAGCGCAAGCAGGCCGCGGCGCAGCCCTGCGC
>NZ_JAKJIB010000371.1 GCF_021864505.1 Falsiroseomonas oryziterrae
TTGCCGATGCCTGCGAGCGCGCCGGCGCCGAGGCCGCCGCCGCCATGCAGCGCCGGCTCGGGCTGGAGCCCGTCGGGTCGCCGCGGATCGAGACATTGTCCGCACCGCCCGGCGGCGACCTGATCCTGCGCGTCGAGATCGAGACCCTGCCGGAGCCTGAGCCGCCCGATCCGGCCGCACTGCGCATCGAGCGACTCCGCGGGCGAGTCGATCCGGCCGACCTGGACGCGGCGCTGGCCGAACTCGCCGCGGGTCGCGCCGACTGGGTCGAGCTGCCGCCCGATGCGCGCGCAGAACCTGGCGACCTCGTGGTGTGCGACGTCGCCGTGCGCCTGCTGCCGCCGGAGAACCTCATCCCGAACCCGCTGCCGTCGGGGGCGGAGGCCGGCGCGCCCGGATCGCTGCCGACCGGCTGGGTCTTCGGCGACAACAATGCCGGACTCGCCTGCGAGGTCGTGACGGTCGCACCCGACGCCGACCCGCCGCAGCTGCGCCTGCGCATCCACGGCACCGCGGCCGCCGATGGTCAGAGCTTCGTGCGCTTCCATCCGGAGGGCGTGATCGCCGCCGGCGCCGGCTCCACCTGGGCCGGCTCGCTTGCGCTGCATTGGCCCGCCGCGCCGCTCGGCCTGCGTGGCGGCAAGCTGCGTCTCGATTCCAAGCCGCGCACCGGGCGCCAGACGCTGCGCCGCAAGGATGCAGCGCTGCCGCTCACGCCCGGCGCCGGCTTCGGCCGCGTCTACGTCTCCGACACCCTTTCCGACGAGCAGACCGGCTCGGTGCGTCTTGCGGTCCTCTTCGACCACGCGGCGGGGCCGGTGGACTTCGTCGTGGACCTCGCCTTGCCGCGCCTGGTGGAAGGGCTCGATCTCGGTCAGGACGACGCCGTCGCGGTGCCGGGTTTCGGCGGCACGGGGCGGCGCATCGAGATCGGCAGGCCCGACCCGTCCGGCCTCGCGCCGCACCTTGTCGGCATCGCCGCGGGCGAGACGCGCGAAGCCCCGTTCCGCGTGCCGGATGCCTTCGAAGACCGCGTGCTCGCCGGCCGCGACGCGCGCGTCACGCTGCGCGCGACGGCGCTGCTGCGGCGCGTCGTGCCGGAGGTCGACGACGCCTTCGCCGTCTCGCTTGGCCTGGAGGGCCTGTCGGCGCTCCGCGCGATGACGGCCGAGCGGCTCGAGGCGCGGCGCGTCGCGCTCGAGCAGCGGCAGCTTCGCCGCGCCACGCTCGACGCACTGCTTGCGGTGAGCGACGGGATCGCGCTGCCGGAGGAGGCAATCCGGACGGAGCTTGCCGCGATCTGGCCGCGTCTCTCCGCCGAGGCGCGCCAGGTCTCGCCGGAGGCTGCGCGGGCACTTGCCGCGCGGCGTGTCCGTCTCGGGCTCCTGCTCCGCGCGATCGCGCGCCGGCACGACATCCTGCCCGGTGACGACGATCTGCGCGCGGCGGCGCGCGCGGCGCCCGGCACGCCGGAGGACCTGCGCGCCCGCGCGCTCGAGGACCGCGTCGTCGCCTTCGTGCTGGAGCGCGCCGAGGTCGTCGCGCGCGAGGTCGACATGGCGGAACTCGCCGCGGCCGTTGCCGCCTTGCCGGTCGAATGACGGCGCCGCCGGCGCGTTGACGCTCACCTGACCCAGGCCTAGCGTCCCTTCCCGCTGGCGCCTGATCCGCGCAGGCGGAACCGCCGGAGCGGTGAATCAGTCGCTGGGACACAAGCTGCAGCGTGATCCACGAAGGTGGATCACGCGGTAGCCAGTTTGGGGAAGGAAACGCAATGGCGAATGGCGTGAAGGCGGCCTGGGCGGCCGGCAAGCCGGTGGTGAACGGGTGGCTCGCCATCCCCTCCGGCTTCAGCGCGGAGGTCATGGCGCAGGCCGGCTTCGACAGCCTCACCGTGGACATCCAGCACGGCGTGCAGGACTACCAGTCCATGATCGCCTGCTTCCAGGGCATGCAGCCACATGGCGTGACGCCGATGGTGCGCGTGCCGTGGAACGAGCCCGGCATCATCGGCAAGGTGCTCGACGGCGGTGCGAAGGGCGTGATCTGCCCGATGGTGAACACGGAGAAGGAGGCGCGCGACCTCGTCTCCTTCTGCCGCTATCCGCCGAAGGGTGCGCGCAGCTTCGGCCCGATCCGCTCCGGCATCTACGGCGCCGCGGCCGACACCGATGCGGCCAACGACGACGTGCTGGTGATCCCGATGATCGAGACGAAGACGGCGCTCGACAACCTCGAAGCCATCGTCAGCGTGCCGGGCGTGGATGCGGTCTACATCGGTCCGTCCGACCTTTCGCTCTCGCTCGGCATGAAGCCGCTGCAGGACCGGCAGGAGCCCGAGTTCCTCGCCATCATCGACCGCATCCGCACGACGGCGGCGAAGCACGGCGTGAAGGCCGGCATCCACACGATGAGCGGCGCCTACTCGAAGCGGATGTTCGAGCGCGGCTTCAACCTGGCGACGATCATGAATGACAGCGGGCTGATGCTGACCGCGGCGCGCGCGCAGGTGGGCGTGGCGAAGGGGTGAGGCGCGGGCAGGGGGGCTTTGCCCCCCTGCACCCCCCACCAGGAGCCTGGAGGCTCCTGGACCTGCTTCCGTTTAGCGACGAAGGGGGAGGGGGCTTGGCCCCCCTCCCCCTTCGTCGCTGAAAAACAGATGGCTGGGGTCCGGGGAGCCCCTCGGCTCCCCGGCGGGGGTACGGGGGCAGAGCCCCCGCCGACGCTCACGCCTCCCGCCACGGCTCCTCCGGCCACGCATGCTTCGGGTAGCGCCCGCGCATGTCCTTCCGCGCATCGCGCCATCCGCCGCGCCAGAACCCCGCGAGATCGCCGGTGATCGCGATCGGCCGGCCCGCCGGCGACAGCAGTGCCGCCTGCAGCTTCACGCGCCCCTCGGCCAGCGGCGGCAGCGCATCCATCCCGAACAGATGCTGCGCGCGCGCTTCGAGCGTCGGCACCTCGCGGTCGTAATCCACCGCCGCGCTGCGCCCGCCCGGCAGGTCGATCCGCGCCGGCAGCGCCGCGTCCAGCCGCCGCTGCATCTCCCACGGCACGAGGTTGCGCAGGATCGTCGTGAGGTCGAGCGCCTTCGCCTCGGCCAGCTTCGTGCGCCCGTGCAGATGCGGCGCGAGCCAGTCCTCCACGGTGGCGGCGAGCGCGGCATCCGAAACGTCCGGCCACGCCTCGCCCTCAACCTCGTGCATCCAGCGCAGCCGCGCGCGCGTCTGCTTCGCGGCTTCCGTCCAGTCGAGGTCGCGCAGGCCGCGCTCCGCGATCGCGCGCGCCAGTGCCGCGGCGACGGTGGCGGCATCCGGCGCGGGCAGCGCGTGCTCCTCCAGCACCAGCGGCCCAAACATGCGCCGCCGCCGTGCGATCACCGCGCCGGCCCGTGCGTCGAAGGCGGCACCTTCCTCCCAGCGCAGCCGCTCGGGGAAGCGCCGTTCGAGCGTCACCAGGTCGAGCGGCGCGGCCATGCGGATGCGCGCTTCTGTCCCCTGCAACTCGAGATCCGCGACGGCGAGCAGCGGCGACTTGGCCAGCCGGTCGTTCGCGGCCAGCCGCGCGCCCTGTCCCGATGCAAGGCGGAAGGCGCCGTCCATCGTGCCGCGCTTCGCCGCGATGCGGTCCGGGAAGCCCGCCGCGAGCAGCGGCCCGGCCTCGCCGCCCGGCAGCGCCGTGCCGTGAAGCCGCAGCCGCCGACGGTGCAGCGCCGCCGCGCGCCGGATGCGCTGCAC
>NZ_JAKJIB010000372.1 GCF_021864505.1 Falsiroseomonas oryziterrae
GCTGCGGCGGGAGCGCGCGGCGCGGCTGCGCGAGGCCGGCCGCCGCGCCGCACGCCGCCTCTACGACAGCCGCATCGGCCGGCAGGAACGCGTGGTGCTGGAGCGTGCCGACCGCGGCCATGCGGAGAATTTCGCCCCCGTCCGCCTGCGCGGCGCGGGGCGGCGGGGCGAACTCGTCGCGCTGCGCGTCGTTGGCGCGGACGATGACGGCCTGGTGGCGGAGGTGGCCTGACCGATGGCGCTCAAGGGGTTCTGGGACCGTCTGCGCGGCCGCGGCTCGCCGGAGGAGGGGCCGCAAACGCCCGCCCCCGATCCGGAGCCGCCGATCCCGCCGCCGGCCATCCCGATCCAGCCCGACGTCAACGCGCCGCCGCCCTACGAGGCGCCCGCCGCGCCCGTCCACGTCCCCGCCGCGCCGGTTCCCACGGTGGAGCCGCCGCCGGCCGAGGCCGCGCCACGCGACGATGCGGCCGCGCTACGTGAGGCACTGGCCGACAGCGTGCCCGAGGCCGGGCCCGAGCAGAAGGGCGGCTGGTTCGCGCGCCTCAAGGCCGGCCTCTCGCGCTCCACCGCCAAGCTGACCGACGCGATCACCACCGTCTTCCGCAAGCGCCGTCTCGACGACGAGGCGCTCGAGGAACTCGAGGAGACGCTGATCGCCGCCGATCTCGGCCTGTCCGCCGCGCAGCGCATCGTCGAGGGCTTCCGCAAGACCCGCTTCGGCAAGGAGGTCACCGACGAGGAGGTGAAGGCGGCCCTCGCCGACAGCATCGCCGAGATCCTCGCCCCCGTCGCGCAGCCGCTCGCGATCGAGCCCGCCCGCGCGCCGCATGTCGTGCTCGTCGTCGGCGTCAACGGCACCGGCAAGACGACGACCATCGCGAAGCTCGGCCAGCAGTATCGCCGCCAGGGGCTCAAGGTGATGTTCGCCGCCGGCGACACCTTCCGCGCCGCCGCCGTCGAGCAGCTGCAGATCTGGGGCGACCGCACCGGCTGCCCGGTGGTGGCGCCGGCGAAGATGGGCGCCGACGCCGCCGGCCTCGCGCATGACGCGCTCGCCCGCGCGAAGGCCGAGGGCATGGACGTGCTGCTGATCGACACCGCGGGGCGGCTGCACAACAAGGCCGCGCTGATGGAGGAGCTGCGCAAGGTCGTGCGCGTGATCCGCCGCCTCGACGAGACCGCGCCGCATTCCGTGCTGCTGACGCTGGACGCCACCACCGGCCAGAACGCGCTGAGCCAGGTGAAGGTCTTTCGGGACATGGTCGAGGTGTCCGGCCTTGCGGTGACGAAGCTCGACGGCAGCGCCAAGGGCGGCGTGGTGGTGGCGCTCGCGCAGGAATTCGGCCTGCCGGTGCATGTCGTGGGCGTCGGCGAGAAGGCCGACGACCTGCGCCCCTTCACCGCGCGCGACTTCGCCCGCGGGCTGGTCGGGCTCGACTGACGGTCAGCGGCCGAGGGTGAACATCAGGCCGATCGCAACATAGGCCGAGATGGCGAACAGTCCCGGCACGGCGACCAGCGCAAGGCGCGCGGTCGCTTGCCCGGTTCTTCCCTCGCGCCGCAGACGGTCCGCGCTGCCGACCAGAAGGACGCCGAGGCCGAGCACGGCCAGCCAGACCACCGCGCCGGCGCCACCGGCGCCGTCCGCGGCGGCGCCCGCCAGATGTCCGACGAAGCCGAGCGCCACCGCGCCGAGCGACACCAGCGCAAGCGCCTGCAACAGGCCGTAGAGCATCACCGGGCCCTGCGCGGAGGAGGGCGACTGCGGCGTTTCATGCGCGGAACGTAACGGCAGGGCCTGCTGTCCGCCAGCGGGGTGCGTCCCGGGAGGCCATGCGCCGGCCTCCACGTGGCGCATCACCGGCCGGAGTTCATTATGAAGGCGCCCGCGACCACCCCCGCCATCGCCAGGCCGAAGAGGCCCGGCATCGCGGCGATGCAGGCCACCATGGCGCCAAGCCGGATCCAGCCGCGACGCCGCAGCAGGACTGCGGCCAGCGCCAGCACCGCCACCACCGCCACGCCGGCGGCCCAGCCCAGCGTCTCCACGGCATCCGCCCCGCCCTTCGCGAGCGCCGTGGGGAGGTAGGTCCCCACCAGCGCCCCGACCAGCAGCACCGACAGGACGGCGACCAGCAGGAACAACCGATAGAGCCAGAGGGCGACCACCGGTTCAGTTCCAGCGATCGACGGTCAGCAGGAGGATCAGGAAAAAGAGGCCGCCGAGCAGCGCGGGCACCGCCACGACTGCCAGCACCAGCTTCGACCAGACCGTGCGGCCCCTCCGATGCAGCAGGACGCCGCCGACCAGGACGGCGCCGAGCCCGCCGAGGATCAGCGCCCAGAGCCCGAGATTCACCGAGGAAACGGAGCCGTCGGCGAGACCGACGAAGAAATAGAACGCGAAGATCGCCGTCGTGAGCGCAGCAAGGCCGAAAAGGCTGCGATAGAGCAACATCCGGACACGCTAGCGCCGTCGCGGCGCGCGGCAAGCTGTCCCGGGGCGCGGGCGGTCCGCTTTCGTCCGGCGGCCGCGCTTGCCATGCTCGCAAGGTCGTAGGGGGGGAGTTGGACGATGGCCGAGGTCCGTTGGGAACGCATGACGGCGCCCGAGCTGCGCGCGCTCGCGGCACGCGACCCGGTCGTCGTGCTGCCCGTCGCCGCGCTCGAGCAGCACGGGCCGCATCTGCCGGTCTGGACCGACAGCATGGTCGGCCACGCCGTCGCGGTGCGCGGCGCGGAGCTGGCGGGGGAGGGACACGCCGTGGTGCTGCCCCCGATGTGGATGGGGCTTTCGGAGCACCATTTCCCCTTCGGCGGCACGATCAGCCTGGACTACGCGACCTTCGCCGGCGTGCTGCGCTGCGTGACGCGCTCCATCCTCGCCGACGGCTTCCGGCGGCTGTTCCTGATCAACAGCCATGGCGGCAACATCGAGCCGCTGGCCGTCGCCGCGCGCGAGCTCGCGCATGAATTCGCGATCCCTGTCGTCACCACCACCGTCACCCGGCTCGCGCCGGACGCCATCAAGGCGGCGCTGACGACGCAGCCGGGCATCCAGCATGCGTGCGAGGGCGAGACGAGCCTCTGGCTGCATCTCGACCCCGACCAGGTGCGCCGCGACGAGATCGCCAACACGATCTCCCCCGGCGGCTTCTCGGCCGGCGACGCGGCGGCGACGCGCTTCTGGTCCTTCAGCGAGCGCGCCCCGGTCACCGGCGTGCGCGGCGATCCGCGCGCCGCGACGGCGGAAAAGGGCAGGGCGATCTTCGAGGCGATGGCGGAGGGGCTGGCCGCGATGCTGCGCGATCCGGCGATCTGGTCGACGCCCGATCCGGTCTGGAGGCCGGGCCGCGCGAACGGCCCGCGCTGACCGTCACCTCCAGGCGCGGCTACTCGAACGGGATGCGCAGCCGCGCGCCGGGGACGATGTTGTCGAAGGGCCGGTCGGGGCCGGTCTCGCGCAGGTGCTCGCGGCCGAAGGTCATGCCCTGGCGCCGGTCCGGCTGGAGCAGCATCGGCTCGAGCGAGGGGTTGCGGTCGGCGAAGCGGTCGCGCGGCGGCTCGATGCTGCGGTTGGGCACCGGCGCGGCCTCGTAGGGCCGATAGGGCGTCGCGTTGCGCGGGCCGAGGCTCCAGGGCTCGGTCACCGTCTTCGGCAGGCGCGACGGGGCGGCCGGTCCGAAGGGGCGTGCCGCCGGCCCGGGGGCACGTGCCGCCGGCC
>NZ_JAKJIB010000373.1 GCF_021864505.1 Falsiroseomonas oryziterrae
GCAGAGGCCGGCGCCAGCTTCGCCGGGCCGGCGACGCGCTGGCCGGCCTTCGACCCCGCGCTGCCGCCGCGCAGCGCGCTTCTCGCGCTTGCGCGGCGGGCGGGCGGTCCGGTGGGCGGCTGAACGCGGCGATCAGTCCTGTATTGTGATGCCCTTCGCGCGCACCACCTCGCTCCAGCGCGCGAGGTCACTGTCCATCACGCGGCGCAGCGCATCGGCCTCGCCGGACATCACCACCGCGCCCTGCTGCGCGAAGCGGTCGCGCACCTCGGGCGTCGCGAGGACCTTGCCGATTTCCTCCTGGATGCGCGCGATCAGCGCCGGCTCCATCCCGCGCGGGCCGAGCAGGCCGTACCAGAAGGAATAGGGGAAATCGAAGCCCTGCTCGCGCGCCGTCGGCACGTCCGGCAGCGCGGGCATGCGCCCGCCCGAGGTGCCGATCGCGATCGCCCGCGCGCGCCCGTCGCGCAACGCGCCGAGCACCGTCGGCGGCGCCGCGATCAGCAGTCCGACGCGGCCGGCGAGCAGGTCGGTGAAGGCGGGCCCCATGCCGCGATAGGGCACATGGGTCATGCGGATCCCGGCCAAATCCTGCAGGTGTTCCGTGTAGAGATGCGGGGAGGATCCGGCGCCCATCGAGCCGTAGAAGAACCGGTCGGCCGGCTGGCCGCGCTGCGCATCGACCAGGTCGCGCAGCGTGCGTGCGGGCGAGGCGGCGGGCACGACGAAGACCGTCGGGTAGTCCACCAGCGCGCTGATCGGCGTGAGGTCGGTGCGGATGTCGAAGCCCAGATTGGGCTGCAGCGGCGGCGCGGTGGCGAGCGAGTTGTCGGTCAGCAGCAGCGTCGTGCCGTCCGGCGCGCTGCGCACCACATTGGTCCAGCCCACCACGCCGCCGCCGCCGGAGCGGTTCTCCACGACGAAACTCGCGCCCGTCTGGTCCGACAGCCGCTGCGCGAAGAGACGCGCGACGAAGTCGGTCGTGCCGCCGGGCGGATAGGTGATGACGATGCGGACCTGGCGGCCGCCGGGCCATGCCGCGCCCTGCGCGCGGGCGACGGTGGGCAGCGCAAGGGCGGCGGCGGTGGCCGCGATCAGCGTGCGACGCTTCATGGATGTCTCTCCCTGGGTCACCGGCTCCGCCGGATTCCTTGTGTTCACCGGCTCCGCCGGTTGGGGTCTCGGCTTCGCGGGCGGGCGCCGGACGGTGCAGAGCCAGCACATGCGCTCAGCCCTTCAGCAGCCGGTCGGAGGCGAGGCGCGCGCCCTCGGCCAGGCTGCGCAGCTTCGCCCAGACGACATCGGAGGCGACGCGGCCGCGACCGGCCGAGGTGTCGAAGCCGCAATCGGTGCCGGCCATCAGGCGGCGCGGATCGCCGATGCTCTGCGCGATGCGCTCGAGCCGCTCGGCGATCACCTCCGGATGCTCGACGAACTGGGTGAGGGTGTCGATCACGCCGGCGACCAGCACCTGGTCGTCCCCGAGCGGCAGGCGGCGGAAGACGCGGTGCTCATGCGCGTGGCGCGGATTGGCGAAGGGCAGCACGAAGGCGCCGACCTTGAGCTGCCGGATGACCGGCCAGATGTCCTCGAAGGGCACGTCGCTGTCGTGCGGCGCCTCGTAGTTGCCCCAGCAGACATGCAGGCGGATGCGGTGCCTCGGCAGGTCTTCGATGGCGCGGTTGATGGCGGCGACGACGCGCTCGCAGAAGTCGAGGAAGTCCGCCAGCGGGCGGTCCTGCCAGGCCCCGTGGCGTTCCAGCGCGAGGTCGGGACAGTCGATCTGCAGCGTGAAGCCGGCTTCGAGGATGGCGGCGTATTCCGCGCGCAGCGCCGAGGCCAGCGCGTTCAGATAGGCCTCGTCGGTGTCGTAGTGCCGGTTCTGCACCACGGCGGCGACGATGCCGGGCGAGGGCGCGGCCATGAAGGCCGGGGCGCCCCCCGCGGCGTCGAGCGCGGCGCGGAACTGCGCCAGCTCGGCGCGCATCGCGTCCTGGCCGACATAGGTGACCGGGCCGGTCGCGGCGGGGAGGTTGCCGGTGACGCTCGCGGTCTCCTTGCCCTTCAGGCTTTCCAGCAACGATTCCTTGAATTCGGGATAGGCCTCGACGTCCTGGAAGGGCCGGCGGCGGCTCTCGCCGCCGAGGCCGGTCAGGCGGTCGCGCAGATAGAGCACGAAGGATTCGCGGCCCTGCTCGCCGTCATTCGGGATGTCGATGCCGGCGGCGAGCTGCTTCGGCACGATGGCCTGCACGGCCGCTTCCGTGGCGGCGGCGAGTTCTGTCGTGTCCACCGCCTCGCCGCGCGAGCGCTTGGCGTGCAGCCGGGTCAGAGCACGTGGGCGGGGCAGGCTGCCGGTGTGCGTGGTGAAGATTCTTTCGGCCTGGGGCGGCATGGCGTTCCCTTCCTTACGGGAAGCCTTAGCGCCGGAGACCGTCCGCGACCAGCGTGCAGGCTGCGACCGCGAGCAGGATGGCGAGCCCCGGCCACACCGCGGCCCAGGGCGCGCTGAACACCAGATCCTGCGCGTTGGAGAGCATGTTGCCCCAGCTTGCCGCGGGTGGCGCGATGCCGAGGCCCAGGAAGGAGAGCGTGCTTTCGGCAAGGATCGCGCCCGCGACGGCCAGCGCGGTCGCGACGGCGACGGGCCCTGCGACGTTGGGTACGACATGGCGGAGCAGCACGCGCGACTCCGACGCGCCGAGGGCGCGCGCCGCGCGGACAAAATCGCGCGAGAGCACCGAGAGTGTTGCGGCGCGGGCGAGGCGTGCCACGCCGACCCAGCCGAACAGCGTGAGGATTACGACGATGCGCAGGATGTCCGACAGCGGCTCGCCGCGCGGCAGGCCGATGCGTCCGGTGTCGGCGGCGGCGAGCACGACGAGGACGGGCAGCGCGGGCAGCGCCAGCATGCCGTCGGCCAGCCGCATCAGTACCGCATCCAGCGCGCCGCCGCGCCAGGCGGCGAGGATGCCGATCGCGGTGCCGAGCAGCGCGGCGGCGAGCGCGGTGGCGAGCCCGACCGCGAGCGAGATGCGTGCGCCGTGGAGGAGGCGGAGCAGGATGTCGCGGCCGAGCTCGTCCGTGCCGAGCGGATGGTCCAGCGACGCCTCCGCGTGGCGCTTGAAGAGGTCGGGCGCGAAGGGGTCGTGGCCGAGCCAGGCTTCGGCGAGCGGCGCGAGCAGCGCGCCGAGCGCGAGCAGCGCGAGGAGCACGAGGCCGATCCGCAGCCTCATGCGTCGCGCAGCCTGGGGTCGAGGGCGCGTTGCGCGAGGTCGGCGGCGAGCGTCGCCAGCATCGTCACCAGCGCGACCAGGAGCAGCGCGATCAGCGCGAGGTTGGTGTCGTTGCCCATCACCGCGTCGTAGATCAGCTTGCCCATGCCGGGGCGGGCGAAGAGGGTCTCGGTGATCAGCGCGCCGCCGACCAGCGCGCCGGCGTCGAGGGCTGCGACCTGCAGCACCGGCACGGCGGCGTTGGGGAAGGCGTGGCGCAGCAGCACCCGCGCCTCGCCGTTGCCCCGCGCGCGTGCCGCGGTGACCCAGGGCTCGCCGAGCGTCGCGCCGACCGCGGCGGCGGAGTGGCGCGCGTAAGCCGCGAGGTTGGCGATGGCGAGGGTGGCGACGGGCAGGACGAGGAAGCCGAGCGCGTCGGCGCCGCCTGTCTCGCTACTGCCGGCGGCCGGCAGCCAGCCTAGCGTGACGGC
>NZ_JAKJIB010000374.1 GCF_021864505.1 Falsiroseomonas oryziterrae
GCCAGCGCCAACGGGAGGGCCGCCGGCGCCGGGCGCCGGCGCCCGAGTGCCAGCGCATGCAGCGCCGGCACGACGAGCAGCGTGACCAGCGTCGCGATGGTCAGCCCGCCGATCATCGCCACCGCCATCGGCCCCCAGAAGACCGAGAGCGTCAGCGGCACGAAGGCGAGCACCGCGGCGAGCGCCGTCAGGATCACCGGCCGCGCGCGGCGCACCGTGCTCTCGATGATCGCCTCGCGCAGCTCGACGCCGGCCTCGGTGTCCTGGCGCACCTGATCCACCAGGATCAGCGTGTTGCGCATGATCATCCCCGCCAGCGCGATCACGCCGAGCAGCGCGACGAAGCCGAAAGGCATATCCATCAGCAGCAGCGCCGCCGCGGCGCCGGGGATGCCGAGCGGCGCGGTCGCCACCACCAGCGCGGTGCGGCCGAAATGGCGCAGCTGCACCATCAGGATCAGCAGCATCACCGCGATCATCGCCGGGAACAGGGCGAAGAGGCTGGCATTCGCCTTGGCCGATTCCTCCGCCGCACCCCCGGTCTCGATCCGCATGCCGACCGGCAGCCGCGCCTTGATCTCGGCCAGCCACGGCAGCGCGGCGGCGGTCACGTCCGGCGCCTGCAGCCCCGGCGCGATCTCGGCGCGCACCGCCAGGAATGGCTCGCGGTTGCGCCGCCACAGGATCGGCTCCTCCATCGCCGGCTCGAGCCGCGCGACCTGCGACAGCGGCACCGCGCCCGCCGCCGTGACGAGGGTCAGGTCGCCGAGCGCATCGAGCCCGCGCCGCTCCGCCGCCGGCGCACGCAGCACGACGTCCACCAGCCGCTCGCCCTCGCGCAGCCGCGTCGCGGTCACGCCGGAGACCAGCGCCTGCACCGACTGCGCCACCGCCTCCGGTGAGAGGCCAAGCTGCGCCACGCGGTCGTCGTCCAACACGAGCCGGAGCGACGGCGCGCGCTCGCCCCAGGCAAGCTGCACGTCGCGCGTGCCCGGCGTGGCACGCAGCGCCGCCATCACCTCCTCCGCCACGCCGCGCAGCGCGGCGGGCGTGCCGCCGGTGACGCGGAACTGCACGGGGAAGCCGACGGGCGGGCCGAAGTCCAGCCGGCTCACGCGGATCCGCGCCTCCGGCACCGCGCCGGATTCGGCGAAGGCGAGCAGCTTCTCGCGCAGCCGCTCGCGCGCCGGCACGTCGCGCGACTGGATCACCAGCTTGCCGAAGGCCTCGTTGGGCAGGTCGGGGTTCAGCGCCAGGAAGAAGCGCGGCGCGCCGGCGCCGACATAGGCAGTGTAGGTCTGCGCATCCTCGTCCTGCGCGATCTCGGCGGCGACGCGCTCCAGCGCCGCCCGCGTCGCCTCGAAGCCGGCGCCGCCGCGAAGGTTCACGTCCACGAGCAACTCGAGCCGCGCGGAGGTCGGGAAGAACTGCTTCTTCGTCGCCGCCATCCCCGCGAAGCCCGCGCCGAGCAGCGCCAGCGTCGCCACCAGCACGACCGCCCGATGGTCGGTGCACCAGGCGACGACGGCGCGCAACGCGCGATAGCCGCGCCCGTCATAGAGGTGGTCGTGATGCACCACCCGCTTCGGCACCGGCAGCAGCTTCACCCCGAGCCACGGCGTGAACCAGACGGCGACGAGCCAGGACGCGATCAGCGCCGCCCCCACCACCCAGAAGATGCCGCCCGCATATTCGCCCGAGGTCGAGGCGGCGAAGCCCACGGGGATGAAGCCCGCGACCGTCACCAGCGTGCCCGACAGCATCGGTCCGGCCGTGCTGCCCCAGGCGAAGGCGGCCGCCCGCGCGCGGTCCCAGCCTTCCTCCAGCTTCACGATCATCGCCTCGATCGCGATGATCGCATCGTCCACCAGCAGCCCGAGGGCCAGGATCAGCGCGCCGAGCGAGACGCGCTCCAGCTCCATCCCCCACCACAGCATGAAGACGAAGGTGGCCGAGAGCGTCAGCGGCACCGACAGCGCCACGATCAGCCCGGCGCGCAGCCCGAGCGAGGCGAGCGAGACCAGCAGCACCACCAGCAGCGCGGCCACGAATTTCTGCAGGAACTCCGTCACGCTCTCCGCGACGATGCGCGGCTGGTCCGAGATCGCCTCCAACTCCAGCCCGACCGGCAGGTCGCGCCGGATCGCCGCAAGCTCCGCCTTCAGGCTCTCGCCGAGCGCCAGCACGTCGAAGCCGCGCTGCTTGGCGACCGAGACCAGCACCGCCGGCCGCCCCTCGTGTAACACCGCCGCCGATGGCGGGTCGGCCAGACCGCGCCGGACCTCCGCGATCTCGCCAAGGCGCAGCGTGCGCCCCTCCGGCGTCGAGACCGGCACGTTGCGCACCGCCGCCGCGCCATCCAGCCCGCCGCCGACGCGCAGATGCACACGCGTGCTGCCGGTCTCCACCACGCCCGCGGGTGCCACCGGGTTGTGCCGCGCCAGCGCCTCCAGGATCGCGGTCGGCGCGATGCCGAGGGTGGCCAGCCGCGCATGGCTCGCCTCCACGAAGATGCGCTGCTCGATCTCGCCCTGGATCGCGACCTTCTCGACGCCGGGCAGGCGCAGCAGCCGCAGCCGGATGCGCTCCGCCTGCCGCACCAGCTCCGCATTGTCGGCGCCGGTCAGCGCCAGCACCGCGGACTGCACGTCGGAATACTCGTCGTTGAAGAAGGGCCCTCGCACGCCGGCGGGCAGCGTGGGCACGATGTCGCCCACCTTCTTGCGCACCTGGTACCACAGCCCCGCGACCTCCCGCGGCGGCGTGGTGTCGCGCAGCACGACGGTGGTGGTGGCGACGCCGGGCAGCACATAGGTCTCCAGCCGGTCGAGCCAGGCGAGATCCTGCAGCCGGCTCTCGATCCGGTCGGCGACCTGCGCCTGCATCTCCTCCGCCGTGGCGCCCGGCCAGGCGGCGCTGACGACCATGACCTTCAGCGTGAAGGACGGATCCTCGGCGCGGCCCAGCTTCTGCCAGGCGCCGAAGCCCAGCGCGGCGAGCAGCACCATGGCGAAGAGCGTCAGCGCGCCGTTGCGCACGCCCCAGGCGGAGACGTTGAAGCCCTTCATCGCACCACCTCAGCGCAGCGAGGCGGCGAGGCGCGTGGACACCACGCGCACCCGGCTGCCGGGATCGAGCAGCTGCGGGCCCATCGCCACCACGCGCTCGCCGGCATGCAGCGCCCCGCTGACCTGCACCGTCTGCTCGCCGAGGCTGCGCACCGCGACCGGCACCGCCTGCAGCGCGCCGTCCGGCAGCACGCGCCAGACCATCGGCCCCTGCCCGCGATCGTGCAGCGCGGCGAGCGGCAGCGTCGCCACTGGCCCGTCCTCGCGCGCAAGGCGCACCGTGCCGGTCATGCCGAGCGCGACCCACTCCGGCGCCTGCGGCAGGGCGAAGCGCACGGCATAGGTGCGCAGCAATGGATCGGCCTGCGGCGCGACCTCGCGCAGCGTGGCCGGCAGGCGGCTCTCGGGCCGCGCCCAGAAGCGTGCCTCCGCCGCCGCGCCGCGCAGCCCGGGCAGCGCGGATTCGGGCACGCGCACCAGCAATTCGCGCTCCGCCGGGTCGGCTAGGCGCAGCAGGGGCGTACCCTCGGCCAGCACCTGCCCGGCCTCGGCCAGCAGCGCGGTCACCACGCCATCGGCCGGCGCGCGCAGCGTCGCGTAGGAGAGGCGCTTGCGCGCGAGTTCCAGCGCCGCCT
>NZ_JAKJIB010000375.1 GCF_021864505.1 Falsiroseomonas oryziterrae
GCTGGGTGGCGAGGCGGTGAGGCAGGCCGCCGAGCCCGGCATCACCGCTGCGGCCTTCGGCGCGGAGGGTCCGCGCTTCACGGCGCATGCCGCGCTCGGGCCCGACGAGCCCCGGTTCGCCGCCGGCCCGCAGCCGCCCCCCCGTGGAGGGCTGGTCCTTCCGCGCGCCGATCCTCTGCGACGCGCTGGCCTGGGCGCAGGGCGCGGCGGCGACGCCGATTCAAGCGGCGCCGGAGATCCGCGCCCGCGAGGACGCGGCGACCGCCGCCTGCCGCGCCGTCTTGCTGCCCCTGTCCGCCGCTACTCGGCCGGGCTCGCCAGCAGGGCGTTGGTGAACCAGGACGGGTGGGCATCGTAGCGCACCTTGTTGCGGTGCCCCGCCCAGTTCACCCGGACGTACATCAGCGGGATGACGGCGAGGTCGTCCACCGCCGCGCGCATCGCCTGCCCGACCAGCGCGTTGCGCCGGCCCTCGTCCATGGTCCGCAGCGCCTCGGCCAGCGGCGTGTCCACCGCCGGGTTGGAGTAGTGGCCGCGGTTGAAGGCGCCGAGCCCGGCCTGCGGGTCGCGCGTCATCACCACCTGGCGCAGCATCACGGCCGCCGTGTTGGCGGTGAAGGTCGAGAAGAAGAAGGAGAACTCCCGCGCGGTGGCGCGGGTGAAAAAGGGTGCGGGCGGGATCACCTCGACCCGCGTCTCGATGCCGATGCGCGTCAGCGCCTGCGCCACCGCCTGCAGGATGTCGGCGTCGCCAACGATGAAGCCGTTCGGCCCGTGGATGGTCATCCGGAAGCCGTCCGGATAGCCGGCCTCGGCCAGCAGTCGCCGCGCGCGGGCGACGTCGGTCGGCAGCGCGGGCAGGCCCTGCGCGCGGTCCGGCAAGGCGCGGGAGGCGATCTGCTCGGCCGGCGAGCCCTGGCCCTGCATGAGGCGCTCCACGATTGCGTCGCGCGGCATGGCGAGGCTGATCGCCTGGCGCACCCGCAGGTCGCGCAGCGGGTTGCGCGCCAGCGGGTTGCCCTGCTTGTCGGTGATGTGCGGCGGGTTGTCGCGCGCCGCGTCGGGGAACATGAAGGCGGTGGTGTTGCTGTCGGTCGAGAACAGCGCGATGCGCGGATCCGACGACAGCCGCGGCACGTCGGTGACGGAGACGGCGTCGATCAGGTCCACGTCGCCGGCCAGCAGCGCCGCGCTGCGCGCGCCCGGGTTGGTGATGAAGCGCGTCACCACGCGGTCCCAAGCCGGGCGCGGCCCCCAGAAATCGGGGTTCCGCACGATCTCGTGCCGCTCGCCGAGGCTGAGCGAGACGTGGCGATAGGCGCCGGTGCCGACCAGCGCGCGGCCGGCGTTGAAGTCGGCCAGCTGCGCGTTCGCGTGGATGCTGCGCGACAGCATCATCACCTGGGCGATGTCGCGATCGAGGAAGGGGGTCGGGGCCGAGGTGTGCAGGCGCACGGTCCGGGCATCCACGATCTCCACCCGGCTGATCGGGCGCACCTGCGTCGTGAAGGGACCCGGGCTGTTCGGGATGGTCGGGACGCGGGCCAGGGTGAAGGCGATGTCCTCGGGGCCGAACGGCGTGCCGTCGTGGAAGCGGATGTTCTCGCGCAGGCGGAATTCCCAGATCGTCGGCTCGACCACGCGCCAGGACTCCGCCAGCACGCCGAAGGGCCGGCCCTGGGTGTCGATGTCGATCAGCGGGTTGAAGATCTGCCGCAGCTGGGCGTTGTTGTTGTTGGTCGAGTGGTAGTGCGGGTCGTAGCCGGTCGGCACGCCGCCCATGCCGATGGTCAGCGTCCGCGCGGGCTGGGCCTGGGTGGCGGGGGCCAGGGCAGGCAGCAGGCAGGCGGCCAGTGCGCTGGCCAGCAGGGTGCGTCGCATCGTCGAACTCTCCCGATCGTGGCCGGCCGGCTCTGGGGCGCGGTCCGGCGCGTCGGGGGTCATGTCGGGAGCGCGACGGCGCTTTGGAAGGGGCTTCCCGGCCGGCCCGCCCTGGACAAGCCGCCCCGATCGCGCGAAGAGGCGCGCCCGAATGCCGCGCCAGCGGCCCTCCCCGCCGCCCGGAGTCCCGCACCATGACCTCCCCGGTCTTCGACCGCATCGCCGCGATCATCGCCGAGAACAGCGAAGTGCCGGCCGAGAAGATCACGCCCGAGGCCCATGTCATTAACGACCTGGGCATCGACAGCCTCGACTTCCTCGACATCGTCTTCGCCATCGACAAGGCCTTCGGCATCAAGGTCCCGGTCGAGGCCTGGACGCAGGAGGTCAATGCGGGCAAGGCGCCGGCCGAGCAGTATTTCGTCATGGGCAACCTGGCCCAGCGGATCGAGGAGCTGGTCGCCGCCAAGCAGGCGGGCGGCTGACGCGCGGCCACTCACGCACGGACAGCCGCCATGCGGCTCGAATACTTCCAGATGGTGGACCGCGTGGTGGAGCTCGGCGCCGAGTCCATCACGGTCGCCAGCACGGTGCCCGACGCCAGCCCGGTCTTCGAGGGGCATTTCCCCGGCTACCCCATCCTGCCCGGCGTGCTGATGGTGGAGACCATGGCCCAGGCCGGCGGCTGGCTGCTGCTGGCGCTGAACGGGCTAAGCCGCATGCCCTTCCTGTCCAAGGTGGGGGAGGCGAAGTTCCGCGGCTTCGTGGGTCCCGGCAGCGCGCTGACGGTGCACGCCAATCGTATCCACGACGGTTCCGGCTACGCGGTCTGCTCGGCGCGGATCGAGTCGGGCGGCAAGCGCGTGGCGGATGCCGAGATCACCTACCGCGTCATGGATTTCCCGGCACCCGAGCTGGAGCGGATGATGCGCGACACGGCGAAGCGGATCGGCCTGCCGGGGCATGGCTGAGATGGCCCACGACATCTGGATCACCGGGATCGGCCTGGTCTCCCCGGCTGGCGAGGGGCGCGCAGCGCATCTGGCCGCGCTCGACGCGACCGCCCCGGCCGGGCTCGACGAGACCAGCTTCGCGCCCTTCCCGATCCAGGCGGGCCCGATGCCGGAGCTGGACCGGCAGATCCCCAAGAAGGGCGACCAGCGGCAGATGGAGCCCTGGCAGCGCCTCGGCACCTATGCGGCGGGGCTCGCCATCGACGACGCGGGGGCGCGCGGCCTCGTCGCCGACATGGACCTGATCGTCGCGGCAGGTGGCGGCGAGCGCGACGTCGCGCTGGACGATTCCATTCTCGCCGCGCTGGCTGCGCTGCCGCCCGAGCAGGCCGCACCGAAGCTGAATGAGATGCTGGCGGGCGGGCTGCGGCCGACGCTGTTCCTCGCGCAGCTCTCCAACCTCCTCGCAGGCAACATCTCCATCGTGCACGGCGTCACTGGCGCCTCGCGCACGCTGATGGGCGAGGAGCAGGCCGGCGCCGATGCGGTGCGCATCGCCGCGGCGCGGCTGGCCGACGGCACCTCGCCGATCGCGCTGGTGGGCGGGGCCTATTCCGCGCCGCGCTGGGATCTTCTTCTGCTGTATCACGCTGGCGGGCTGCTGCGCCGCGGTGCCTATGCGCCGGTCTTCTCGCGCGACGACGCGCCGGGCGCGATCACCGGCACCCAGGCCGCCTTCCTGGTGCTCGAGACGGCGGCGCATGCCCGGGCCCGCGGCGCGCGTGGCCTCGCCCGGCTCGGCGCCATCGCCACCGCCCAGGCCCGCCGCACGGCGGAGGACAGTGGGC
>NZ_JAKJIB010000376.1 GCF_021864505.1 Falsiroseomonas oryziterrae
GCGCCGGATGCGCTGCACCGTCGCGCGGTCCGCATTCGGATGGTCGGCGCCGTGCAGGAGTTCCAGGCGCGCGTTGATGTCGGACGGAGCCTCGCGATCCCGGATCGGGTCGCGTTCCTCGAGCAGTGCCGCGAGGTCGGCGGCCAGCGCCTTCTCGCCTTCGTCCTCCGCCGCCAGCAGCATCCGCGCGAGACGCGGATGCGTGCCCATCCGCGCCATGCCGCGCCCCATCGGCGTGATGCGCCCCTCCGCATCCAGCGCGTCGAGGTCGCGCAGCAGCGCGCGTCCCGCGGCAAGTGTGCCCGCCGGTGGCGGGTCGAGGAAGGCAAGGTCGCCCGGCGCCGCGCCCCAGGCGGCGATGTCGAGCGCCAGGCCCGACAACTCGGCCTCCAGGATCTCCGGCCGGTCGGCCGGCGCGAGTCCGCGATGCAGCGCCTCGGTCCACAAGCGGATCGCCACACCCGGCGCGGTGCGCCCCGCGCGGCCGGCGCGCTGCTCGGCCGCCGCCTTGCTGATCCGCACCGTGACGAGCCGCGTGAGGCCCGAGGCCGGATCGAGCCGCGGCGCGCGACGCCAGCCGCCATCCACCACGATCCGCACGCCGGGCACGGTGAGCGAGGTCTCCGCGATGGAGGTCGCCAGCACGACCTTGCGGCGGCCCGTCGGATGCGGGTTCAGCGCGCGATCCTGCTCGGCCGGCGGCAGCTCGCCGTGCAGAGGGATGATCTCGGCATCGAGGCCCGAGAGGCGCTCCGCCGTGCGCCGGATCTCCCCCCAGCCCGGCAGGAAGGCGAGCAGGTCGCCCGGATGGTTCCCGAGCGCCGCGCGGATGGCCGTGGCCATCGCCTCCGGGAGATCACGGGCGTCGGTCAGGTCGCGCGCGCGATGTTCGACCGCGACGGGAAAGGCGCGGCCGAGCGATTCGACGACCGGCGCGTCACCCAGCACTGCCGCGAAGCGCGCCACGTCGAGCGTCGCCGACATCGCGAGCAATCGCAGCTCCGGCCGCAGCGCCCGCTGCAGGTCGAGGCAGAGCGCGAGCGCGATGTCCGTGTCGAGGTTGCGTTCATGCGCCTCGTCGAACAGCACCGCGGCCACGCCATCGAGGCCGGGGTCGGATTGCAGCCGTCGCACCAGCAGCCCTTCGGTCACGACCTCGACGCGCGTGCGGTCGGAGACGGCGCGGTCGAGGCGCGTGGCGAGGCCGATGGTCCCGCCCGGCTGCGCTTCGCCCACCAGCTCCGCCATTCGCCGCGCCGCGGCGCGGGCGGCGACGCGCCGTGGCTCCAGCACCAGGATGCGGCCGGCCTGTGCCCAGGGCTCCTCCATGAGGGAGAGGGGGGCGAGCGTGGTCTTGCCGGCGCCAGGCGGCGCCACCAATACGGCGTTCGATGCCTCCCGCAGGGCGGCGGCGAGGCGGGGCAGGGCCTCGGTGACGGGCAGCTCGGGGAGGGAGGGCGGCACGGCGCCGGGCCTACAGCAGGATGGCGGACCTCCCAAGACCCGGCCCTTCCGTGTCCCGTGCCGACGACCTAGGCTGGCTCGGAACGAGGGAGGCGCGCGTGACCGAGCCCGTTGGCCTGCACCCTGCCAAGGTCGCCGAGGCGGTCTGGGTGATCGGCGACCGCGTCACCTTCGCCGGTCCGCTGCCCGGCACCGACTTCGTGCTGGTGGACATCGAAGTGCCCCCCGGCTCCGGCACGCCGCTGCACCGCCACGCCTCGCCGGAGCTGTTCCGGGTCCTCTCGGGCGAGCTGGTCTTCGCCGCGGAAGCCGGGTGGGCCGCGCCGCTGCTCGCCGGGCCGGGCGACGTCGTCTCGGTGCCGCCGGACGCGATCCACGCCTACCGGAACCCCGGCCCGGCGCCGGCGCGGATGCTGGTGGTGCTGGACCGCGCGATGGAAACGTTCTTCCGCGACCTCGGCGCCGACGCCCCCATCGCCGGCCCCCCGCGCCCGGAGGACCTCGCCCGGATCGGCGCGGCCTGCGCGCGGCATGGCGTGGTGCTGCTCGAGGGCCCGCCCCCCGCCTGACAGGGCTGCGTCATCGGGGGTTGCGGCCGCGCCCTGCCGTCCCGTTCTATGCGTTCATGTGGCGCCTCGCGCTCCCCCTGCTGGCCCTTTTCGCCACCCCGGCGCTCGCGGTGGAGTCCGATTCCGTGCGCTCGCCGCGCGCCACCGCGACGCTTTTGTCCGAAAGCGCCGCCATCGCGCCCGGCGACACCACCCGCATCGGCCTGCGCCTCCGTCTGGCGCCGGGCTGGCACAGCTACTGGCGCAATGCCGGCGACGCTGGGGCTCCCACCGAGATCGCGCTGACTTTGTCCGAAGGCGCGACGGCCGGCCCCATCGCCTGGCCCGCGCCCGAGCGCATCGAATACGGCCCGCTCGTCAATTTCGGCTACAAGGGCGAGGTCCTGCTGCCGCTGGAGGTCCGGCTCCCCGCCTCCGCCCGCCCCGGCGACATCGTCCGGATCGAGGCCGAGGCCCATTGGCTCGTCTGCGAGCAGGTCTGCATCCCCGAGGAAGGCCGCTTCGCGCTGACCCTCCCGGTCGGCGACCGCACGCTGCCCTCTCCCATGACGGCGCCGCTGTTCGAGGCGAATGCCGCACGGCTCGCCCGCCCGGCACCCTGGACCATGTCGGCCGGCGCCACCGGCCGGCAGGCGAGCCTCACCCTCTCCGGCCCCGGCCTCGCGCCCGCCGCGGTGCGGGAGGCCTTCTTCTTCCCCCACGCCCCCGGCGTGATCGAGAACACCGCGCCGCAGCCCATCGCGTGGCGGGGCGAGGCGATGACCCTCGGCATCCGCTTGGCCGACGGCGCGCGGCCCGCGGCGCTCGACGGCACAGTGGTGCTGCGCGATGCCGGCGGCCAGCGCGCCGCCTTCGAGGTCACCGCCCCGGTGACCGGCGCCGCCGCGGCCTCGCCCGCGCTGCCCTTCGCGCAGGCAATCCTCTTCGCCCTCCTCGGCGGCCTGATCCTCAACCTCATGCCCTGTGTCTTCCCGGTGCTGGCCATGAAGGCGATGGCGCTCGCCCGGCTGTCGGGCGGGGCGCAGCGGGAGGTCCGGCTGCATGCGGGCAGCTACACCGCCGGCGTGATCGCCACTTTCGCGGCGATCGGCGGTGCGCTGATCGCGCTGCGCGCGGGCGGCAGCGCCGTCGGCTGGGGCTTCCAGTTCACCGAGCCCGCCTTCGTCGCCGGCATGGCCTGGCTGATGCTCGCCGTCGCGCTGAACCTGATGGGCGTTTTTGCCATGGGCCGGCCGGTCGGGGCGGGGCAGGGGCTCGCCTCGCGCGGCGGGCATGCCGGCGCCTTCTTCACCGGCACGCTCGCCGTGCTGCTGGCCACGCCCTGCACGGCGCCTTTCATGGCCGCGGCGCTGGGCGCGGCCATGGCCATGCCGCCCGCGATGACG
The DNA here is from genome assembly GCF_021864505.1 of Falsiroseomonas oryziterrae. GTDB lineage: Bacteria > Pseudomonadota > Alphaproteobacteria > Acetobacterales > Acetobacteraceae > Falsiroseomonas > Falsiroseomonas oryziterrae. The sequence continues at coordinate 3,419 of NZ_JAKJIB010000376.1, forward strand.
ATGGGCGTCTTCCTCGCCCTCGGCCTCGGCCTTGCCCTGCCTTATGCGCTGCTCGGGGTGTTCCCGTCGCTGGCCCGTGCGCTCCCGCGGCCTGGGCCCTGGATGGAGCGGCTGCGCCAGGCGCTCGCCTTCCCGATGCTCGCCGCGGCCGCCTGGCTCGTCTGGGTGCTCGCGCAGGGCACGGGGCCGGACGGCGTGCTCTGGGCGCTGGTCGGCGGCGTGGTGATCGCTGCCGGGCTCTGGGCCCTCGGCCTTGCCCAGC
>NZ_JAKJIB010000377.1 GCF_021864505.1 Falsiroseomonas oryziterrae
CCGGCCGCCGCGCAACGCCGGAGCGGCTGCGGTGCTGAGCGGCTGCGGCGCCGCGCTTCTCCTGGGAGCCCCGACCCCCAGCCCGCATCCGGCCGGGGTTGGGCGCGCGCGGTGAGCCCGCCCTTCGAACTGGCGCTGCCGGCTGCCCCGCAGCTGGCGAAGTTCGCGCTCGGCTACCTTGCCGTGCTCGCCTCGCCGGGCCCGAACATGCTGGCCATGGCGACGCTGTCGGCGCTGCGCGGCTTCCGCGGCGTCCTGCCCTTCGTGGTCGGTATCGCCTCCGGCGCGGGCACGCTCGCGCTGCTCGTGTGGATGATCTTCGATGCGCTGCCGGACGTCCCCGGTCTCGAAGTGTCGGGCCGCGCGATCGGCGCGTTCGTCCTGCTGCTCGTCGCGCTCCGCGTGGCGCGGACGCCACCGATGCGGGAAGGGCCGTACCGTCCATTGCATGCCGATGGCGAGGAGCCGGCCGCGGCCTTCGGGGCGGGATTCGGCACCGCGGTGATGAATCCGGTGACCGCGGCCTATTGCGCCGCCCAGTTCGTCGGTCCGCTGGCGGGGACGCCGGGCAGCGCCCTGGCGCCGACGCTGGTCCTGCTGCAGGTGCTGCTCTACGGGCTGCTCGTCGCGACGCTGTTCGCGCGGCCGGCCATGCGCAGCTTGGCCATCCGCCACCATCGTCGGGTGTGCACCGTCTCGGCGCTGGTGCTGGCGGTGCTGGCGGTCGTCCTGGTGACCCCGCTGCTCGCGGCCGGTTGACGCGCCCGCGCCCGCCGGGCCCGCGGGCTGGCAGGGCTCAGCGGTATCGTGGTGCGGTGTCGGGTGTCGTCTCGCAGGGCGCGCCGTCGGTTGCGGGTGCGTGTGACCGGCATTCGTGACCGATCGGCTGCGGCGGGGGCTCCGGCGGCAGCAGCGCGGCGATGCCGTCCAGCGCGGCGCTCGCCGTGAAGGCACCGAAGACCGCCAGGGCGGGAAGCCGGAGCGCGCCGATGACCCGCGCCCCGCGTGTCGGCCCGCGCGTGCCGGGGCGCCGACGCTCTCCCCGCCCGTCGCGCAGCAGCAGCCAGCCCGCCACGAGCAGGCAGAGCGCCGACGCGCCGGCGAGAAGCGGCCATGGATCGATCGGATGGGTCAGGGCGTTCGACCTGGAGTATGGCGGCGGACACCCGGCACCGCGACGCTAGCGCTGGCCGCGGGGCGCAGGCCAGGGCCCGCTGGATGTCTTTCGCGAGAGACCGCGATCATGCTGCAACGCGGCAGAGGTTGCCTTGACACATCTCCCCCCGCGCCGTAGGGACGGCCCGCCTTCCGGGCGGGGGACCGCGAGGGAGGAGCGCATGCCGGACAAGGACGGCTTCGAGGAGCGGTTGCGGCAGGCCCGCGCCAGGCATGGGGTGGACACCCCGCCGGGCGGCGGGCAACTCCCGCAGGGCGGCACCTGGGGCTTCGGACTCCGGGCGGGAGTCGAGGTCGTCTCGGCCCTGATCGTCGGTGTGGCCGCCGGATGGTTCCTGGACCGCTGGCTCGGCACCTGGCCCTGGCTCTTCCTGCTGTTCTTCGTGCTGGGCAGCGTCGCCGGGGTGCTGAACGTCTATCGGCTGTTCAACCCCGCGAGGCGCGGCCCCGGGCCGTCCTGACCGGACGCGCGCGGCAGGCAACGACACCAACGCCGCGCAGGCGGACCGGGGGACTGGCGAAGTGGCTGCCGAAGGCAAGACGATCGACGCGCTTGGCCAGTTCGAGCTGAAGACCGTGCTCGGCCCGATCGGCGAGGCGGTGGGCTTCACCCAGTCCTCGGCGCACATGCTGCTCGCGGTCGGCATCATCATCGGCACGATCATGATCGGCATGTCGCGCCGCGCGGTGGTGCCGGGGCGCCTGCAGTCGCTGACCGAGTCGCTCTACGAATTCATCGCCGACCTCGTCGGCAACCAGGTGGGCCAGCACGAAGGGCGGCGCTTCGTCCCCTTCGTCTTCGCGCTCTTCACCTTCATCCTGGTCGGCAACCTGCTCGGTCTGCTGCCCTACGCCTTCACCTTCACCAGCCACATCGCCGTCACGTTCACGCTGGCCTTCATCGTGTTCGTGCTGATCACGGTCGTGGCCTTCGCGCTGCACGGCAAGAAGTTCTTCGGCTACTTCTTCCCCGAGGGCGCGCCGATCTGGCTGGCGCCGATCATCATCCCGGTGGAAGTCATCTCCTACCTCTCGCGGCCCGTGAGCCTCGCCATCCGTCTCTTCGCCAACATGACGGCCGGCCACGTGCTGCTGAAGGTCTTCGCCACCTTCGTCGTGCTGCTCGGCGGCCTCGGCGCGGTGGGGCCCTTCATCGCCATCCTGCCGCTCGCGACCAACGTCGCGATCGTCGGCTTCGAAATCCTGGTCGCGCTGCTGCAGGCCTATGTGTTTGCCATCCTGACCAGCATCTACCTGCACGACGCCGTGCACCTGCATTGACCGGCCATGTGACCCGGATGCAGGCGCGCGCCTCGGACAGACAACGACCGACCTGACGAAGAAGGATCTCAACCATGGAAGTGGCAGCCGCCAAGGCCCTCGGGGCCGGCATCGCCGTGATCGCGCTGTTCGGCGTGGGTCTCGGCATCGGCAACATCTTCTCCGCGCTGATCACCTCCGTGGCCCGCAACCCGGCCGCCCGCGACGCGGTGTTCCCGATCGGCATCCTGGGCTTTGCGCTGACCGAGGCGGTCGCGCTCTTCGCCCTGCTGATCGCCTTCCTCATCCTCTTCGCCTGATCCCGCTTCCGCCGGCGCTCGCCGGCGGGAACGACGACGCGTCGCGCATCCGCGCGGCGCGTCGCAGGTGAACAGGCGCGAGGCGACGGACCACCATGCCACAGCTGGATTTCGGCAACCCGCTGATCATCGCCCAGATCGTCTGGCTGCTGATCATCTTCGGCGCGCTGTACTACATGCTCACCGCCTACGCCCTGCCGCGCGTCGAGGGCGTGCTCGAGGAGCGTGCCGCCCGCATCGCCGCCGACCTCGAGGCCGCGCAGGCCGCGAAGTCCGAGGCCGACGCCGCCATGGCCGCGCACCGCGAGGCCACCGCCAAGGCGCGCGCCGAGGCGCAATCGGCCATCGCCGCCGCCATGCAGCAGGCTCAGGCTGAGGCTGCGAAGCGGTCGGAAGAACTCAACGCCCGCCTTGCCCGCCAGATCGATGAAGCCGAGGCGCGCATCGCCACGGCGCGCGACCAGGCGATGGGCGCGCTGCGCCAGGTCTCGGCGGAGACGACCACCTCGCTCGTCGCCAAGCTCGGCGCCAAGGCCGACGCCAAGGCGGTGGACGCCGCGGTGGATCGCGCGCTCGCCGCGCGCGCGGCCTGACGGAGGCACAGATGGCAACCCCCGCCCAGCACGCTTACGCGCATTTCTGGCTCGACCCGAAGTTCTGGGTCGCCGTGTCCTTCGTCATCTTCGTGGCGCTCGTCGCGAAGATGGCCTGGGCGCGGATCACCGAGATGCTGGACGCGCGCGGCGCCCGCATCCGCGCCGAGCTTGACGAGGCGCAGCGCCTGCGCGCCGAGGCCGAGGCGATGCGTGCCCAGGCCGAGGCCGAGCGCGCCGCCGCGCTCAAGGAAGCCGAGGACATGCTCGCCCGCGCCCGCGTCGAGGCGCAGCGCGTGGCCGAGGCCGCCGCGGCCGAGCCCCAAGCC
>NZ_JAKJIB010000378.1 GCF_021864505.1 Falsiroseomonas oryziterrae
GTGGCAGGCGCGCCCCGGCCGCACCGCGCCGCCGCCCGCGCCCTCGAGCCGGCTGCGCGGCGGCGTCTGGGGCGCCGTCTCCGGGCTGACATCCACCATCGCGCATGCCGGCGGGCCGCCGCTCGCGGTCTATCTCTATCCGCTCAGGCTCGACCGCGCGACGCTCGCGGCGACCACGGTCGTCTTCTTCGGCGTGCTGAACTACGTGAAGCTGGTGCCGTATTTCTTCCTCGGCCAGCTGAGTGCGACGAACCTGCTGACCAGCCTGCTGCTGCTGCCGCTGGCCCCCGTCGGCGTGTATCTCGGCATCTGGCTGGCGAAGCGGATGAGCGATGCGTGGTTCTACCGGGTGATCTACGCGATGCTGGCGGTCACGGGGACGAAGCTGGTGTGGGACGGGCTCGGGCTGTGAACGGGTCGAAGATGCTCGGCGTGCTCGGCGGCATGGGCCCACTCGCCTCGGCCGAGTTCATGCGGCGCCTGACGCTGCTGACGCCGGCCGAGCGCGACCAGGACCACATCCCCGCGGTGCTCTGGTCCGACCCGCGCGTGCCCGACCGCACCGCCGCCCGGATCGCCGGCGGCGAGGACCCGCTGGCCGCCCTGCTGCGCGGCATCGCCGGGCTGGAGGCCGCGGGCTGCGGCGCCATCGCCATCCCCTGCAACACCGCGCATGGCTGGTTCGACGCGATGCAGGCAGCGACGCCGTTGCCGATCCTGCACATCGTGGACGCCGCAGCGGCGGACCTCGCGCGCCTCGGCATCGTGCGCGGCACCATCGGCGTGATGGGCACCGCGGGCACGCTGGCGATGCGGCTCTACCAGCAGCGCCTCGCCGCGCGCGGCTATGACTGCCTGGTGCCGGACGAGGCCGAGATGGAGGCGCTCGTCACCCCCGCCATCGCACGGGTGAAGGCGAACGCCGTCGCCGCGGCCTACGCGCCGCTCGCCGACGCCGCGACGCACCTCGCCGCGCGCGGCGCGCAGGCCGTGGTGCTGGGCTGCACCGAGATCCCCCTCGGCATCGCCGCCGGCCCGCCGCTCCCCTTCCCGGTCTGCGACACGCTGGACGCGCTGGCCCGCGCCGCCATCGCCTGGGCGCGAGGCTGACCGCGCGCGGGATTGCCGCAATTTCGTTTCGGTCGCTAACTTAAACACCCAACCCGCTGGGGATCGGGGCATGAGCGGCCTGGGACGATCGGGCGACGGCGACGCGACCGTGCTGCTGCCAGGCGCGGCCGCACCGCCCGCCGGCCAGGACCGCGGGCGCCGCATCCTGCGCCTCGTCGGCTGGATCCAGCTCGGCGGCGGGGCGCTGTTCCTGGTCCTCGCCGCGGTCTTCTTCCTCGACACGCGCGGCTTCCTCGCCCGCGCGGTCGAGACCGAGGCGCAGGTCGCACGGCTGGTCGAGCACCGCGGCGACAACGGCCTGCTCTACACGCCGGTCTTCGTCTTCAGCACGCCGCAGGGCACCGCCGTCGAGGTGCTGCACACCGCCAGCGCCAACCCGCCCGCTTGGCGGCCCGGCCAGCGGCTGCAACTGCTCTACGACCCGCTCGACCCGAAGCGCGCCTCGCCCGCCAGCGCGATGTCGGTCTGGCTGCTGGTCATCGTCTTCGGCGGCGTCGGATTCGTGATGCTCGTGGTCGGCGCCGTGCTGAACATCGTCGCCAGCCGGCGCGTGGCCCCGCGCCCCGGCTGAGCGCTGCCTGCGCGCTGCAACCTCAGTCGCAGGGGCAGCCGTCGGTCGGCGACTGCGCGCCGCGCACCACGTGATGGTCGATCCACTCGGAGACCAGCCGTCGCGCCTCGGTCACCGAGGCTTCCGGATGGTGGATGCGGTAGAGCGTGGTGCAGGCGGTGAAGGCGGCCATGTCGGGGCTGCCCGCCTCGCGCAGTTCGCGATAGGCGGTCACGACGGCGCGCTCGCAGCGGCGGGCGATGTGGCTGAAGTCGCGGCCCATCCTCGTCGTCACCCTTCCACGTGGCCCGGCGGCGCCGGGTTGCGACCCAACTGAGAATCGTTCTCAGTTGAATGGGCGTTTATACGACGTGCCCCCGCCCCCTTCAAGTGAAGCCGGCGTCCCGGGTCAGCCCCGCCCCACCGCCTCCGCCAGCGCACGCCCGACATCGATCGTCCCGGCATTCCCGCCCATGTCGCGCGTGCGCGGCCCACCCTCGGCCAGCAGGTCCTCGATCGCCTTCACGATCGCATCCGCCGCCGCCGTCTCGCCGAGATGCTCCAGCATCATCGCCCCCGACCAGACCTGCCCGATCGGGTTGCAGATCCACTTCCCCGCGATGTCCGGCGCCGAGCCGTGCACCGGCTCGAACATGGAGGGATGCGCCTTCTCCGGGTTGATGTTGGCCGAGGGCGCGATGCCGATGGACCCCGCCACCGCCGGCCCGAGGTCGCTCAGGATGTCGCCGAACAGGTTCGACCCCACCACCACGTCGAACCAGTCCGGATGCTGGACGAAATGCGCGCAGAGGATGTCGATGTGGAACTGGTCCGTCGCCACGCCGGGATAGGCCTTCGCCATCTCGGCGAAGCGCTCGTCCCAATAGGGCATGGTGACGGTGATGCCGTTCGACTTGGTGGCGCTCGTCACCTTCTTCCGCGGCCGCGTCATCGCAAGCTCGAAGGCGTAGCGCAGCACCCGGTCCACGCCGTGTCGCGTGAAGACGCTCTCCTGCGTGACGAATTCGCGATCCGTCCCGGCGAACATCCGCCCGCCCGAGGACGAATACTCGCCCTCGGTGTTCTCGCGGACCACGTAGAAGTCGATGTCCTCCGGCGCGCGGTTGGCCAGCGGCGTGCGCACGCCCGGCAGCAGCCGGCAGGGGCGAAGGTTCACATACTGGTCGAAGACCCGCCGGATCGGGATCAGCAGCCCCCAGAGCGAGACATGGTCCGGCACGCCGGGCCAGCCGACGGCGCCGAGGAAGATCGAATCCGCGCCTCGCAGCCGGTCGAGCCCGTCCTCCGGCATCATCCGCCCGGTCTTCGCGTAGGTCTCGCAGGACCAGTCGTAGTGGGTGAGCTCCAGCTCGAAGCCGAAGCGGCGCGCCGCGGCGTCCAGCACGCGCAGTCCTTCCGGCACCGTCTCCTTGCCGATTCCGTCGCCGGGGATGACCGCGATGCGGTGCCTGCGTGCCATGGGTGCCTCCTCGCCGCGCTTCCTGCCCCCGGCCGTCCGGCGCGGCAAGGGTGGCTCAGCGCGCCTGCTGGCGGCGCCACTCCTCCGGCGTCTCGAAGCGCCCGGACCACAGCCCCGCGCCGTCCCAGCGCGCGCGCAACTCCTGCGGCAGGTAGCGCCAGGAATAGCGCGTGTAGGCGACGGCCAGCCCCTGCCGCACCAGCGCGGCGGCCAGGTCCTCCTCGCCCGCCTCGCAGCGGCCGAGCAGGCGGTCGAAGCGGTCCTGGCCGAGCGTCGCGCAGCGCACGACCTGGCCCTCCGTCAGCCGCTGCAGCTCGGCCGTCGCCGCGGCGCCGCAATCCCAGGGCGCGCCGCCGCGCTCGCAGCGCTGGCGCGCCTCCGGCGCGTCCACCCCGTGCAGCCGGATGGTGGTGCCCGCCAGCACCAGCGTGTCGCCATCGACCACGCGCGCGGCGCCGGAGACATAGGCGTCCGGCATCGCCTCCTCCCAGAAGGCGG
>NZ_JAKJIB010000379.1 GCF_021864505.1 Falsiroseomonas oryziterrae
CGCCGCGCTGGATGCCGGCACCGACCGTGTCGCCGCCGCGGAGCGGGCGGCGGCCGCGACGCGCGCCACCTACCTCGCCGCGGCAGGCCGGCTGACCGAGGCGCGACGCGATGCCGCGGGCCGGCTCGAGAAGGCGGTCGCGAAGGAATTGCCGCCGCTCAAGCTGGACCGCGCGCGGCTGGTGGTCGAGGTCGCGCCGAAGCCGGACTCTGGCTGGGGGCCGGACGGCGTGGACCGCGTGACCTTCCTCGTCTCCACCAATCCGGGACAGGCGCCGGGCGCGCTCGACAAGGTCGCGTCGGGCGGCGAGCTGTCGCGGCTGATGCTCGCGCTCAAGGTCGTGCTGGCGCGCGGGTCGCCGGTGCCGACGCTGGTCTTCGACGAGGTGGACAGCGGCATCGGCGGCGCCACCGCGGCCGCGGTCGGCGACCGCCTCGCACGCGTGGCGGAGCGGCTGCAGGTGTTGGTGGTGACGCATTCGCCGCAGGTCGCGGCGCGCGGCGACCGCCATCTCTCGGTGGCGAAGCAGGTGAAGTCGGGGCGTGCCGAGACGCGCGTGACGCCGCTCGATCGGGAGGACCGCCGGGAGGAGATCGCGCGCATGCTCGCCGGCGAGCGTGTGACGGACGCGGCGCGCGCGGCCGCCGACAGCCTGCTGGCGGGCAGCCTGCTGTGATCCGTCGAGCCGTCGCCGCCGATGCCGCGCCCTTCGCCGCGCTGCTGCGCGCGCTGAACGAGGAGCCCGGCCTCGCGCCGGAGCGGATCACGCCCGAGCGCGTGCGGCGCGACCTGATCGAGGACCCGCGCGCGATCGTGCTCGTCGCCGAAGAGGCCGGGGAGATCGTCGGCCTCGCCACGGCGCATCCGAGCTACGACAGCGGCCACAGCCGCTGGGGGGTGTTCCTCAACGATCTCTACGTCGCGCCGGGGTCTCGCCGCCGTGGCATCGCGCGCGCCCTGGTCGGCGCCGTCGCGCGCGAGGCGCGCGCAGCGGGCTGCGACCACCTCTGGTGGAATGCCGATGCGGGCGACGACCTCGCCTTCCGCTTCCACCGCAGCCTTGGCGCGGAGGAGGCGGAGGTGACCGACTTCCTGCTCGCGGGCGCCGCCTTCGACCGCCTGGCCGCATGAGTGACGCCGCGCTGCGCGCCCGCAAGGTCGAGGCGCTGACCGAGGAGGAGGCGCAGGCCGAGCTTGCCGCGCTCGCCGCCGAGATCGCGCATCACGACGCGCTCTACCATCGCCACGACGCGCCCGAGATCAGCGACGCCGACTATGACGCGCTGGTCCGCCGCAACCGCGCCATCGAGGCGCGCTTCCCCGAGCTGATCCGCGAGGACAGCCCGAGCCGCCGCGTCGGCGCGGAGACCGCCGAGGGCTTCGCCAAGGCGCGCCACGCCGTGCCGATGCTCAGCCTCGACAACGCCTTCGACGAGGACGACTTCCGCGACTTCTGCGCCCGCATCCGACGCTTCCTCGGCCTGCCGGCGGAGGAGACGCTGGCCTTCGTCGGCGAGCCGAAGATCGACGGCCTGTCGGTCAACCTGACCTACGAGAACGGCGCATTCGTCCGTGGCGCGACGCGCGGCGACGGAACGGAGGGCGAGGACGTCACCCGGAACCTGCTGACGCTCGCCGAGCTGCCGCGCCGCCTGCCCGGCCCCTTCCCCGCGCGCATCGAGATCCGCGGCGAGGTGTTCTGCGAGAAGGCCGACTTCCTCGCCTTCCGCGCCGCGCAGGTGCAGGCGGCGGAGGAGCGCGAGGCGCGGCGCGCGCGCGGCGAGAAGGTCGGGCCGGCGATCACCATTCCCGTCAATCCGCGCAACTTCGCCGCCGGCTCGCTGCGCCAGCTCGACCCCGCCGTCAGCGCGCAGCGGCCGCTCAAGCTCTTCGCCTATGCGATGGGGGATGCGAGCGAGCCGGTCGCGGATACCCATGCCGCATGGCTGGACCGCCTGCGCGGCTGGGGCTTCCGGGTGAACCCGGTGTCGGAGCTGCTGGCGGAGGAGGAGGCAGCGGTCGGCTTCCAGCGCCGTATGGCCGAGGCGCGCGCCGCGCTGAGCTACGACATCGATGGCGTCGTCTACAAGCTGAACCGGCTGGACTGGCAGCGGCGCCTCGGCTTCGTCGGCCGCGCGCCGCGCTGGGCGATCGCGTGGAAGTTCCCGGCGGAGCAGGCGACGACGCGCCTCCTCGACATCGAGATCCAGGTCGGCCGCACCGGCGCGCTGACGCCGCGCGCGGTGATGGAGCCGGTCGGCGTCGGTGGCGTGATGGTGACCCACGCCTCGCTGCACAACGAGGACGAGATCGCGCGCAAGGATGTGCGGATCGGCGACACCGTGATCCTGCAGCGCGCCGGCGACGTGATCCCGCAGATCCTCGGCATCGTGCCGGAGAAGCGGCCCGAGGGGGCGCAGCCCTTCGCCTTCCCCACCACCTGCCCCGCCTGCGGCAGCCACGCCGTGCGGCCCGAGGGCGAGGTGGTGCGCCGCTGCACCGGCGGCCTGACCTGCCCCGCCCAGACGGTCGAGCGGCTGATCCACTTCGCGCGCCGCAACGCGATGGACATCGAGGGCCTCGGCATCGAGAACGTGCAGACGCTGTTCGATGCGGGCCTCGTGAAGAGCCCGGCCGACATCTTCCGCCTCAAGGACCACGTCGCGACGATGCGCGGCTGGGAGGGCTGGGGCGAACGGAAGATCGGCAAGCTGCTGGAGGCGATCGAGGCGCGGCGCCGCGTGCCGCTGGAGCGCTTTGTCTTCGCCCTCGGCATCCGCCGCATCGGCGAGGCCAACGCCAAGCTGCTCGCGCGCCATTACCATTCCTACGCCGAGTGGCGCGAGAAGATGCTTGCGGCGACGGTGATCGGCTCCGAGGCGCGGGAGGAGCTGGGATCGATCCAGGGCATCGGCCCGGCCATCGCGACCGAGCTCGCCGAGTTCTTCGTCGAGCCGCACAACCGCGCCGCCCTCGACGATCTCGCGCGCGAGGTGACGCCGGAGGATGCCGAGGTTGCCGCGGCCGACAGCCCCTTTGCCGGCAAGACCATCGTCTTCACCGGCACGCTGCAGACCATGACGCGGGACGAGGCCGAGGCGCAGGCGGAACGGCTCGGCGCCAAGGTGACGAAGAGCGTCTCGAAGAAGACCGACTTCGTCGTCGTCGGCGCGGAGGCCGGGAGCAAGGCCACGAAGGCGGCGGAACTCGGCGTGCGGACACTGACCGAGGCGGAGTGGCGGGAGATGTCGGGTCTCGCATAAGCCCGGCTGATGCGCGGCATCACGCCAATTCGCTTCAACGGCGTCCCGGCGCGCGGCATCACTCGGCCATGCCGCTCGATCCCCAACTCTTCCTCGCTTTCCTCGTCGCGGCCTGGGTGCTGATCCTGACGCCGGGGCCGGACATGCTTTTCGCACTCGGCCAGACGCTCGCGGGCGGGGCGCGGCGCGGCTGGGCCGCGACCTTCGGCATCATGACAGGGGCCGCGATCCACATCGCGCTCGCGGCCTCCGGCGTCGCGGCGCTGATCGCGGCCTCGCCAGCGCTGTTCGACGCGCTGCGGATCGCCGGCGCGCTCTACCTGCTGTGGCTGGCGCAGGGCGCGCTGCGGGCAGCCTGGCGCGGCGGGGCGCGGCTGCAGCCGGCGGCACCC
>NZ_JAKJIB010000038.1 GCF_021864505.1 Falsiroseomonas oryziterrae
CGGCGCCGGGCCCTCGCCGGCGAGGCAGGCGGTGGCGCGGCCTTCGACCTGCGGCGCGACGGCGAGGTTGGCCCCGCAGCCGAGCACGATCCATTCGATCCGCCCCTCGGCCGCGGCCGACTCGCACAGCACGCCCGCCAGCTTGGCGCCGCCCAGCAGCAGGTCGTTCGGCCATTTCAGCCGCAGCGCCGAGGGATCGGGCAGGAAGGGCTCCAGCGCCTCGGCCAGCGCGACCGCGGCGAGGATCGCGAAGAGCGGCGCCTCATGCGCCGGACGGCCAGGGCGCAGCAGCACCGAGACATAGAGATTGCCCGCCGGGCTCCGCCAGCTTCGCCCCTGCTGGCCGCGCCCGGCGGTCTGCCGCCGCGCCAGCACCGCCAGCCCCTCCGGCTCTCCCGCGGCAGCGAGCCGGATCAGGAGATCGGAGGTGGAGGGCAGTTCCGGCTCGACGCGCAGCCGCCAGCCCGGGGGAATCCCGGGCTGCGACCGCCCGTCCATCTCAGCCCGCCAGCGAGGCGACGGCGACCTGCGCCGCGCCGATCAGCACGGCGGGAAACAGGAAGAACAGCAGCGTGAGCAGCCCGGTGCCGACCATCACGATGCTGACGCTGGCCGGCCGCGCATCGAAGGCGCCCGCGGGCGCGTCGAAATACATCACCTTGACGATGCGCAGGTAGTAGTAGCTGGCCACCACGCTGGTCAGGATGCCGATGATCGCGAGCGTCCAGTAGCCCGCCTGCACCGCGGCGAGGAAGACGTAGAGCTTGCCGAAGAAGCCCGCGAGCGGCGGGATGCCCGCCATCGAGAACATGAACACCGCCATCCAGAGCGCCATGCCCGGATCGGTGCGGCCGAGGCCCGAGAGGTCGTCGATGTTCTCCACAGCGCGTCCCTGGCGCCGCATGGACAGGATCACCGCGAAGGTGCCGAGGTTCATCACGACGTAGATCGCCATGTAGACCAGCACGCCGCGGAAGCCTGTGTCGTTCGCGACCGCAAGGCCCATCAGCGCGTAGCCGACATGGCCGATGGAGGAATAGGCCATCAGCCGCTTGATGTTGCGCTGGCCGATCGCGGCGAAGGCGCCGAGGATCATGGAGCCCGCGCTGACCACCCAGATCACCTGGCCCCACTGCGCCGCAAGCTCGCCGAAGGGTCCCGTCAGCACGCGCATCAGCAGCGCGATCGCCGCCACCTTGGGCGCGGTGGCGAAGAAGGCGGTGACCGGCGTCGGCGCGCCTTCGTAGACGTCGGGCGTCCACATATGGAAGGGCACCGCCGAGACCTTGAAGGCGAGGCCCGCCAGCACGAAGACCAGCCCGACCACCACGCCCGTGCCCGCATTGCCGCCCGAGAGCGCATCCGCCAGCCGGTCGAAATTCGTCGTGCCCGCGAAGCCGTAGACCAGCGACGAGCCATAGAGCAGCAGGCCGGAGGCCAGCGCGCCCAGCACGAAATACTTGAGCCCGGCCTCCGCGCTGCGCGGGTTGTCGCGGTCGAAGGCGGCGATGACATAGAGCGACAGCGAGAGCAGCTCGAGCCCGATATAGAGCGCGATGAGGTCGTTGGCCGAGACCATGACCATCATGCCGAGGGTCGCGAACAGCAGCAGCACGCTGAACTCGAAGCGCCCGAGCCCCTGCTTCTCGTTCCAGTCGAGGGCGAGCACGAGGCCGAGCGCCGCGCCGAGCAGGATCAGGATCTTCGCGAAGCGCGAGAAGTCGTCCGAGACGTACTGGCCGAGGAAGGCCGTGCCCTCCCCCTGCCCCAGCACCAGCACCGCGGTGACGACCAGCGCGCCGACCACGGCCATGGAGACCGGGAAGAAGGTCTCCTTCTTCGGGATCACGCCGCCGAGCAGGATCAGCAGGCCGGAGACGCCGAGCACGATCTCCGGCAGGGCAAGGGTCCAGTTCAGCATCGCGTCACATCCCGGCCAGGCGGGCGGCGCCGAGCGCCGCCTCGTGGCGCGTCACCATCGCGGCCACGCTGGCCTCGAAAAAGTCGAGGAAGGAGGACGGGTAGACGCCCATCCAGAGGGTCAGCAGGATCAGCGGCGCGAAGACCGCGACCTCGCGCGGCGAGAGATCCAGCAGGCTCCGCAGGTCGTCCCGCGTGACGCGCCCGAAGGCGACGCGGCGATAGAGGTAGAGCATGTAGGCCGCGCCCAGCACCATGCCCATGGTGGCACCCAGCGCCACCCAGGGGTTCACCTTGAAGGCGCCGACGATCACCAGCAGCTCGCCCGGGAAGCCCGCCGTGCCCGGCAGCGCCACGGAGGCCATGGTGAAGAGCATGAAGATCAGCGCATAGGCCGGCATGATCTTCGCCACCCCGCCATAGCGCGCGATCTCGCGCGAATGGACCCGGTCGTAGAGCACGCCGACGCAAAGGAACAGCGCGCCCGAGACCACGCCGTGGCTCAGCATGGTGAAGAGCGCGCCCGAGATGCCCTGATGCGTGAAGGTGAAGATGCCAAGCGTCACGATGCCCATATGGGCGACCGAGGAATAAGCGATCAGCTTCTTCATGTCCTCCTGCGCCAGCGCGACGAGGGAGGTGTAGACGATGGCCACGACCGACAGGCTGAAGATCAGCGGCGCGAAATCGGCGCTGGCCTGCGGCAGCATCGGCACGCTGAAGCGCAGGAACCCGTAGGCGCCCATCTTCAGCAGCACGCCGGCCAGGATGACGGAGCCCGCGGTCGGCGCCTCCACATGCGCGTCCGGCAGCCACGTGTGCACCGGCCACATCGGCACCTTCACCGCGAAGGAGACGAAGAAGGCCAGGAACAGCCAGATCTGCATCTGGTAGGGGAAGGCCGTCTGCATCAGCGTCGGGATGTCGGTGGTGCCAGCGTGGAACCACATCGCGAGCAGCGCCAGCAGCATCAGCAGCGAGCCTGCCAGCGTGTAGAGGAAGAACTTGAAGGCGGCATAGACGCGCCGCGCACCGCCCCACACCCCGATGATCAGGAACATCGGGATCAGCACCGCCTCGAAGAAGATGTAGAACAGCACGAAGTCGAGGGCGGCGAACATGCCGACCATCATGCTTTCCAGCACGAGGAAGGCCACCATGTACTCGCGCACGCGGCTCTGCACGCTCTCCCACGACGCCAGGATGCAGATCGGCGTCAGCAGGGTGGAGAGCAGGATGAAGAGGACGGAGATGCCGTCCACGCCCATGTGGTAGGCGACCCCATACTCGGGCAGCCAGGCGAGCCGCTCGACGAACTGGAACTCGGCGGTGCCCTTGTCGAAGCGCGCCCAGAGGATCAGCGACAGCGCCAGCGTGATCAGGCTGGTCCAGAGCGCGGTCCAGCGTGCGTTGGAGGCGACCGTCGCCTCGTCCCCGCGCACCATCAGGATGATGAAGGCGCCGGCGAGCGGGAGGAAGGTGACGAGGCTGAGCAGCGGGAAGCCGGCGGCGTTCATCGGGCACCGTAGAGCAGGAGCGTGACGAAGAGGACGAGGCCGATGATCATCGCGAAGGCGTAGTTGGCCACCCGTCCGGTCTGGATGCGCACCGCGCCGCGCGCCGCCTGGACGGCGAGGTCGGCGGCGCCGTTCGGCACGCCGTCGATGATCCGGGCGTCGCCCGTCTTCCAGAAGGCCCGCGCAAGCCAGCGCGCCGGCCGGACGAAGATCGCGTCGTAGAGCTCGTCGAAGTACCACTTGTTGAGCAGGAAGCGGTACACGGCCGGGAAGCGCGCCGCGAGCTGCGCCGGCAGCCCCGGCGCGAACATGTACATCACATAGGCCAGCGCGATGCCCGCGAGGCCGACCACGACCGGCGCCAGCGGCACCCAGGCCGGGACATGGTGCGCATGTTCCAGCACGTGGTTGTGCGCGGCGGTGTGGATGGACGCGCCCCAGAAGGCCGCCTGCTGCTCGCCGACCATCAGCGGATAGAAGAGGAAGCCCGTCACCACTGCACCCGCCGCGAGCGCGAAGAGCGGGACGAGCATCACAAGCGGGCTTTCGTGCACATGCTCCATCGTGTGGTGGTCGGCCCGCGCCTCGCCGTGGAAGGTCAGGATGATCAGGCGCCAGGAGTAGAAGGCGGTCAGGAAGGCCGCGAGCAGGCCGAGGACGAAGGCGTACATGCCCGGCCCGCTATGCGCCGCATAGGCGACCTCGAGCACCATGTCCTTCGAGTAGTAGCCCGCGAAGAAGGGCATGCCCGCAAGGGCGAGGCTGCCGATCCAGATCATCGCGTAGGTCACGGGGATCTTCCGCCAGATCCCGCCCATGCGCCGGATGTCCTGCTCGTCCGACATGGCGTGGATGACGGATCCCGCGCCGAGGAACAGGAGCGCCTTGAAGAAGGCGTGGGTGAACAGATGGAAGATCGCGGCCTGGTACACGCCGACGCCGGCAGCGAAGAACATGTAGCCAAGCTGCGAGCAGGTCGAATAGGCGATGATCCGCTTGATGTCGTTCTGCACGCAGCCGATGGTCGCCGCGAAGAGCGCCGTGCTGGCGCCGACGATCGCGACGATCGCGAGCGCGGTCGGCGCGTATTCCATCACCGGCGACATGCGCGCCATCAGGAAGACGCCGGCGGTCACCATGGTCGCCGCATGGATCAGCGCCGAGACCGGCGTCGGGCCTTCCATCGCGTCCGGCAACCAGGTGTGCAGGCCGAGCTGCGCCGACTTGCCGCAGGCGCCGAGGAACAGCAGCACGCCGATCACCTCGAGCGCGGGCAGGCCGAGGAAGCGCACCTGCTGCGCCTGCGCGACGGAGGCGAAGATCGTCTCGAACTCGACCGACTGGAAGGTCCAGAAGGTCAGCACCAGGCCGAGCATGAAGAAGACGTCGCCGACGCGGTTGACGATGAAGGCCTTCATCGCCGCGGCGTTCGCGCTGTCCTTCTCGTACCAGTAGCCGATGAGCAGGTAGCTCGCGAGGCCGACGCCTTCCCAGCCGAAGAAGAGCTGCACGAGGTTGTCCGCCGTCACCAGCATCAGCATCATGAAGGTGAAGAGCGAGAGGTAGGCGAAGAAGCGCGGCGTCGTCGCGTCGTGCGACATGTAGCCCACGGAATAGATGTGGATCAGCGTCGAGATGAAGGTGACCATCGCCACCATGACGACGCTGAGCGTGTCGTAGCGCAGCGCCCATTCCACCTCGAAGCCGCCGACATCGAGGAAGGTGACGATCGGCACCACGCCCGGCGCGGAGCCGAGCGCGACCTGCAGGAAGGCGCCGAAACCGCAGGCCGCCGCCAGCGCCATGCAGGCGACGGTCACCCACTGAGAGCCCTTGTCGCCCAGCCAGCGGCCCAGGAAGCCGGCCAGGCAGGCGCCGAGGAGCGGGAAGAAGATGGCGCCGACGTACATCAGCCTAGCCCTTCAGGGTCGAGACGTCCTCGACCTCGATCGTGCCGCGGTTGCGGAAGTAGATGACGACGATGGCCAGCCCGATCGCCGCCTCGGCGGCGGCGACGGTCAGGATGAACATCGCGAAGACCTGGCCCGTCAGGTCGCCGAGCTGCGCGCTGAAGGCGACCAGGTTCACGCTGACCGAGAGCAGGATCAGCTCGACCGACATCAGGATGACGATGACGTTCTTGCGGTTCAGGAAGATCCCGAGCACGCCGAGCGTGAAGAGGATGGCGCCCACCGTGAGGTAGTGCGCGAGGCCGACGGCCATCATCAGTGGTGTCCCCCATGGCCGCCATGGTGCCCGCCGGCGTGCTCGACCTGCTTCGGCTTGGGCGCCTCCACCGGAGGCCGCTCGATACCGATCTCGCCGAGCCCGGCGCCGAGCGGCGGCTGGCGGAGGTTCACGCTGCCGCTGCGCGCCACCTGGGCGGCGACGTTCTGCCGCTTCGTCGTGGTCTTGCCGCGCAGCGTCAGCACGATGGCGCCGATCATGGCCACCAGCAGGATCAGGCCGGAGAGCTGGAACAGCCAGACATAGTCCGTGTAGAGGATGCGCCCGAGCGCGCGCGTGTTCTCGACATCGCCCGGCGTCGGGTTGAGCCGGAGCCCCGCGGCGTCCGTCGCGAAGCGCCAGGTCGCGAAGACCAGCAGCAGCTCCAGCAGCAGGATCGCGCCGACCACGCCGCCGACCGGCGCGTAGCGCTGGAAGCCCTGGCGGAGCGCCGCGAAATCCACGTCGAGCATCATCACGACGAAGAGGAACAGCACGGCGACGGCGCCGACATAGACGATGACCAGGATCATCGCCAGGAACTCGGCGCCTGCAATCAGGAACAGCGCCGCGGCGTTGAAGAACGCCAGGATCAGGAACAGCACGCTGTGCACGGGGTTGCGGCTGGTCACGACCATGACCGCGCTCGCGATGAGCACGGCCGCGAAGAGGTAGAAGGCGGCGGCGATCATCGGTAGGGCGCGTCCAGCTCGAGCCGCTTGGACAGCGCCGCTTCCCAGCGGTCGCCGTTATCCAGCAGGCGCTCCTTGTTGTAGATCAGCTCCTCGCGCGTCTCGGTCGCGAACTCCAGGTTCGGCCCCTCGACGATCGCGTCCACCGGGCAGGCCTCCTCGCACATGCCGCAGTAGATGCACTTCGTCATGTCGATGTCGTAGCGCGTGGTGCGCCGCGACCCGTCCTCGCGCGGCTCGGCCTCGATGGTGATCGCGAGCGCCGGGCAGATCGCCTCGCAGAGCTTGCAGGCGATGCAGCGCTCCTCCCCGTTCGGGTAGCGGCGCAGGCCGTGCTCGCCCTTGAAGCGCGGGCTGAGCGGCGACTTCTCGTAGGGGTAGTTGATGGTCGCGCGCGGCTTGAACATCGTCTTGAGCGTCAGCCACATGCCCGAGGCGAGCTCCGCCAGGAGGAAGCTGCGCGCGACGCGGTCGAGGGTGAAGGACATCGTCGTGTCTCTCAGGCCGGCAGCCAGCCGAACAGCTTGAGCGCCGCAGCGGTGATCACGAGCCAGACGAGGCTGAAGGGCAGGAACACCTTCCAGCCGAGGCGCATGAGCTGGTCGTAGCGGTAGCGGGGAAAGGTCGCGCGTACCCAGATGAAGACGAAGAGGCACGCGCAGATCTTGAAGATGAACCAGAGCGGCCCCGGGATCCAGGTGAAGGGCGCGATGTCGAAGGGCGGATACCAGCCGCCGAGGAACAGGATGGTGATGAGCGCGCTCATCAGGATCATGTTCGCGTATTCGCCGAGGAAGAACAGCGCGAAGGACATCGAGCTGTACTCGACGAAGAAGCCCGCCACGAGCTCGGACTCGCCTTCCGGCAGGTCGAACGGCGCGCGGTTCGTCTCGGCGAGCGCCGAGATGAACATGATCACGAACATCGGGAAGAGCGGGATGATGAACCACATGTCCGCCTGGGCGCGGACGATCTCGGTCAGGTTCAGCGATCCCACGCAGAGCAGCACGGTCACGATCACGAAGCCCATGGAGACTTCGTAGGACACCATCTGCGCCGCCGAGCGCAGCGCGCCGAGGAAGGCGTATTTCGAGTTCGACGCCCACCCCGCGATGATGATGCCGTAGACGCCGAGCGAGGAGATCGCGAAGAGGTAGAGGATTCCGACATTGATGTCGGCGATCGCCCAGCCGTCATTCACCGGGATGACCGCCCAGGCGAGCATGGCCAGCATGAAGGTGATCATCGGGGCCATGATGAACAGCGCGCGGGACGCGCCGGCCGGGATGATCGTCTCCTTCATCAGCATCTTCAGCGCGTCGGCGAAGGGCTGCAGCAGGCCGAAGGGCCCGACCACGTTCGGCCCCTTGCGCAGCTGCATCGCGCCGAGGACCTTGCGCTCCGCCCAGGTCAGGTAGGCGACGCCGATCAGCAGCGGCACCAGCAGCGCCATCGCCTGCGCGACGGTCAGCGCGAGATGCCCGACCGGTGTGGCGAGGAAACCGTCCATCGTCACGTCACTCCGCAGCCGCCAGTGCCGGCGCTTCGCCGTAGGTGCGCGCGCATTCCGCCATCACGTCGGACGCCCGCGCGATCGCGTCCGCCAGGTGGTACTGCGTGATCCCACGCGCGAAGGGCGCGTCCGACATCGCGGCCGGATCACCCGCCGGCCCCGCCATGTCCTCGCAGCCGCGCCGCGCGAAGCCGCCGCCGAGCACGGGCGCGGCTTCGCTCATCCGCGCGCGCAGCTGCGCGAGGTCGTCGAAGGGCAGCCGGATGCCAAGCCCCTCGCCCGCCGCGCGGATGATGCGCCAGTCCTCGCGCGCCTCGCCCGGCGCATGCACCGCGAGCCAGGCGCGCTGCGCGCGGCCTTCCGTGTTGACGTAGGTCGCGTCCTTCTCGGTGTAGGCCGCACCCGGCAGGATCAGGTCGGCCCGTGCCGCGCCGCGGTCGCCGTGATGGCCCTGGTAGATGACGAAGGTCGACGGCGCGATCGCGCCGGGCTCGATGCCGTCCGCGCCGAGCAGCCACAGCACATCCACGCCGCCGCCGAGCATCGCGCCGATGTCCTTGCCCTCGCGGCCGGGCAGGAAGCCGAGCTCGAGCGCGCCGACCTGGCCGCCGAACTGGTGCAGCACGTTGAAGCCGTGCCAGTTGGGCCGCAGCGCATTTGCGCTCGCCGCGACCTGCCAGGCGGCTGCCAACACATGCAGCCCGTCGGGCCGCGCCAGCGCGCTGCGAGAGACGATGACCATCGGCTTCTTCGCCGCGCGGAACGCCTCGGCGAAGGGATGCGTCCCGTCCGCCATCGCGCGCAGCGCCGCCGGGCCCTCGCCCAGATGCTGGTGGGGATACGTCAGGTCGACGCCCGCCGCGCCGATGCGCCCGATCGGGAAACGCCCCAGCACATGGCGCTTGCGGATGCGCGCATTGATCACCGGCGCCTCGCGGCGCGGATCGCCGCCGACGATCAGCAGCGCATCCGCCTCCTCGATTCCGGCGATGGTCGAGTTGAACAGCCAGAAGTCGCGCCGCGTCGCGTCGATCGCGGCGCCATCCTGCCGGCAATCGAGGTTGCGCGACCCGATCGCGTGCATCAGCGACTTCAGCGCGAAGACACTCTCCGCATCCACCAGGTCGCCTGCGATCGCACCGACCCGGTCAGGCGCCGCCGCGCGGATGCGCGCCGCGAGCGCACGGAACGCGTCCGCCCAGCTCGCCGGGCGCAGCTTGCCGTCCACGCGCAGCCAGGGCCGGTCGAGTCGCTGCTTCTTCAGCCCGTCAAAGGAGAAGCGGCCGCGGTCGGCCATCCACTCCTCGTTCACGTCGTCATTGATGCGCGGAACGATGCGCAGCACCTCGGGCCCGCGATTGTCGATGCGGATATTGGTGCCCGTCGCGTCCTGCACGTCGATGCTGTCGGTCTTGCGCAGCTCCCAGGGGCGGGAGGTGAAGGCATAGGGCCGGCTGGTCAGCGCGCCGACCGGGCAGATGTCGATCAGGTTGCCCGAGAGCTCCGTCGTCAGCGCCTTCTCGACATAGGTGCCGATCTCCATCGCCTCGCCGCGGCCCGTCGCGCCCATCTCCGGCACGCCCGCCACCTCGGAGGCGAAGCGGACGCAGCGCGTGCAATGGATGCAGCGGTTCATGATCGTCTTGATCAGCGGACCGACATACTTGTCCTTCACCGCGCGCTTGGCCTCGGCGTAGCGGCCTTTGTCCATGCCGTAGGCGACGGCTTGGTCCTGCAGGTCGCACTCGCCGCCCTGGTCGCAGATCGGGCAGTCGAGCGGATGGTTGATGAGCAGGAACTCCATCACGCCGCGGCGCGCATTGCGCACCATCGGGCTGTCGGTCTTCACGACCATGCCGTCCGCGACCGGATAGGCGCAGGAGGCGACGGGCTTCGGCGCCTTCTCCACCTCCACCAGGCACATGCGGCAATTGCCGGCGACGCTCAGCCGCTCGTGGTAGCAGAAGCGCGGGATCTCCTTGCCCGCGGCCTCGCAGGCCTGCAGCACGGTGGCCCCGTTCGGGACCTCGACCTCGATGCCGTCGACGGTGACCTTCGCCATCCCGCTTACTCCGCAGCCAGCGGCATGGCCGCGGGCTTCGCATGGCGCCGCCGGTATTCGGCGATCCGCTCCTCCATCACCGGCCTGAAGTGCCGGATCAGGCCCTGCACCGGCCAGACGCCGCCATCGGCCAGCGCGCAGATCGTGTGCCCCTCGATGCGGCGCGTGACTTCCTCGAGCAGGTCGATCTCCTCGATCTCCGCCCGCCCCTCGACCATGCGCTCCATCATGCGGCTGACCCAGCCCATGCCCTCGCGGCAGGGCGTGCACTGGCCGCAGCTCTCATGCTTGTAGAACTTCGACAGCCGCGCGATCGCCTTGATGATGTCGGTGGACTTGTCCATCACGATCACGCCGGCTGTGCCGAGGCCGGTCTTGTGCTCGCGCAGCGCGTCGAAATCCATCAGCACGTCGTCGCAGATGTGCTTGGGGATCAGCGGCGTGGAGCTGCCGCCCGGGATCACGCAGAGCAGGTTGTCCCAGCCGCCACGCACGCCGCCCGCATGGCGCTCGATCAACTCGCGCAGCGGGATCGACATCTCCTCCTCCACGTTGCACGGCTTGTTCACGTGGCCCTGGAGGCAGAAGATCTTGGTCCCAGAGTTCTTCGGCCGACCGAAGCCCGCGAACCAGGCCCCGCCGCGGCGCAAGATCGTCGGCACCACCGCGATGGTCTCGACGTTGTTCACTGTGGTCGGCGCGCCATAGAGCCCGACGGCCGCCGGGAATGGCGGCTTCAGCCGCGGCATCCCCTTCTTGCCTTCGAGGCTCTCGATCAGCGCCGTCTCTTCGCCGCAGATGTACGCGCCCGCACCGCGATGGACGTAGAGGTCGAAGTCCCAGCCGCTGCCGCAGGCGTTCTTGCCGAGCAGTCCGGCGTCGTAGGCTTCCTGGATCGCGGCCTCGAGCACGACGCTCTCGTTGTAGTACTCGCCGCGGATGTAGATGTAGCCGGCATGCGCGCCCATCGCGAAGCCGGCGATCAGGCAGCCTTCGATCAGCGTGTGCGGATCGTGGCGGATGATGTCGCGGTCCTTGCAGGTGCCGGGCTCGGACTCGTCGGCGTTGACGACGAGGTAATGAGGTCGCTCGCTCGCCTGCTTCGGCATGAAGGACCACTTCATGCCGGTCGGGAAGCCTGCGCCGCCGCGGCCGCGCAGGCCGGAGGCCTTCACCTCCTCGATGATCCAGTCGCGCCCCTTCTCCAGGATGGCCTTGGTGCCGTCCCAGTTGCCGCGGCGCTGCGCGGCCGGCAGGCGCCAGTCCTGCAGGCCGTAGAGATTGGTGAAGATGCGGTCCTTGTCGGAGAGCGCCATGTCTATTCTGTCGCGCCGCGAGGCGCGCCCCCCATGGGCTGGACCTCGGTCAGCGTCAGCGGGCCGCCCTCGGGCGCGCTGGTCTGGCGCCCGATCGTGCTGCCCGGCTTCGGCCGCTCGCCGCGCTTCAGCGCCTCGATCAGCGCGACCGTGCGGTCGTAGTCGAGGTCCTCGTAGTAGTCGTCATCCACCTGCAGCACCGGCGCGTTCACGCAGGCGCCGAGGCATTCCACCTCGGTCAGCGTGAACAGCCCGTCGGCGCTCGTCTGGCCGACCTTCACCTGCGCCGCGTCGTGACAGGCGCGCATCACGTCGTCCGATCCGCGCAGCATGCAGGGCGTGGTGCCGCAGAGCTGCAGGTGATAGCGGCCGATCGGCTTCATGTTGAACATGAAGTAGAAGGTCGCGACCTCGTAGACGCGGATCGGCGGCACGCCGAGGCGTTCCGCGATGACGTCCATCGCGACGCGCGGCACCCAGGCGCTGCCGGTCTGCCGCCCCATCTGGCGCTGCACGACATAGAGAAGCGGGATCGTGGCGCTTGCCTGCTTGCCCGCCGGATAGCGCACGAGGATCTTGGCGATCTGCGCCTCGCTCGCTTCGTCGAAGGCGAAATGCGCCGGCTGCTCGTGCTCGCCCTGCATCACTGGCGCGCTCACCGGTCGATCTCCCCGAAGACGATGTCGAGGCTGCCGATGATCGCCACCGCATCCGCCAGCATGTGCCCCTTGGACAGCACCTCCATCGCCTGGAGATGCGCATAGCCCGGCGCACGGATCTTCACGCGATACGGCCGGTTCGTGCCGTCGGCGACCATGTACACGCCGAACTCGCCCTTCGGCGCTTCGGTCACCGTGTAGGTCGCGCCGGCGGGCACGTGGTAGCCCTCGGTGTAGAGCTTGAAGTGGTGGATCAGCGCCTCCATCGAGCGCTTCATCTCGGCGCGCTTCGGCGGCACGATCTTGTTGTCGGCGATCCTCACCGGGCCCGGCCTGATGGCGGCCAGGCACTGCTCGATCATCCGCAGCGACTGCCGCATCTCCTGCATGCGCACGAGGTAGCGGTCGTAGCAGTCGCCATGCACGCCGACCGGCACGTCGAACTCCAGCCGGTCGTACATCTCATAGGGCTGCGACTTGCGCAGGTCCCAGGCGCAGCCGGAAGCGCGCAGGCACGGCCCGCTGAAGCCCCAGGCCATCGCCTGCTCGGCCGTCATCACGCCGATGTCCACGGTCCGCTGCTTGAAGATGCGGTTCTCCGTCAGCAGCCCCTCGAGCTCGTCGAGGAACTTCGGGAACTGCCGGCACCAGGCGCCGATCCGGTCCTCGAGCCCCGCCGGCAGGTCCTTCGCCACGCCGCCGGCGCGGAAGTAGTTCACGTGATAGTGGCTGCCGCCGACCTGCTCGTAGAACTCCAGCAGGTACTCGCGCTGCTCGAAGCCCCAGAGGCTCGGCGTGATGGCGCCGACGTCGAGCGCATAGGTCGTGACGTTCAGCAGGTGGTTCAGGATGCGCGTGATCTCGGCGAACATCGTCCGGATCCAGCGCGCGCGCTCCGGGATGTCCTTCTCGACGCCGAGCAGCTTCTCCACCGCGAGGACGAAGCTGTGCTCCATGCACATCGGCGAGACGTAGTCGAGGCGATCCATGTAGGGCATCGCCTGCAGATACGTCTTGTACTCCATCAGCTTCTCGGTGCCGCGGTGCAGCAGGCCGATATGCGGATCGGCGCGCTCCACCACCTCGCCCTTCATCTCGAGGATGAGGCGCAGCACGCCATGCGCGGCGGGGTGCTGCGGGCCGAAGTTGATGCGGTGGGAATCGACCTCGATGGTGCGCGTCTGCGCCGCATCGTCCGTCCCGGCGGCGAGGGCCGCGAGCGGCCCGCCTTCCGACGCCATGGCGGAGCTGCCGCTCATTGCGGACCCTCCAGCTGGCCGCGCTGCTCGCGCGTGAGATGCACCTTCTCGTCCCCGGGCAGCGTGGTCATGCCCTCCCAGGGGCTGAGGAAGTCGAAGTTGCGGAAATCCTGCGTCAGCGCGACCGGCTCATAGACCACCTGCTTGCGGGTCTCGTCGTAGCGGACCTCGACATGGCCGGTCAGCGGGAAGTCCTTGCGCAGCGGATGCCCTTCGAAGCCGTAGTCGGTCAGCAGGCGGCGCAGGTCGGACTGGCCCTCGAAGACGATGCCGTACATGTCCCAGGCCTCGCGTTCGTACCAGGTCGCGTTGGGATAGATGCCGACGACGCTCGGCACCGGCGTCTGCTCGTCGGTCGCGACGATCACGCGGATGCGCCGGTTATGCGCGAGGCTCAGCAGGTTGTAGACCACGTCGAAGCGCTCCGCGCGCTCGGGGTGGTCCATGCCGCAGAGGTCCATCAGCTGCTCGAAGGCGAGCCGCTGCTCGTCGCGCAGCATCGCCATCAGCGGCAGCAGGCCCTGGCGCGTCGCGCGGATCACGAGCTCCTGCCCGCGTTCCACGAAGGCTTCCTGCACCGCGGGGCCCGCGGCCTGCGCGACCGCCGCGCCGAGGTCTTCCAGCGTCATCGGCTCAGCCACGGAGGATGGTCCCCGTCCGGCGGATCTTCTTCTGCAGCTGCAGGATGCCGTAGACCAGCGCCTCGGCCGTCGGCGGGCAGCCCGGGACATAGATGTCCACCGGCACGATGCGGTCGCAGCCGCGCACCACGCTGTAGCTGTAGTGGTAGTAGCCGCCGCCGTTCGCGCACGATCCCATCGAGATCACCCAGCGCGGCTCGCTCATCTGGTCGTAGACCTTGCGCAGCGCGGGCGCCATCTTGTTGGTCAGCGTGCCGGCCACGATCATCACGTCGGACTGGCGCGGCGAGCCGCGCGGGATGATGCCGAAGCGGTCGAGATCGTAGCGCGCCATGTAGGCGTGGATCATCGGCACGGCGCAGCAGGCCAGCCCGAAGGTCATCGGCCAGAGGCTGCCGGTGCGGGCCCAGTTCACCACCTTGTCCAGGTTGGCGACGACGAAGCCTTTCTCTTCCATCTCGCCGGTGATGCCCTTGATCACCGCGTCCTGCGCCGGCCCCGGGGGCAGCGCCTCCCGGTTCCAGGCGATTGCGTCGATCGCGGGCGACGCCGCAGTCGTACCACTCATTCCGATCTCCCTGGCGCCCGCCGCGCCCGAGGTCAGGAAGCGCCGTTCCCGGCGTCGTTCCCGGCGTTATTCCAAGCCAGAACTATTCCCAGTCCAGCGCGCCCTTCCGCCACTCGTAGACGAAGCCGACGGTGAGCACGCCGAGAAAACCCATCATGGAGAGGAAGCCGAACCACCCGATCTCGCCGAGGGCGATCGCCCAGGGGAACAGGAAGGCGACTTCGAGGTCGAAGATGATGAAGAGGATGGCGACGAGGTAGAACCGCACGTCGAAGCGCCGGCGCGTGTCGTCGAAGGGCTCGAAGCCGCACTCGTAGGCCGACAGCTTCTCGGGGTTCGGCTTCTGCCGCGCGGCGAGCAACGCCCCGCCCACCATCGCGCTGGCGATGGCCGCGGCGATCCCGAGAAAGACGAGAATCGGGAAGTACTCTGCCAGCAGCGGCTGGGTCATGTTGCTTCGCCTTGCCTTCTTCACCCGGGATCTTGCGTCCCGAGGCCGCTCGTTGCGCCGATGGGGGGCATCCCGCATCCCACGGGTCCCCGCCATGCCGCACCGCAGCGTGGCCGGACCTTAGCCGCCCCGGCGCCGCTCCGCCATAGGGCCGGACGAGGAAGGATGACGACCGCAGATGTGCGCGAACAAGCCTGGAACGTCCAGGGCACGCATCCGAGAGAAAGGAGAGGAATCTGCCGCCGCGTGGCGCGAGTGACGGGGCTCGAACCCGCGACCTCCGGCGTGACAGGCCGGCGCTCTAACCGACTGAGCTACACCCGCGTACGGCAGGCCGCGGGGAATAGGGGGGCCGCGGGGTGGTGTCAAGCGAACCCGTGCGGGCTTTCAGCCTGCACCGCGTCCTTGACCTGCAAAGGTTTGCGTTCCTCAATTCTCCTCCCGGCAACGCCCGGAGGGAGACACGTCCATGACCATCACGCGTCGCGCGGCGCTCGGCCTTGGGGCCGGTGCCATCGCCCTGCCCACGCTCGCCCTCGCCCAGGCCTGGCGGCCGACGCGGGACGTCGAGTTCGTGATCCCCTTCGCTGTCGGCGGCGGCGCCGACCTCATGGCCCGCGTGATCCATCGGATCATCACCGACGAGCGGCTGGTCCCGGTGCCGGTGAACCCGGTGAACCGGCCCGGCGGCGGCGGCGCCGTCGGCATCGCCTATGTGGCCGCCAGCCGCCGCAACGAGCCGCACACCATCGTCGCGATCAACGGCACGACCCAGATCACGCCGATCATGGTGCCGACCGCGCGGACGCTGTCCGAGATCCGCCCGATCGCCAACACCATGCTGGACGACTTCCTGCTCTTCGTCCGCGCCGACAGCCCTCACCAGACGGCGGCCGCCTTCGCCGCCCATGCCCGCGGCGCGCCGCCGCGCAGCGTGAACTTCTCGACCGGCGGCACCACCGACCAGATGGCGATCACCGTCTTCGGCCGCGCCATCGGGGCCGAGCTCAACATGGTCAACTTCAACTCGGGCGGCGAGGCGCTGACCGCGCTGCTCGGCGGCCATGTCCAGGCCTCGATCGGCAACCCGCTCGAGTTCATGGGCCACCTGCAGTCCCGCGCCGTCCGCGCGCTCGGCGTCTTCCGCGACAACCGCTTCACCGACCTGCCCGACGTGCCGACCATGAAGGAGCAGGGCATCAACGCCGAGAACTTCCAGATGTGGCGCGGCATCGGCGTGCCGCGCGGCGTGAACGACGCCGCCGCCGCCTACTGGACCGAAGTGATGCAGCGCGTCCTCGCGACCGAGGCGTGGAAGCGCTACCTGCGCGAGAACGTGGCCAGCGAGGCGCCGATGTTCGGCGCCGACTTCGCGTCCTTCCTCGAGCGGCAGGAACGGCTCTACCGCGAGCTGCTCGGCCGGCCGGCCTGACCCTGTGGGCCGCCGAGTCGCCTGGGGCGACCTTCTCCTCGCGGCTGGATTCGCCGCCATGGGCGTGGTCTGGGTGCTCGGCGCCCGGGCCATGCCGATGTGGGAGCGCGAGACGCCGGGCCCCGGCTGGCTGCCCTTCGCCTTCGGGGCCGTGCTCATCGCGCTATCGCTCGCCGCCGGCGTGCAGGCGCTGCTCAGCCCCTCCCCTGCGCCCGAGGCGCCGGGCGCGTTCCGCAAGCCGCTGCTGGTGCTCGGCGCGACGCTCGCCGCCGTGCTCGGCCTCGAGCCGATCGGATTCGTCGCGTCGGTCTTCCTGCTGCTGCTGGCGCTCTTCGTCCTGGCCGAGCGCAAGAAGCTGCTGCCCTCGCTGCTCGCCGCGGCCGGCGTCTCGGCCGCGCTGCACCTGATCTTCGTCACCTGGCTCGCGGTGCCGCTGCCGGCCGG
Source organism: Falsiroseomonas oryziterrae (assembly GCF_021864505.1). Taxonomy (GTDB): domain Bacteria; phylum Pseudomonadota; class Alphaproteobacteria; order Acetobacterales; family Acetobacteraceae; genus Falsiroseomonas; species Falsiroseomonas oryziterrae. Next base: position 16,701 of record NZ_JAKJIB010000038.1, read on the forward strand.
CCCCTTCGGGAGCTGAGCGGGTGGACGCCTTCTCCCAGCTGATGATGGGCTTCGCCGCGGCGCTCACGCCCGGCCATATCGCGATGTGCTTCCTCGGCGTGCTGCTCGGCCAGGTGGTCGGCGTGCTGCCCGGCATCGGGCCCGCGGCCGCCATCGCGCTGCTGCTGCCGATCACCTTCGGGCTCGATCCCACCTCGGCGCTGATCCTCTTCGCCGGGATCTACTACGGCAGCCAGTATGGCGGCACGCTGACCTCGGTCCTGATCTCGGTGCCGGGCGAGAGCTCCACCGTGATGACCAGCATCGACGGCTATCAGATGGCGCTGCAGGGGCGCGCCGGGGCAGCGCTCGGCATCGCCGCGATCGGCTCCTTCATCGCCGGCACGCTCGGCACCATCGGGCTGATGCTCGTCGCGCCGCCACTGGCGAAGATGGCGCTCGCCTTCGGCCCGCCGGAATACTTCTCGCTCGTCGTGCTCGGCCTCGTGGCGCTTGCCGCCGTCGGCAGTTCGGTGCTGAAGGGGCTCGTCGCCGGCGTCGCCGGGCTCGCCCTCGGCACCATGGGCATCGACCCGCAGGTCGGCATCCCGCGCTACGATTTCGGCCAGGTCTGGCTGCTCGACGGCATCGAGTTCATCGTGCTGACCGTCGCGCTTTTCGGCCTCGGCGAGGTGCTGTCGGGCTGCAACGACGCCGCGGCCCGCCCGGTCGCCAAGGTGAAGGACGTGCTGCCGACGCGCGAGGACTGGCAGCGCTCGCGCTGGCCGATCGCGCGCGGCTCGGTCATCGGGTTCGTCATCGGCGTGCTGCCGGCCGCAGGTGCGACCATCGCCTCCTTCGTCGCCTACATCGTCGAGAAGAAGCTGGCGAAGGATCCCTCGCGCTTCGGCAAGGGCGCGATCGAGGGCGTGGCGGGGCCGGAGGCGTCGAACAACGGCGCCGCCTCGGGCGCGCTGGTGCCGATGCTCTCGCTTGGCGTGCCGGGCTCCGGCACCACGGCCGTCATCCTCGGCGCGCTGATCATGTTCGGCGTGCGTCCCGGCCCCGAGATGTTCACCACCAACGCCAGCCTGGTCTGGGCGCTGATCGCCTCCATGCTCATCGGCAACCTGATCCTGCTGGTGATGAACCTGCCGCTGGCCGGCGTCTTCGCCCGCCTCCTCTCCGTGCCCTATTCCTGGCTCTACCCGCCGATCATCGCGCTCTGCATCGCCGGGGTCTATTCGCAGTCCAACAGCATCGAGGATTGCTGGCTGCTCATCGGCTTCGGCGCGGTCGGCTGGCTGATGCGGCGCTACGACTGGCCGATGGCGCCGATGGTGCTGGGCCTCGTCCTATCGCCGCTGTTCGAGAGCGCGCTGCGCCAGTCGCTGACGCTCTCGCTCGGCGATCCCACCATCTTCGTCGCCCGCCCGCTCTCGGCCGGGCTGCTCGCCTGCGCGGCCCTCGCGCTCGTCGTGCCGCTCGCCGCGCTCGCGTGGCAACGCCGCCCAAGGAGGACCGCATGAGCGGTGCGCTCGTCATCGCCAGCGGCCGCTGGGACAACACCGTCGCCGTCATCGACGCCGAGGCCGCGCGCGACAAGGCGCATGACGGCACCGACCGCGCGGTGCTGTCCCGGCCGCGCGCGACGCCCGATGTCGGCGGCGCGCCGGCCTCCGGCCAGCCGGTCTCCGTGCTGGTGCCGCCGCATGGCGCCTATGCCTATGTCGTCTGCCATTCGGGCCTCGCCAGCGCCGCGGCCGCCGGCGCCTACCAGCACGGCCATCCCGGCACGATCACCCTGCTCGACTGCCGCGCGCTGCGCGACCCGCGCCACGACGGCACGACCGGCGCCATCGCCGGCATCGTCGAGACCGGCACCTCCGGTCCCGTCGGCATGGCGCTGACGCCTGATGGCCGCCACCTGCTCGTCTCCTCGGCCGAAGCGCCGGGCGCCGAGGATGGCGGCGCGGAGGTCACGGCGATCGAGCGCAGTCTCCACAAGGTGGCGCGCCGCATCCGGCTGCGCGACGCCGGCGGCACGCCGGTGCGCGATTCGCCCGATCCCGGCTTCGGCCGCTTCCCCAACCCGAACGGCATCGCGGTCAGCCCGCTCGGCCCCGGCTGGCTGCTCACCGCCAATGGCGGCACCGACGATGTCTCCTTCATCGACCTCACGGCCGCGCTTGCCGGCGATGCGGGTGCTGAGGTCGCGCGCGTGCCGATCCAGACCGGCGGCTTCGGCATCCAGGTCTCGCCCGACGGGCGGCTCGCCGCCGTCGCGGCGCGGGAGAGCATGCGGACCGGCGCCTTCGGCAACACGGTCAGCCTGCTCGACGTGGCGGCGCGGCAGGAGGTCGCGCGAATCCGCGTCGGCACCGACGACCCGGAAGCCGGCACGCGGCCCTTCGTGGCCGCCTTCACGCCCGATGGCCGGCACCTGGTCGTATCCTGCTTCGCCTCCGGCACGCTCTCGCTGGTCGAACTCGCCTCGGGACGCGAGGTGACGCGGCTGGCGCTCGAGGACCCGACGGGCGGGCCGTCGCAGCCGCGCGGCGTCGCGATCTCGGCCGACGGCGCCTGGGCCGCGGTCACCGGCGGCAAGAAGCGCGGCCCGCAGAGCAGCGTGCTCTGGATGCTCGATCTCGCGCGCTTCGCCGTGACGTCGCGCGTCACGGGCATCGGCAACGAGACCTACATGCTCGCCATCATGGAGGCGGGGCGGTAGCGCGCCGCCCGCGCGCCCGCACCGGCGTGGGGCTTCGTTGGCGGGCTAGCGGGAGGCCGGCGGGACCTCGACACGGATCTCCCGCGGATCGCGGCGACGCACCGCGACGAGGCACTCGGCGTGCTCCGGATGCACCGCGGGAATGTCGCGGAACATCGTCGACACGACCACGAGGTTCGGCAGGTCTCCGGCCACGCGCTCCGTCCCGTCCTCGTCAACGTAGCGCCGCAGCGCATGGCCGCTGGCCACGCAATTGAGCGCGCCGCCGGTTGGGCCCGGGGCGAACTCCGGCTGGTCGTGCAGGGCCTGGCGCCCCGGGCGGCGCGTGACCAGCGCCTGCGCGGTGGACGGCGCGTTGGCGTCCGGTGTGATGGTGACGATCGCCGGCCCGCGGCCGCTGCTCGGCCTTGCGACCTGTGGCGTATCGGGCAGCGGCGGAACGAGCATGGCGGCCTGCGCCGAAGGCTGGCGCGCGGGCGGCTGCGCGACCAGCGGCGGCGGCTGCATCGTGCCCGGCGGCAGCGGCGGCTGCGCGATCGGCACCTGCGATGGCGGCTGGCGCGTCGGGTCGGGC
>NZ_JAKJIB010000380.1 GCF_021864505.1 Falsiroseomonas oryziterrae
GCAGGGCCTGGCCGCAGGTGTCGAACGCGCGCGGCTCGGGCAGGCGGGGCGGCGCCTCGCCCGGCGGCAGCAGCTCCACGACGAGGCGGAGCGTGGCCGGCGCGGCCACGGGCAGGTCGCGGAACAGGCCGACGCCGCGCACCTCCAGCAGGCCGCGCAGCGCGTGCGGCGGGGCGGCGAACACCTGCCCGTCCTGCGGCGACAGCTCCACCTGGTCATCGGCAACGAGCGACCAGCCGCGACCGATGAGGCGCAGGACCAGTTCGGATTTCCCGGCCCCGGAGGGGCCCAGGAACAGCACCCCGTCGCCGCTCTCGGCGGCGCAGGAGGCGTGGAGCGGCATCCCGGTTCGGACCCCAAGCCAGAGGCGGCGGACCATGGCAGAAACGGGGCAAGGGGTGAAGTGTTGCCATTCCGGGTGCGATTTCGCGTGCCGGCGCAACGGGCGGAGGGCGGCGGGCATCGCGCCGGTGCAGAGGGGAGGTCTCGAAGGAGGGTCCCGCGATGCGCTTCCGCTGCCTCGGACTGCCGAGCGACACCGCCGCACGCTGGCGCGCGACCGGCCGCGACGACCGCGGCAATGCCCTGATCGCTCGCGTCGCCGACGGTCCCGGCAGCGCGCCGTGCCGTCACTGCCTGCGCTACGCCGAGCCGGGCGAGGCGATGCTGCTGGGCAGCTTCGACCTGCCGCGGCCGCACGGCATCTACTGGACCCCGAGCCCCGTCTTCCTGCATGCGCACGACTGCCCGCGCTTCGAGGCCGAAGGCGTCGTCGCCCCGACCGCGACGGGCCCGGACACCATCGTCTCGGTGCGGAGCTACGATGCGGCGGGGATGTGCCTCTACGACCTCGGCCAGGTCTGCCGCGGGCCGGAGGTGGAGGCGCCCCTGCTGCGGGCGCTGGCCGATGCGCGCACCGCATTCGTGAACATCCACACGGCCCGGCCGGGCTGCTGGCTGGCCACCGCGGAGCGGTTGGACGCGCCCAGGGCGGAGTTGCCCTGATCCGCCCCGGCTGGCAGCGTCCGCCCCCATGACGACACCCAGCCGCGCCGACATCGAAGCCGCCGCCGCGCGCATCGCGCCGCATCTCCGCCGGACGCCGGTGATGCGCGTCCACGGGCGCGACCTCGGCCTCGACCTGCCGCTGATCCTGAAGCTCGAACTGCTGCAGGCGACGGGGAGCTTCAAGCCGCGCGGCGCCTTCAACCGGATGCTGTCGACGACACTGCCGGCGGCCGGCGTCGTCACCGCCTCGGGCGGCAACCATGGCGCGGCGGTGGCCTATGCGGCGCGCGCGCTCGGCGTGCGCGCGGAGGTGTTCTGCCCGACCATCACGCCGCCGGCGAAGACGTCGCGGATCGAAGGCTATGGCGCGACGCTGCACCGCGTCGGCGCCGTCTATGACGAGGCGCGCGAGGCGAGCGAGGCGCGCGCCGCGGAGACCGGCGCGCTGCTCGTCCACGCCTATGACCAGGCGGAGGTGCTGGCCGGCCAGGGCACGGTGGCGCGCGAGATGGAGCAGGACGCGCCGGAGGCGACGCATGTGCTGGTGGCGACCGGCGGCGGCGGGCTGATCGGCGGCATCGCCGCCTGGTTTGCGGGCACGCCGACGCAGGTGATCAGCGTGGAGCCGGCTGCCTGCCCCACGCTGCACGACGCGCTGCGCGCCGGCCGCCCAGTGCCCTCGCCGGTCGGCGGCATCGCGGCCGACAGCCTCGGCCCGCGGCAGGTCGGCGGCGTGATGTTCGAGGTCGCGAAGCACCACGTCGCCGAGGCCGTGCTGGTGAGCGACGAGGCGATCCGCGACGCGCAGCGACGGATCTGGCAGGGGCTGCGGCTAGTCGCGGAACCGGGCGGCGCGGCGGCGCTGGCGGCGCTGACGTCTGGCGCCTGGACGCCGCCGCCGGGCGCGCGCGTCGCCGTCGTGGTGTGCGGCGCGAACACGGATCCGGCGAGCGTCGCGTAGCGCCCGCCTTGCGCCGTCAGGCGCGCTGGTGCCGCTGCAGTTCGCGCGCGATCCCGGCGTCGCGGTCGTAGAAGTCGGGGCGGAACTGCACCGCGCCGTCCGGCCCTGCGAAGGCCGTCTGGTAGACCACGAAGACCGGCACCGGCTCGGGCAGCGGCTTGCGCGTCGTGGCGCCCGGCGCCAGCGCCTCGTGGATCGCGCCGAGCGGCTTCTCCATCAGCAGGGATGCGAGTTCGAGCGGCTTCTCCACCCGGATGCAGCCATTGCTGAGGCGGCGGTTCTCGCGGCCGAAGGCGGCCTTGTCCGGCGTGTCGTGGAGATAGACGTCGAAGCGGTTCGGCATCTCGAACATGACGAGGCCAAGCCCGGATTCGGGGCCGGGCGCCTGCTCCGCCTCGCCGTTGGGCAGCAGCGTGATGTTGTGGCGCGCCAGGAACCCCGGCTCGCGTGCCGCCCGCGGCAGGATGTCCGCCTCCACGATGTCGCGCGGGATGACCCAGGGCGGGTTGAGCAGGCTGGATTCGATCTTGGTGCGGAATTCCGGGCTCTGCTTGCGCTCGACGACGTCGCCCACGACGACCCGCGTCGTGAAGACCGGCGCGTCGTCGCGGAAGAAGGCCAGCCGCTGGTCGGGGACGTTGACCCAGACGCGGTCGGCGGGCAGGCGCCGCGGCAGCCAGCGCTGGCGCTCGAGATTCACCTCGATGGTGCGCAGGCGGTCTGCCATCGCGGCCCTGCCCCGGCCGCCCCCGACACCGCCCCCGACACCGCCGCCGTCGCCTGCGCGCGCCCGCGCCAGGGCGAGGCGCAGCGCGAGGTAGTCCCGCGTCGGCGGCGCCAGCGACTCCAGCGCGCCCGCCGGTGCGGGACGGTCGAGGATCGCGTCGAGCACGGCCGCGACATCCACCCGGTCGGCCGACAGCGCCTCGCTGTCGCGGCGCCGGTCGGGCGGCACGGCGCCGTGGGCCAGGGCGTCGGCATAGGCGAGGATGGCGTGCGACAGCAGCAGGTCGCGGCGCAGCGGCGGGAAGGTCTCCCGCCGGCGCAACAGGCTGGCCTGGAACAGTTCCGGGTCGAGACCGTGATCGCCGGCGTGCAGCACGGCGTCGACCAGTTCCTCGGCCTGGGCCGGGCGGGTCGTCCAGACGGGCTCGAAGCCGCGGCGCGCGTAGAAGCGGCGGAGCAGGGCGCCATCCAGCCGCTCTCCAGCGACCATCGGATCGCCGGTGCCGTCGCGCAGCCTGGTGAGCTCATCCTCGGGCCGCGGCTTGGGGAGGTGGACGGGCTCGGGGGCGGGCGTCGCGCAGCCCGCCAGCGTCCATGCCGAGGCCAATGCGAAGGCGCCGCTCGCCATTGCGGACCGCCGTGACACCGGCGCCTCCGCGGCGGCCGGCAGCCCTTCGCGCTCCGAGTCGAGACCGAACCCCGGCGCCCGCACCTGCTTCGCTCCTTTGTCCATGCCGGTTTCGCAACCAGCCGTTTGACTTTCCGCCGAAACTTAACGTTGAATTGTTACGTGTCGATCCCTGACACCGAAGTGGAGAACCCGATGCGCGCCGTTTCCAAGTTCATGACCATGTTCGCGGTGCTCGCCCCCGTGCTGATGCTCGCCGCCTGCGCCCAGGATGCGCCGCCGCCGGCGCCGACCCAGGTCGCCCCGGCGCCCGCCCCGGC
>NZ_JAKJIB010000381.1 GCF_021864505.1 Falsiroseomonas oryziterrae
CCGCGGCACCGCCGGCGCCGCCGATCAGCGCGCCCGTCACGGCAGAGCCGCCCGTCATCACGCCGATCGCCGCGCCGCCGGCCGCGCCGATCGCGCCGCCCGACAGCGCGCGCTGCTGCGTGCGCGTCATGTTGTCGCAGGCCGCGAGCGGCGCGATGAGCACCAGGGCCAGCGCCGCACGCCCAATCCCGCCAACCAGTCCCTTCCGCATTCGAATCCCCCTCTGCGTTCGTCGGTGGGACCCGACTACACCGTCCGGTTGTGGCAAGGAAAGGGCATCCGTATGGCGTATGCGCCGGCGCAACGAGGAGCGATCAGTGCCGGCGCCGGCCGCCCTTGCCCTTCTTCGGGTCGTAACCGCCGCCGCCCGGTCCGAGCGGCTTCGGCGCCCAATCCTGCTTCGCGCGCCCCTTCCCGTTCGCCGGCGCGCTCGCCTGGAGCGAGCGTCCCGCGAGGTTCGGCTGGATGCCGAGTTCGAGGGATTCGAGCCGCTTGATCTCGTCGCGCAGCCGCGCGGCGTCCTCGAATTCCAGATCGGCTGCGGCGGCCCGCATCTTCTTCTCGAGCTCGGCGATCGCCGCGCCGATGTCCTTGCCGACGAATTGCGCCGTCTCGTCGCCCTCGACCGCCTCGACGGTGACGTAGTCCTGCTCATAGACCGACTGCAGCACGTCGGAGATGTCGCGCCGGATCGTCTGCGGCGTGATCCCGTGTTCCTCGTTCCAGGCGATCTGCTTGGCGCGGCGTCGCGCCGTCTCCTCGAGCGCGCGGCGCAGGCTTTCCGTCATCGTGTCCGCGTAGAGCACCACGCGCCCCTCCGCGTTGCGCGCCGCGCGGCCGATCGTCTGGATGAGGCTGGTGGTGGAGCGGAGGAAGCCTTCCTTGTCGGCATCGAGGATCGCCACCAGCGCGCATTCGGGGATGTCGAGGCCCTCGCGCAGCAGGTTGATCCCGATCAGCACGTCGAAGACGCCCTTCCGCAGGTCGCGGATGATCTCGATGCGCTCCAGCGTGTCCACGTCGGAATGGAGGTAGCGGCAGCGTATGCCGGTCTCCGTCATGTATTCCGTCAGGTCCTCGGCCATGCGCTTGGTGAGCGTCGTGACCAGCACGCGCCCGCCCTTCTGCGCGACCGCCCGGCATTCGGCGAGCAGGTCGTCCACCTGGCCCTCGACGGGGCGGATCTCGGTGACGGGGTCCACCAGGCCGGTCGGGCGGATCACCTGTTCGGCGAAGGTGCCGCCCGTGCGCTCCATCTCCCACGGCCCTGGCGTCGCGCTGACGAAGAGCGTGTGCGGGCGATAGGCGTCCCACTCCTCGAACTTCAGCGGCCGGTTGTCGGTGCAGGAGGGCAGGCGGAAGCCGAACTCGCTCAGGATCGACTTCCGCGCATAGTCGCCGCGATACATGCCGCCGATCTGCGGCACGGTGACGTGGCTCTCGTCGACGATCAGCAGCGCGTTCTCCGGCAGGTATTCGAACAGCGTCGGCGGCGGCTCGCCGGGCTTACGTCCCGTCAGGTAGCGGCTGTAGTTCTCGATGCCCTTGCAGCTGCCCGTCGTCTCCAGCATCTCGATGTCGAAGGTCGTCCGCTGCTCCAGCCGCTGTGCCTCCAGCAGCTTGCCTTGTTGATGGAGCACTTCGAGCTGCTGCTTCAGCTCCACCTTGATGTCGCGGATCGCCTGCTGCAGCGTCGGGCGCGGCGTGATGTAGTGGCTGTTCGCGTAGATGCTGACGCGCTCCAGCTCGCCCGCGATCTCGCCGGTCAGCGGGTCGAATTCCCGCAATCCGTCCACCTCGTCGCCGAACAGGCTGACGCGCCAGGCGCGATCCTCCAGGTGGCTTGGCCAGATGTCGACCGTCTCGCCGCGGATGCGGAAAGTGCCGCGCTGGAAGGCGGCGTCGTTGCGCCGGTATTGCTGCTCGACTAGCCCCTTGATGAGCACGTCGCGGTCGATCCGCCCGCCACGCTCGAGCTTCACCACCATGCGGCTGTAGTTCTCAACCGAGCCGATGCCGTAGATGCAGGAGACGGAGGCGACGATGATCACGTCCGACCGTTCCAGCAGCATCTGCGTCGCGCTGTGGCGCATGCGGTCGATCTGCTCGTTGATCTGCGCGTCCTTCTCGATATAGGTGTCGGTGCGCGGGACGTAGGCTTCCGGCTGGTAGTAGTCGTAGTAGCTGACGAAGTACTCGACCGCGTTCTCCGGGAAGAAGCTCTTCATCTCGCCGTAGAGCTGCGCGGCGAGCGTCTTGTTCGGCGCGAGGATCAGGGTCGGGCGCTGCACCGCCTCGATCACCTTCGCCATGGTGAAGGTCTTGCCGGATCCGGTGACGCCGAGCAGCACCTGGTCGCGTTCGTCCTGCCGCAGCCCTTCCACCAGCTGGGCGATGGCGGCCGGCTGGTCGCCGTTCGGCTCGAAGGGCGAGACCACCTTCAGCTTCTGGCCGGAGGGGACCGCGGCGCGCTTCTGCGGGTAGAACAGCACCGGGGTCGGGACGAGCAGGTTCATGACGCCAATGTGGGCGCGCCCTCGGATTACGTCGAGCGCGCTGGGAGAGGTCGATGGGCATCGAGATCGAACGGAAGTTCCTGGTCGCGAGCGAGGCCTGGCGCGCGGCGGTGCGTGGCCCCGGCACGCCGATGCGGCAGGGCTACCTGGCGGCCGGCGGCCCCGACCTGCCCAGCGTGCGCGTCCGGCTCGCCGGGGCGGAGGCCATGCTCACGGTGAAGGGGCCGGGGGCCAAGGTCCGCGCCGAGTTCGAGTATCCGGTGCCGGTCGCCGATGCCGAGCGGATGCTGACCCTCTCGCCGCTCGCCGTCCTGTCCAAGACGCGGTGGGAGATCGAGCATGAGGGCCATATCTGGACGGTGGACGAGTTCGACGCGCCCGCCGCGCTGAAGGGCCTGGTGTTGGCCGAGGTCGAACTGGACGCCGAGGAAGTGGACCCGCCTTTGCCGCCCTGGGTCGGCGCGGAAGTCACCCACGACCCGCGCTTCACCAACGCCGCCCTGGCCCGCGCCCTGTCCGCTCCCTGACGTCCCTGCAAGCCGTTCCGCTCGCGCCCCTGTGAGCCGTCGTCGCGCCGCCGCGACGAACATCCGGCCGTCGCCTCCGTTGAAGCCGCCATCGGGACCGCATCCGACACGGCGGAGACGGAAGGAACACGACAATGACGACGCGGGAACTGACGATCGCGGCCGCGATCGCGGCGGCGCTTGGCCTGAGCCATCCGGCGGCCGCGCAGAGCCCCCAGGGCGGCGCCGCCAACAACGCGCCCGGCACCAGCGCCCAGCAGGTGAACCCGAGCGCGATGCCGCCGGGCAGCCGGGCCGGAGATGCGCCGGGCATGGGTGCGACCGTGCAGCCTGGACAGCGCACGACCGGCGCGCCGGGCGGCGGCCAGAATCTTTCCACCACTGGCACGCCATCGGGTCAGCCAGCGGGCTCGCCGCAGACGATGGGGCCGGGCCAGGGCACTGCCGGGCAGACCATGACCGGCGGCGGCCCCGCCACCGCCCAGGGCGCGACGAACCCGGACCGCGGCGTGCCGGGCGGGCAGGGCGCGCAGGCGCCGTCGGCCCAGCCCGATGTCGGGCGCGGCACGGCGCAACTGCCAGATCCGA
>NZ_JAKJIB010000382.1 GCF_021864505.1 Falsiroseomonas oryziterrae
GGGGCGCGTCAGCCCTTCGCCCGCGGCGGCGCGCCCGCGCAGCGCGGCCTCGTCCGGCAGCCCGGCCACCGCGCGGTCGAGCAGCCCGGCGGCTTCGAGCCGCGTCATCAGCGCGCCATGCGCCGCAAGCTCGTCCGTCGCACGCAGCATCTCGAGGCTGACGGCGAGCGACTGGGCGTGGTTGTCGGCGAGCACCAGCCGCGCGACCTCGTCGGTCATGCCTGCCAGCAGCTCGTCGCGCTGGCGACGGGTGAGCGCGCCGTCCCGCTCGGCCTCGGCGAGCAGGATCTTGATGTTCACCTCGTGGTCGGAGGTGCTGACGCCCGCGCTGTTGTCGAGCGCGTCGGTGTTGATCCGCGCGCCCGCGCCGGCGGCGCCGAGCCGCGCCGCCTCAATCCGCCCGGCCTGCGTCACGCCGAGATTGGCGCCCTCGCCCACCACGCGGGCGCGGATGTCGCGACCGTCCACGCGGATCGCGTCGTTGGCGCGGTCGCCGGCTTCCGCCTGGCTTTCGGTGCTGGATTTCACATAGGTGCCGATACCCCCGAAGTAGAGCAGGTCGACGGGCAGCTTCAGGATCGCCCGCATGATCGCGGCGGGCTCGGCGCGCTCCGCCTCGATGCCGAGCAGCGCGCGCGCCTGCTCCGACAGCGGCAGCGACTTGGCGTTGCGCGGCAGCACGGCGCCGCCGGGCGAGAGCAGCCGCGCGTCGTAATCGGCCCAGGAGGAGCGCGGCAGGCGGAACAGTCGCTCCCGCTCGCGGTACGAAACCTCCGGATCGGGATCGGGGTCGAGGAAGATGTGGCGGTGGTCGAAGGCGGCGACCAGCTTCGTCCACCGCGACACCAGCAGCCCGTTGCCGAAGACGTCGCCGGACATGTCGCCGACGCCGGCGCAGGTGAAGGGCGCGTCCTGGACGGATCGGCCGAGCGTCTCCTGGAAGTGGCGGTCGATCATCACCCAGGCGCCGCGCGCGGTGATGCCCATCGCCTTGTGGTCGTAGCCCGCGGAGCCGCCGGAGGCGAAGGCGTCGCCAAGCCAGAAGCCGTATTCGGCCGAGAGGCCGTTGGCGATGTCGGAGAAGGTCGCGGTGCCCTTGTCGGCGGCGGCGACGCTGTAGGGGTCGTCGCCGTCGCGGCGCACCACGTCGGGTGGCGTGACGACGCGCTCGCCCTCGAGGTTGTCGGTGAGGTCGAGCATGCCGCGCACCAGCGTGCGGTAGCAGGCGATGCCCTCCGCCATGAAGGCCTCGCGGTCGGTCGCGGGCGGCGGGTGCTTGAGGATGAATCCGCCCTTGGCGCCGGTCGGCACGATGATGACGTTCTTCAGCCGCTGCGCCTTCATCAGCCCGAGGATCTCGGTGCGGAAATCCTCGCGCCGGTCCGACCAGCGGATCCCGCCGCGCGCGACGGGGCCGGCGCGCAGATGCGTGCCTTCCATGCGCGCGGAGTGGACGAAGATCTCGCGCCAGGGCCGCGGCAGCGGCATCTCGCCGGCGCGCGCGCTGTCCAGCTTGAAGGCCAGGTAGTCCTTTCGCTGGAAGAAGTTGGTGCGGAGCATCGCGTCGAGCAGCGTGCGCAGCCGCGACAGGATGCGGTCCTCGTCCGGGTTGGCGACGCCGTCGAGCAGCGCGCGCCACTGCGCATCGAGCGAGGTCTCCGTCGCGCGGTCGCCCTGCGGGTCGAAGCGGGCGTCGAACAGCATGACCAGCAGGCGCGCGGCGTCGGGGTGCGCGGCCAGCGCCGTCTCCACGCTTTCCTGCGCGAAGCCGAAGCCGACCTGCTTCAGCCAGCGGAACATCGCGCGCAGCAGCCAGCATTCGCGCCAGGTGAGGCCGGCGCGCAGCACGAGGCGGTTGAAGCCGTCGGCCTCGGCCCGGCCGTCCTGCAGCGCGGCCAGCGCCTCCAGCAGCGGGGTGAAGCGGGCTTCCTCGCAGGGCGCGCCCGATTCCAGCGTGAAGACGTGCAGCACGACCGGCGGAAGGCCGCGCGGGGCGAGCCGGTAGGGGGTTTCCTCGATGGCGCGCAGGTCGAGGCTGGCGAAGAGCGGCAGCGCGTCCGACAGCGGCAGCGGTCCGCCGGGATTGGCCAGCCGCAGCACGAGCGTGCGCGCATCGGCGCCTGGCGGGCGGGACAGCGCGGTGGCGATCCCGCCGCTCTCCGCGGCGCGCCGCGCAAGCATGAGGTCGGCGACGCCCTGCGCTGCCGTCTCGGTCTCGCGGTAGGCGCGCGGGAAGGCCTCGCGCCAGGTGCCGAGGAGCGGCGCCGCGGCCGCTTCCCCGAGCTGCGCCGCCAGCGCCTCCTCCAGCCGTTCGCGGAAGCCTCGCGCGGCCTGCGCGACCGCCGCTTCCAGCGCGGCGTCGTCCACCGCCGGCACGGCGCCGGGCGTGGTCCCGATCACGTAGTGGACACGGGCCAGCGGCGCGTCGCCCAGCAGCGTGTAGAAGGCCGAGAGGCGGCCGGCGAAGGCCCGTGCGATCAGCCCGCCGATCCGCTCGCGCATCGCGGTGTCGAAGCTGTCGCGCGGCAGCCAGGCGATGGCGGAGACGAAGCGCTCGAAGGGATCGCGGCGCAGCACCAGCGCGGCGCGCGGCCGGATGGAGAGGTCGAGCGCGACGCGGCAGCCCTGCAGGATGGCGTCGTCCGGGGCCTGGAACAGCTCGTCGCGCGGCCAGGTGTCGAGGATGTTCCGCAACGCCCGGCCGTCATGCGCCTCCGGGTCCACGCCGGCGCGGGCCAGGATGCGCAGCACCTTCTCGCGTAGCAGCGGGATGGAGCGCGGGTTGCGGTTGTAGGCCGCCGCCGCGAAGAGCCCGAGGAAGAGCCGCCCGCCGGTGAGGCGCCCCGCCGCGTCGCGGATGCGCGTGATGATCACGTCCGCATGCTGCGGCCGGTGGACGGTGGCGCGGATGTTCGCCTTGGCGATGCTGACGGGCTCGAGCCGCGCGAGCGCGGCGCGCACCGCCGGCGGCAGCGCCGGCAGGTCGCGCAGCGCGTCGAAGACCGGCAGGCCGGCGTCGCGGAGCAGGCCGAGATTCTCGGCCTCGACCACGGTCGCGGTGCCGTCCTCCTGCAGCTCAAGCCGGCGGTGGCCGAGCAGCACGAAATTCTCCTCGGCCAGCCAGCGCAGGAAGGCCGCGGGCTCCTCGCCGCCGACCTCGGACTCCGCCTCGTGCAGCCGCGCGACCATCGGGCGGAAATCGGTCACGGCGAGGCGGACGTCGTCCATGGCGCGCGACAGCGCGGCTTCCAGCGCGGCGAGGTCGTCCGGCGCGGCGGCGGGCCCGGCGCCGACCGTCATGGCGGCACCGGGCGCGAGCGTGATGCGCATCATGCTCTCGCGCTGGCCGTCCTCCGCGATGGCGGTCAGACGCCCCTCGTCGTCGCGCCTGACGGGTACGATCGGGTGCAGCAGCTGACGCACGGTGCGCCCGCGCAGCGCGAGCGCCGCCAGCGCGCTGTCCACCAGGAACGGCATGTCGTCGGTGACGATCTCCACCACCGGCGAGGGCCCGCGGCCCGGGCCGGGCGGCAGGACGCGGAGCCGGGCCTCGCGCGGGCTGCGCGTCTCGGCGAACGCGAAGAGGCTGGCGGCGGCCTCGGCGAGGCTCTCGGGCGGCTCG
>NZ_JAKJIB010000383.1 GCF_021864505.1 Falsiroseomonas oryziterrae
GGGTCGGCGCCGGCCAGCTCGCGCAGCGCCGCACGCGCCCGCATGAGCCGGCGGCGGTCCGCGCAGGACGGCTCGGGCCGGGCGCCGGACTCGGGACGGGTCTTGGCTCGGTTGCTCATGATGACAGACAAGTAATCTTTGCGGCGGTCGGGTCAAGCCTGTGGCCTTGCCGACGGGGGCGCGGGCGGGCAGAACCGCGCCCCTCCCCGGATCACGATCGCATGAACGACCGCATCTCGCTCCCCAAGGACCGCATCCGCATCCTGCTGCTGGAAGGCATCGCGGACAGCGCGGTGGAGCTGTTCGGCAACGCCGACTACGCGACCATCCAGCGCGAGAAGAAGGCGCTGGAAGGCCAGGCGCTGATCGAGGCGGTGAAGGGGGTCCACATCCTCGGCATCCGCTCCCGCACCGAGGTGACGGAAGAGGTGCTGGAGGCGGCCGACCGCCTGATCGCGATCGGCTGCTTCTGCATCGGCACCAACCAGGTGGACCTGCAGGCGGCGGCGCGGCGCGGGGTCGCGGTGTTCAACGCCCCGTTCTCGAACACCCGATCGGTCGCCGAGCTGACGCTGGCCGAGGCCGTGATGCTGATGCGCGGCATCGTCGACAAGTCGGTCGCGGCGCATGCCGGCGGCTGGGACAAGTCGGCGGCGAATTCCTGGGAGATGCGCGGCAAGACGCTTGGCATCGTCGGCTACGGCAACATCGGGAGCCAGCTTTCGGTCCTCGCCGAGGCCTTCGGCATGCGCGTGATGTACTACGACCACACCGCCAAGCTGCCGCATGGCAATGCCCAGCAGGCGGCGAGCCTCGGCGAGCTGCTGCGCGAGGCCGATGTCGTCACGCTGCACGTGCCGGAGACGCCGGAGACGATCGGCATGATCGGCGCGGCGGAGCTCGCCCTCATGAAGCCCTCCGCGGTGCTGATCAACAACGCCCGCGGCACGGTGGTGGACGTGGACGCGCTGGCCGAGGCGCTGCGCGCGCGGCGCATCCTGGGCGCCGCGCTCGACGTCTTCCCGGTGGAGCCGAAGCGCAACGGGGAGGCCTTCACCTCGCCGCTGCAGGGACTGCCCAACGTGATCCTGACGCCGCATATCGGCGGCAGCACGGCGGAGGCGCAGGACCGCATCGGCGTGGAGGTCGCGCGGAAGCTGGTGGACTACAGCGACACCGGCGCGACGCTCGGCGCCGTCAACCTGCCCCAGGTGCAGCTGCCCGCGCGGCCGACCGGCGCGCGCTGGACGCACCTGCACCGCGACGCGCCGGGCATCCTCTCCCGCATCAACGAGAGCTTCGGCCGGCGGGGCCTCAACATCGCCGCGCAGTACTACCAGACGGATTCCGAGCTCGGTTACGTGGTGGTCGAGAGCGTGGAGGCGCGGGCCGAGGCGGAGGCGATCCTGGGCGAGCTGCGCGCCCTGCCCGGCACGGTGCGCGCGCGGCTGATCTACGAGCGCGGCTGACCGGCTGCCGGCCAGCGCAGCTGCGCCGGCGGCAGCCTCAGCGTGCATTCCAGCCCCTCGCGCTGCCAGAAGAAGCTGACTGCGCCGCCGAGCTGCCGCTCGACGGTGTTGCGGATAACGGAGGATCCGAAGCCCCGCCTGGCCGGCGGGCCATCGAGTTCCGGCCCGCCCCGCTCGGTCCAGCGCAGCACCAGCCCGGCGGCCGGCGTCGCCTCCCAGGCGATGCTCACCCTGCCTTCCGGGCGCGACAGGGCGCCGTACTTCGCGGCGTTCGTGGCGAGCTCGTGCATCGCCATCGCGAGCGGCTGCGCCGCGTCGGGCTGCAGCGCGACGGCGGGGCCCCGGAGCGACATGCGGTCGGGTGCGCCCGGCGCGCCCGCGACATGGGGCGCGACCTCGGCTTCCACGATCTCCCGCAGTTCCGCCGCACTCCATCCCTCGCGCGCCAGCAGCGTATGGGCGCGCGCCATGGCCGCGATGCGCCCGATCACCGCCGTGCGGAACCGCGCCGGATCGGCATCCCGCGTCAGGGCGACGATGGCCTGCACGACCGCGAGCGCGTTCTTGGCGCGGTGGTCCACCTCGCGCGCCAGCAGCATCTGGCGCTCCTCGGCGCGGCGCCGGTCGGTCACGTCCTGGTTGATCCCGCGGACGATCCGCGCCCGGCCGGCCGCGTCGCGCACCACCTCCCCGCGCGAGGCGATCCAGCGGACCTCCCCGGTGTCGGCGCGGCGGATGCGGTATTCGAATGCGAAGCGGGTCTGCGCCGGGTCCGACTGCATGGCCAGGCGCCGCACCGCGTGCTGGGCGCGCTCCTCGGCCACCAGGAAGCCGAGCTGCTCGGCTTCCTCCATCCAGGGGCCGCGCTCAGCGGGGTCGAGGCCGTAGAGCCGGAACATCGTCGGCGACCAATGCGCCGGCCCGGGCATGACGAGTTCGAAGACGCCGATCTCCCCGGCTTCCTGCGCCATGCGCAGACGCCCCTCGCTCTCGGCGAGCGCCGCCTCCGCCGCCGAGCGTGCGGTGATGTCGGTGGCGCAGGAGATCAGGTGCGTGATCCGCCCCTCCGCATCGCGGAGCGGCGCGATCTGGAAGTCGATTGCGAGCCGCTGCCCGTCGCGGCCGAACAGCACGACGTCGAAGCGCGACGAATCGCCCTTCGCCGCTCGCGCGCAGGCGTGGCGGATGCGGGCATGCACGACGGCATCCTTCGTCCACCAGGCACACTCCCAGAACGGCCTGCCGCGGACCTCAGCGAGAGACAGCCGGGCGGCCTCGAGCGGCGCGCGGTTCACCTCGAGCACGGTGCCTTCCGGCGTCAGCACGCCGACGAAGACGAAAAGGCTGTCGAGGACGCGGCGCAGCCGCGCCTCGCTCTCCGCCAGCGCCGCCTCCGCCGCCTTGCGGTCCGTCACGTCCGAGAAGACCCCGACGAACCGCACGACACGCCCGTTGGCGTCCCGCAGGAAGCGACCCAACGGTTCCACCCAGCGCACCTCGCCATCAGCGCGGATGACGCGGTGCTCGCAGCGATACAGCGTGCCGTCGGCGAGCGCCGCATCCCGCGCGGCGGAGACACGCGGCAGGTCGTCTGGATGGACCAGGCGCTTCCAGCTCTCCGGGGTGATGCGCTGCGCGGCCGAACTCAGGCCGAGGATCGAGAAGGCGCGTTCGTTCCAGACCTCCTCGCCAGTCACGAGGTCCTCATCCCAGGTGCCGAGGCCGGTGGCCTCGACCGCCATGCGCAGCCGCGCCTCGCTCTCGGCGATGCGGGCCGCGGCGGCGCGCGCCTCCGTCACGTCGCGGAGGAAGACGACGATGCCGCCATCCTCCCGCGGATGGCTCTCGGCATGGACGCGGCGGCCGCCGGGAAGGTCGGCCTCCGCCTCCGCACGGCAGCGCGCCAGCATCGCCAGTTCGCAGGCCCGCTGGATGGGTCCCGACAGTTGCGGCAGGGCATCGCGCCAAGGGCGTCCGATGAGGTCATCGCCACCGCCCAGCGCGACCGCGGCGCGGGTGTTGACGAAGGTGATGCGCCAGTCGGCGTCGGCGACCACGACGAGGTCGCCGCTCGCCTCCAGCACCGCAAGCAGCTCT
>NZ_JAKJIB010000384.1 GCF_021864505.1 Falsiroseomonas oryziterrae
GGCCGCAGGACGCCGAGCAGGTCGCGCGCCTGGCCGGCATGGTGCTGGAGGCGGCCGAGCGCGGCGCATCCGTCGCGCGTCGCCTGCTCGCCTTCGCGCGCCAGGGGGAGCTCCGCGCCGCGGATGTCGACGCCGCCGCGCTGCTCTCGGACCTCCAGGAGGTGCTCGGGCATACGCTGGGCGCCGACATCGAGGTCCGCACCGAGGTCGCGCCCGGCCTGCCGTCGCTGCGCGCCGACAAGGGCCAGCTCGAGACGGTGCTGCTCAATCTCGCGACCAACGCGCGCGACGCGATGGACGACGACGGCGGCGGAGGCGTGCTGACGCTGAGCGCGCAGCACGAGGTCGTGGACGCGTCCGGCCATCCCGCCGGGCTGGCGCCCGGCGAGTACCTGCGGCTTGCCGTCGCGGACACCGGGGCGGGGATGGACGCGGCCACGCTGGCGCGGGCGACCGAGCCCTTCTTCACCACCAAGCCCCCGGGGAAGGGGACAGGGCTCGGCCTCGCGATGGCGCGCGGCTTCGCGGAGCAGTCGGGCGGCGCGCTGGCGATCGAGAGCGCGCCCGGGCTCGGCACGACGGTGACGCTCTGGCTGCCGCGCGGCGACGGTCTGCCGCAGCAGGTCCCTGTTGCGGAGGACATGGAGGCATCGGCGGCCCGCCCGCCTTGCGCGCTGATCGTCGACGACGAGCCGCTCGTCCGCGAAATCCTGGCCGCCGAGCTCGCGGAGCGCGGCTGGGACGTGCGCCAGGCGCCCGGCGGGGAGGCGGCGCTGGAGTTGTTGCAGGACGAGGCGCCCGACGTCCTGATCACCGACCTCGCCATGCCCGGGATGAACGGGCTTGCGCTGATCCGTGCCGCCCGGCGCCTGCGCCCTGGCCTGCCGGCGGTGCTGCTCACCGGCCTTGTCGGCGATGGCGCCGCCGCCGAGGCGGCCCTGGCCGAGGCGTTGCGCAACGGCCCCTTCGCGCTGCTGCGCAAGCCGATCGATGCCGCCGCGCTCGCCGCGCGGGCAGCCGCGCTCCTGCCGCACTGAATGGACGCCTGCAGGCCCCGTCGCTAGCCTCGCCGCGTGGCGGAGGGGAGTGGAGCGATGGCGGTGGAGTACGCCCCGCGCGGGCTTCTCGGCGTGCTGACGCCGCAGGCGAACACCACGGTGGAGCCGGAACTGATGGCGCTGCTGCCGCCCGGCATCGCCATGCTGAATGCCCGCATGACCTCCCCGAAGCCGACCATCGTCGCGCGCCTGCTCGACTACCTCGCCTCGCTCGAGACATGGTCGGAGCAGTTCGCGAATGCGCCGGTCGGCGCGATCGCCTTCGCCTGCACCGGCGCGTCCTATTTCGCGGGCGTGGCGGAGGAGGACGCCGCGGTCGCGCGCATCGCCGCCGCGCGCGGCGTCGCCTTCGTCACCGCGGGCCATGCCGTGCGCGACGCCTTCCACGCGCTCGGTGCGCGACGCATCGGCCTCGTCAGCCCCTACCCGCAGGACCTCACGCAGGCCGGCATCGCGTATTTCACCGCGCTCGGCTTCGAGGTGACGCGGGTCTCCGGCTCTGCCGCCAGGGACGGCGCGTTCCACCCGATCTACGCGATGAGCGGCGAGGGCGCGCACCAGGCGCTGCTGGCGCTCGACCCCACCGGTCTCGATGCGATCGCCATGCTCGGCACCGGCATGCCGACGCTGCTGCCGATCCGCCGCACGCCCTTCCACGACGGCGTGCCCGTGCTGTCCTGCATGCTTGCGCTCGCCTGGCGCAGCACCTGCGCGCTGGATGGCGCTTCGCCCAGGCGTGAGAGCCTGCTCGGCTGGGTGCGCGGCGAGGGCTGGGGCGCGCGCTACGAGGTCCGGCAGGCCGTGGCGGGCGGGCAGGGCAATCCGCTGTAGTGCAGCCTTCCGCCTGTCCCGGCGGCGAGTTCTCTATGAGGCGCGCCGCAGCTTCGCGGGGTCGGCCTCGTCCCACACCTTCTCCGGCATGGGCAGCCCCTCGAAGGTCTCGCGGCCGAGCGGACCATCCGGCGCGATCCCGAGCCCCTCCAGCACCCACATCAACTGCCGCACATGCTGGCCGGCGTGCCAGACGGTGCGCTCCAGGAACTCGTGCATGGTCTGCTCGCCGTAGTAGACGTCGGCGCGCCGCGACCAGTCGCAGCTCTGGCCCGGGCCGTCGAACCACGCCGCAAGGCGCACGCGCATCTCCTCGCAATAGGCGACCAGCTCGGCCCGGCCGCTCTGTGCCTCGGTCGGGATCCGCATGTAGCTGTCGAAGGTCAGTGGGATGCCGTCCTCGTGCTCCAGAAACGCATCCGCGATGTTCGCGATGTGCCAGCCGAGCTGGGCGAAGCTGCGCGGACGGTTCGGGAGTTCGCGCGCCAGCGCCGCGTCCGGCATCTGCGCCAGGAACCGCGCGGCGCCGGCCAGCACGGCGTCCAGCCGCTGGCGCATCTCCGGCACCGGCAGCATGCGAGTCTCGCCATAGGGAATGCCGCAGAGCCGCGCGACATCGCGCAGCACCTGGCCGTTCGCCCAGGCATCGCCGCGCGTGACGATCGGCACCTGCTTCAGCCCGAAGCGTTCCAGCTCGGCATAAGCCGCTTCGTCCTCCAGCACGTTGCGCGACAGGAAGGGGACGCCGTGCTTCTGCAGGAACTCCTTGGTGCGCAGGCAGGAGGAGCAGCCGGTCATCCAGTAGACGCGGATCGCGTCGTCCGTCGTGCTGGCCTGCATCTGCCCCTCCCTCACGCCGCCGCCGCGCGAAGCCCGCGGAGATAGTCGATCACCTCGTCGCGGCCGACCACGTCGCCGTACTTGGCGTTGATGTCGAACAGGTTGGCGTCGTGCGGCCCATCATGCCGGTCGCCGACGCATTCCCGCGGCACGATGACACGATAGCCGTGCTGCACGCCATCCAGCGCCCCCGCCCGCACGCAGCCGCTTGTCGAGCAACCGGCCAGGATCAGCGTATCCACCCCGAGCGCTGCCAGCATCGGCGCCAGTGGCGTGCCGAAGAACGGGCTCGGATACTGCTTCACCAGCACCACCTCCTCCGGCAGAGGCGCGACCTTCGGGTCGATCTGCGCCAGCGGCTCGCCGGCCACCATCTTCCTGAGCGCCGGCACCTTTCGCACGAACCAGCCGCCATCGGCGCCGGAGGGATGGTACTCCACGCGCGTGTGGATCACCGGCACGCCAGCCTCCCGCGCCGCGGCGAGCAGCGGCACGGTGTCGCGCACGGCGCGCACCACGCCCTCCGCGAAGAAGGGCGAGCCCGGCGTGGTGTAGGCGAGGGTGAAGTCGATGACGATCACCGCCGGACGCGCGCCGTAGCCGACCTGGCCGTCGAAGACGCCGACATAGTTCTGCTCGCGCGTGACGGTCATGGCGTGGTCCTCATTCCTCGTCGGGGAAGTGGCAGGCGACCGCCTGGGCGGTGCCGCCGACCGGCGACAGCGCCGGATCGTCCTGCACGCAGGCGCGCGGCAGCCGCGTGCCGGCCGCCGCCACCGTGTCGGCGACGCGGGCGGCAACCAAGCGCGCACGCGGGCAGCGCGGGTGGAATCGGCAGCCGCCTGGCAGGGCTGATCGGAAGAGCACAT
>NZ_JAKJIB010000385.1 GCF_021864505.1 Falsiroseomonas oryziterrae
GCCGCCGCCGCTGCGGGCTCGGAGGCCGCGGCGGCCGGCGGCGACGGCGCGCCGCGCGGCACCACCGCGCTCGACCAGTTCACCACCGACCTCACGGCGCGCGCCAAGGCGGGGAAGATCGACCCGATCCTCGGCCGTGACGGCGAGATCCGGCAGGTCATCGACATCCTGACCCGGCGCCGCCAGAACAACCCGATCCTCACCGGCGAGGCCGGCGTGGGCAAGACGGCGGTCGTCGAAGGCCTCGCGATCAAGATCGCCTCGGGCGACGTGCCGCCCGCGCTGCAGGGCGTCGTGCTCCGCACGCTGGACCTCGGCCTGCTGCAGGCCGGCGCCGGCGTGAAGGGCGAGTTCGAGAACCGCCTCAAATCCGTCATCGACGAGGTGAAGGCGAGCCCGAAGCCGATCATCCTCTTCATCGACGAGGCGCACACGCTGATCGGCGCCGGCGGCCAGCAGGGCCAGAACGACGCGGCGAACCTGCTGAAGCCCGCGCTGGCGCGCGGCGAGCTGCGCACCGTCGCGGCCACCACCTGGGCCGAATACAAGAAGTACTTCGAGAAGGACGCCGCCCTGACCCGCCGCTTCCAGGTGGTGAAGGTCGAGGAGCCGTCCATCCCGATCGCCATCGCGATGATCCGCGGCCTGGTCGGCACGCTCGAGAAGCACCACTCCGTCCGCATCCTGGACGAGGCGGTGAGCGAGGCGGTGCGCCTTTCGGCCCGCTACATCCCTTCGCGCCAGCTGCCCGACAAGGCGGTCAGCCTGATCGACACCGCCTGCGCGCGCGTGGCCATGAGCCAGGCGGCGATCCCGGCCGCGATCGAGGACCGGCGCCGCCGCGTCGAGCTGATCGACACCGAACTCGGCATCGTCGCGCGCGAGATGTCGGCTGGCGCCGACTTCGCCGCCCGCCGCGACGAGCTGCTGGCCGAGAAGACCAAGAACGAGGGCGAGCTCGCCGAGCTCGACGCGCGCTGGGCGCAGGAGAAGACGCTCGCCGCCGAGATCGCCGAGATCCGCGGCGCGGTCGAGAACCCGGACGACACCCGCGACAAGGACGGGCTGCGCACGCGCCTCGCCGCCTTGACGGGCGAGCTGCGGACCTTGCAGGGCGAGCACCCGCTGGTGCATCCGGTGGTGGACGGCCAGGCGGTGGCCGAGATCGTCGAGAGCTGGACCGGCATCCCGGCCGGGCGCATGCGCGGCGACGAGATCCGCACCGTGCTGAACCTGAAGGACGCGATGGAAAGCCGCGTCGTCGGCCAGCCACATGCGCTGGAAGCCGTCGCGCAGGCGATCCGCACGTCGCGTGCGGGCCTGACGGACCCGCGCAAGCCGATCGGCGTCTTCCTGATGGTCGGCACGTCTGGCGTCGGCAAGACCGAGACCGCGCTGACGCTCGCCGAACTGCTCTATGGCGGCGAGCAGAACCTGACGACCATCAACATGACCGAGTTCAAGGAGGAGCATAAGGTCTCGCTCCTCATGGGCAGCCCGCCCGGCTATGTCGGCTATGGCGAGGGCGGCATCCTGACCGAAGCCGTGCGCCGCAAGCCCTATTCCGTCGTGCTGCTCGACGAGATGGAGAAGGCGCATCCCGGCGTCCAGGACGTGTTCTTCCAGGTCTTCGACAAGGGGAACATGAAGGACGGCGAAGGCCGCGACATCGACTTCAAGAACACCGTCATCATCATGACGTCGAACGCCGCGACCGACCTGATGACGAAGCTGACCGCCGATCCCGAAACCATGCCCGACGCCGATGGGCTGGCCGCCGCGATCCGGCCGGAGCTGATGAAGTACTTCAAGCCGGCCTTCCTGGGCCGGGTGACGCTGGTGCCCTACTTCCCGTTGCCCGACGACATCATCCGCAAGATCGTCGAGATGCAGTTGCGAAAGATCGGGCGCCGCGTGCATGACAGCTACCGTGCCGGCTTCTCCTGGGATCCGGCGCTGGTCGAAGCGATCGCGTCGCGCTGCACCGAGGCCTCCTCGGGCGCGCGCAACGTGGAGAACATCCTCTCGCGCACCCTCCTGCCGGAGTTGTCGGCGGAGGTGCTCGCCCATCTGGCGGAAGGCCGCCAGGTGGGTGGCATCCGGGTCGGCCTCGCGCCGGATGGCGGCTTCACCTACACGGTAGAGGCTGCGTGAGAGGTCTGGGGGCAGGCAGGAAAGGAGCGATCCGATGTCGATCTACATGAAGTACGGCAGCACCATCAAAGGTGACGCCACCACCAAGGGCTGGGCGGACTGGATCACGCTCGGCAGCGTCCAGATGGGCGCGGGCCGCGGTCTGGCCTCTTCGAAGGGCAAGGGCGCCAACCGCGAGGCGAGCGAGCCCTCGATCAGCGAGATCACGGTGTCGAAGGAGTGGGACCCCGCCTCCTCCTCCAAGCTGTTCGAAGAGTCGGTCGCGGGCAAGCTCAACACCGCCGTGGAGATCCACTTCACCACGACGTCCGGCAACGAGCAGGCCGCCTACCTGATCATCAAGCTGAAGGATTGCGGCATTTCCGGCTACTCCTTCAGCGGGAGCGGCATGGGGAAGGGCAGCGAGAGCCTCTCCCTGAACTTCTCCCATATCGAGATCACGCCGAAGATCGTCGACGAAGCGCTCGGCACGAAGGACGGCACGAAGGTGTCCTACGATCTGACGCTGATGAAGGCGAACGTCTGATTCGGCTGGCCGGCGCCTCGCGCGCCGGCCGCTCGGGCAGGATTGCAACGGGCCGGCGGCGACGCCGGCCCGTCTTGCGTTCAGCGACGCTGCTGCGCCTTTGTGGCCGCGCGCGTCACTGCGCCCTGCTAACCACGCGCGTCACCGCGCCCTGCTGGCCGCGCGCGTCACCGCGCCCTGATGGCCGCGCGCGTCACCGCGCGACGGTATCGAGCGCCCATGCATCCACCGCCAGCCGCACGCCGCGGCGCCGCGCATTCTCGAGCGCGACGCGCAGGTCGCGCAGATAGGCGTTCATGTCCTCGTCGTCGGGCCGCGGCCGATCGAAGATCGGCGCCGAGGAGGCGACGGCGATGATCAGGTCGCTGCCGAAGGGCGGGCTGACGGCCCAGGCCGGGCCGCCGAGCGCCGGGTCACCGAGGCGCAGCACTGCGCCGGCCGGCAGCAGCCGGGACGGGTCCGTCGGCGTCGGGTGCAGATGCGCCAGCGTGCCGTCGTGCACGAGGAAGGTGACCTGCAGATAGGCCGGGAAGTCCGGCCCGTTGATCTGCACCGTCACCAATTCGCCGTCGCGCAGCCGCGTCGCGTTGTTGGCGAGCGCCACCTGCAGCGCGCCCGCCGAGCCGAACGGCTGAGTGAAGGGCCGCAGCGTGTCGAGCGCGGCGCAGAACGGTCCGTCAAAGGTGTTGAGGCGTAGGTCGCGCGGGAAGGCGCCTGCGGCATTCGCCACCGCGTTCCGCAGCGCCTGGTCCGGCGTCCCGCGCCCGACGACGCCCCGCAGCGTGGCGCGGTCCTGCGCCACCGTGCCGCTGACCAGCGAGCACGCCACGGGCGGCAGCGCGGAGGCGAGGGCGGTGCGGATGTTGGCCGCCGAGGGCAGCGCGGCCGGCTGCGGCTGCACGGGC
>NZ_JAKJIB010000386.1 GCF_021864505.1 Falsiroseomonas oryziterrae
GAAGCCGCCCCGCGCCTCGTCCGTCAGCCCCGCCAGGGTCGGCACCGGCAGCGGCAGCCGCGCCAGCGGGCCCCAGCCGAGCGGGACGGTCCGGAACGGCTCGCCCAGCCGCTCCGCGATGCCGAGCGCCTGCGCCGCCGTCCCCGCCCTCGGGTCGGCCAGCACCCAGACTCTCTCCGCCGCGCCCGTCATGGACGCGCCCGCCGCCCAGGGATACGAACAAAGGGCACGCCTACACCCAAGGAATCGCCCCGATGGCCGCCACGCATGCCTCCGACTGGGACCGGGACGCCGCGCTCACCACTGCGCGCATCCTGCTCGAGATCAAGGCGGTGAACTTCCGCCCGGAGGAGCCCTACACCTTCACGAGCGGCTGGAAGAGCCCCGTCTACATCGACTGCCGCAAGATCATCTCCTTCCCCCGCGCCCGCAACCAGATCTGCGACCTCGGCGTGCAGAAGATCCACCGCCACGTGGGCTACGAGACGATCGAGGCAGTGGTGGGCGGCGAGACCGCCGGGATCCCCTTCGGCGCCTGGATCGCCGACCGCATGCTCGCGCCGATGGCCTATGTGCGGAAGAAGCCGAAGGGCTTCGGCCGCAACGCCCAGATCGAGGGCGAGGTGCCGGTCGGCAAGCAGACGCTGCTGGTCGAGGACCTGACCACCGACGGCGCGTCCAAGATCAAGTTCGCGCAGGCACTGCGCGATGCGGGCGCGATCTGCGACCACACCTTCGTCGTCTTCTACTACGGCGTCTTCCCCGGCAGCTTCGAGCAGATGAAGGCGATGGGCCTCAACCTGCACCATCTCTGCACCTGGTGGGACGTTCTGGAGGTCTGCCGCGAGCGTCCCTATTTCTCCGAGTCAGCGCTGGCCGCGGTGCGCAGGTTCCTGGAAGACCCGGTCGGCTGGTCGAAGGCCCATGGCGGCATCGGCAGCCTGGCGGAAGCGAAGCCGAAGGACGCGGCGGAGTAGCAGGAGGCGGGCATGGTGCGGATCAGCGTGGACCTGCCGGAGGAGCTTGCACGACGGCTGCACCTTGTCGCCGGCGAGACGCAATCCACGCCAGAGGCGCTGCTGCGTGAGGCGGCCGAGGCAATGCTCGCCGACCGGGACGCGCTGGCGCGCTCGATCGCCCGTGGCAGGGCCGATGCGGATGCGGGCCGCGTCGCCTCGCATGACGAGGTGATGGCGGAGCTCGATGCCTGGGTCGAGGATCTCGAGGCACGCCAGCGCGCCGCCTCGTGAGACTTGTCTGGTCAGCCGAGGCCCGGCAGCTCCTGTCGGAGATCCGGCTGTTCATCGCGCAGGACAACCCGTCAGCGGCACGCGCCACAGTCGCCGCGATCCGCGCGACCGCCGAGCTGTTGCTGGAGTATCCGGAAGCAGGGCGCGCCGAGGCGGAGCTCGGCTCGCGCAGGCTTCCGGTCCCGCGCACACCCTATCGGCTGCACTCCGAAGTGCGGCAGGACAGGATCGTCATCCTCACGGTCTGGCACGGAGCCCGCCAATGGCCGCCCGCCTCTTCCTGACCGCCTGCGCCCTGCTCGTCGCCGCCCCTGCCCTCGCGCAGACGACGCGCGAGCAGCTGACGATCGGCATCACGCAGTATCCCTCGACGCTGCACCCCAACATCGATTCCATGGCGGCGAAGTCCTACGTCCTCGGCTTCACCCGCCGCCCGCTCACCTCCTACGACCCCGACTGGCGCCTCGCCTGCCTCGGCTGCGAGACCGTGCCCTCGCTCGACAACGGCCTCGCCGAGCGCGAGACGACGCCGGACGGCCGGCCGGGCATCCGCGTCACATGGCGCCTGCGCGAAGGCTGGCGCTGGGGCGACGGCACGCCGGTCAGCGCGGAGGACCTGCTCTTCGCCTGGCAGGCCGGACGCGACTTCTCGACCGGCTTCGGCGGCAGCGAGTTCTACCGCTCCGCCTACGAGGCGATCGTGGTGGATCTGCGCACCATCACGCTGCGCTTCGACCGCGTGACCTTCGAATACGCCTCGACCGGCACCTGGGAACCGCTGCCGTCGCATGTCGAGCGCCGGCGCTGGGAACAGGAGCCGCGCACCTACCGCAGCCGCAGCGCCTATGAGACGGAGCCGACCAACCCCGCGCTCTGGAACGGCCCCTATCGCGTCGCCGCCCTGCAACCCGGCGCCGGCATCACGCTGGAGCGCAACGCCGCCTGGGCCGGCACCCAGCCCGCCTTCCGCCGCATCGCGATCCGCACCGTCGAGAACACCGCCGCGCTGGAAGCCCAGCTGCTCGCCGGCCAGCTCGACATGATCGCCGGCGAGCTCGGCCTGCCGCTCGACCAGGCCGCCGCCCTCGAACGCCGCGCCGGCAACCGCTTCCGCTTCGAGTACAAGCCGGGCCTCGTCTACGAGCATCTCGACCTCAACCTCGACACCCCGACGCTGGCGGACCGGCGCGTGCGCCATGCGCTGATCCACGCGATCGACCGCGGCCAGATCGTGCAGCGCCTGTTCGAGGGGCGGCAGACCGTCGCGCACACCAACGTCAACCCGCTCGACTGGGTGCACGACAACGATGTCCGCCAATGGCCCGTCGACCTCGCCCGCGCCCGCGCGCTGCTGGACGAGGCCGGCTGGCGCCCCGCCCCCGACGGCATCCGCCGCAACTCTGGCGGAGAACGCCTGACCGTCGAGTTGATGACCACCGCCGGCAACCGCTCGCGCGAGGCGGTGCAGCAGGTGATCCAGGGCATGTGGCGCCAGGCCGGCATCGAGGCGCGCATCAGGAACGAGCCGCCGCGCGTGCTGTTCGGCGAGACGCTGAACCGCCGCCGCTTCACCGGCGCGGTGCTCTTCGCCTGGATCAGCGCGCCGGAATCCGTGCCCCGCTCCACGCTGCACTCCGACGAGATCCCGCGCGCCGAGCGCAACTGGTCGGGCCAGAACTACACCGGCTTCCGCAACGCCGAGATGGACCAGCTTCTCGAAGCGATCCCGATCGAGCTCGACCGCGAACGCCGTCGCGCGCTGTGGCAGCGACTGCAGGCGATCTATGCCGAGGAACTGCCGGCGATCCCGCTCTGGTTCCGCGCGGATGCGCATGTCTGGCCCGCCTGGCTCGACGGAGTGCGCCCGACCGGCCATCTCGCGCCGTCCTCCCTCTGGGCGGAGGAGTGGCGCGTCAGGTGATCCGCCTGCTCGCCGCGCGGCTCGTCCAGATCGCGCTAACCATGGCGATCCTGTCCTTCGCCATGTTCCTGCTGATCGGGCTGATGCCGGGCGATCCGATCGATCTCGCCATCGCCGGTGACCCGCGCCTGACCGCCGAAGACGCGGCGCGGCTGCGTGCACTGCATGGCCTCGACCAGCCGCTGCTCGCCCGCTACGCGGCCTGGGCCTCCGCGCTGCTGCAGGGGCAGTTCGGCCATTCGCGGCTCTTCGCGCAGCCGGTCGCGGCGGTGATCGGGCCCGCGCTGCTCTCGACGCTCGTGCTGCTCGGCGCGGCGCTCGTGGTCGCGGGCGGCATCGGCATCGCGCTCGGCCTGCTCG
>NZ_JAKJIB010000387.1 GCF_021864505.1 Falsiroseomonas oryziterrae
TGCCGTTGCCGCCCGGCTGGCGCGTCTCGCCGCCGCCTTCGCCGGTGAGCCGCCCGAGCGTCGCGCCCTCGCCGCGGAGCTCGGCCAGCATCTGCTCGACCGGGCCGCCCGGGGCGAACTGCACGACGGCGAAGTTGATCAGGATGATGCCGAACAGCGTCGGCACCACCAGGATCAGGCGGCGGAGGATGTAGGCGGCCACGGGGCTTGCCGGCGTCGGGCTACAGCGTGCGGCGGGCTTCGGCCAGCGCGCGGTCGCGCTGCGGGTCCACCCACCAGGCATCGAGCCCGAGGCCGTAGCGCGGGCTGCGTTCGGGCCGGCCGAACCTGTCCCAGAAGGCCATGCGGAAGACGCGGCCGTGCCAGTTCGGGATCATGAAGTTGTTCCAGAGCAGCACGCGGTCCAGCGCGCGCGTGCGCGCCACGAGCTCCGCGCGGTCGGGCGCGTTGATCACCAGCTCCACCAGCTCGTCGATCGCCGGGTCGCAGATGCCGGCGACGTTGTTGCTGCCGTTCTCCTGCGCCTTGGCGCAGGTGAAGTAGCCGCGCTGCTCGTTGCCTGGCGAGAAGCCCTGGCCGATCACGTCCACGGTCATGTCGAAGTCGAAGGCGTCGATGCGCGTCTGGTACTGCGCGGGGTCCACGGTGCGCACGCGCGCGGTGATGCCGATGCGGTCGAGCCATTGCGTGAAGGGTACCGCGACGCGCTCGAAGGTGGGCGAGCTGAGCAGGATCTCGAACTCGAAGCGCTGGCCCTGGGCGTTGACCAGGCGGCGGTCGCGCACCTGCCAGCCGGCCTGCTGCAGGAGCGCCAGCGCACGCCGCACGCCCTCGCGGTTGTTGCCCGAGCCGTCGGTGACCGGCAGGCGGTATTCCTGCGTGAAGACCTCGGCCGGGACACGGCCGCGGAAACGCTCCAGGATCTCGAGCTCGCGGCCCTGCGGCAGGCCGGACGACGCCAGCTCGGAGTTCGAGAAGTAGGACTGCGTGCGCGTCCAGGAGCCGAAGAAGATGTTGGCGTTGAGGAACTCGAAGTCGAAGACCTCGATCAGCGCGCGGCGCACGCGCGCGTCCTGGAACAGCGGGCGGCGGAGGTTCATCGCGAAGGCCTGCATGCCCGTCGGCAGCTCGTGCGGGATCTCCTCGAGCCGCACCAGCCCGCGGCGGCGCGCCGGGAAGTCGTAGGCGGTCGCCCAGTTGCGCGCGACGTTCTCCTGCCGGAGGTCGAGCTGGCCCGCCTTGAAGGCCTCCACCACGACGGTGTCGTCGCGGAAGTACTCGAAGCGCTGGACGCCGAAGTTGAACTGGCCGCGCGCCGTCGGCAGGTCGCGCGCCCACCAGTCCTCGACCCGGCGGTAGGTCACGCTGCGGCCGGCGTCGAAGCGCTCCACGCGGTAGGGGCCGGAGCCGAGCGGCGCCTCGAGCAGCGGGCGGGTGAAGTCGCGGCTGGCCCACCAGTGCTGCGGCAGCACCGGCAGCTCGCCGCAGATCAGCGGCAGCTCGCGGTTCTCGCTGGAGCGGAAGCGGAAGGTGACGCGGCGCTCGGATTCGGCCACCGCCTCCGCCACGTCGCCGTAGTAGGCGCGATAGTGCGGGCGGCCGTGCTGGCGCAGCGCGTCGAAGGTCCAGACGACGTCGGCGGCGGTGATCGGCCGCCCGTCATGCCAGCGCGCCGCGGGGTTCAGCTCGAAGCTGACCGACATGCCGTCCGCCGGCAGGTCGATCCACTGCGCGACATGGGCATAGGCGGTGGCCGCCTCGTCGGCATTGGTGCGGAGCAGGGTGTCGAAGACGAAGCCTGCCCCGACGGCCGGCGTGCCGCGGATGATGAAGGGGTTGAAGCTGTCGAAGGAGCCGAGCGCGGCGCGCACCACCTCGCCGCCCTTCGGCGCCTGGGGGTTGGCCCAGGGGAAATGCGTGAAGTCTGCCGGCAGGGAGGGCGGGCCGAGCAGCGAGAGCGCGTGGGTGCGGACGCCGCCCCCCGGCAGGGAGGTGCCGGGCGCGGGCACGGCGGCGCGGGCCGGCGAGGTGCCGGCGGCGAGCCCGAGCGGCAGTCCCAGGGCGGCGGAGAGTGAGAGCAGGTCGCGGCGGCGCATGACCGACAGTTTGGGGGTTCCCCCCTGCCCGGACAACCGCAGCGTCAGCCGGCCAGCAGCTTCGAGACGCTTGGCAACAGCGCCGGGTCGCCGACCGCGAGCACGGTGCCGTCGCCGTCGAGGCGGAGCGGGCGGCCCGACCACTCGGTGCAGCGGCCGCCGGCGCCCTCGATGATCGGCACCAGCGCGGCCCAGTCCCAGGGCTTCATCGTGGCGTCCACCACCACGTCCACCAGGCCGAGCGCGAGCAGGCCGTAGGCGATGCAGTCGCCGCCCCAGGTGGTGCGCCGCGCGGCGGCCTTCACGGCGCCGAAGCGCGGCGCGGTCACGGTGTCGAACATGTCGGGCGAGGTGCAGGACAGCTCGGCCTCGGCCAGCGTCGCGCAGGGCCGGCAGCCCGGCGTGCCGCCGAGCGGCGAATGCAGCCGCGTGCGGTGCCCGGCGACGCCGATCCAGCGCTCGCCGGTCACGGGCTGGTCCATGATGCCGAGCACCGGGACGCCGCGGTGCAGCAGGCCGATCAGCGTGCCGAAGAGAGGGCGGCCGGTGACGAAGGCGCGGGTGCCGTCGATCGGGTCGAGCACCCAGACCCACTCGGCGTCCTCGCGGCTGTTGCCGTATTCCTCGCCGATCACGCCGTGGCCGGGGACCATGGCGGCGAGCAGGTCGCGGATGGCGCGCTCGGCGGCGCGGTCGGCCTCAGTCACCGGGCTGGCGTCGCCCTTGGCCTCGACGAGCAGGGCGGAGCGGAACAGCGGCCGGATCGCCGCCCCGGCAAGATCCGCGGCTGCTTCCGCCACTCCCAGGAAATCCGCCGCCTCAGCCATCGTTCCGCCTCAGCCAGCACCACAGGGCAACCAGATCCGTGACCGCCGACGCCCTTCCGCCCCGCCGGTGCCCTGTCGCGGCTTTGCCGCGACAGGATGAGCCATCAGCCGACAGGAAGCGCCAGTCCGGGGCCCCCGCGGCAACGCGCAGCGTTGTCGTGGGGAATCAGGGCAGCGGCTTCGGGTTGGCGTCGAGCGTGCGCAGGAAGGCGATCAGGTCGGCGCGCTGCTGCGCGTTGCCGATGCCCGCGAAGGCCATGCGCGTGCCCGGCATCGCCGCGGAGGGGCGGGCGATGAAGGCGTTCAGCGCCTCGTAGTCCCAGGGCTTGTCGGCCAGGGCGCGGTTCGCCGCGGAGTAGTTGAAGCCGGCCACGCGCGCATGCGGCGCGCCGACGATGCCCCAGAGGTTCGGCCCGACGCCGTTCGGGCCGCCCTGCGCGAAGTTGTGGCAGGACGCGCAGGCGCGCTGCGCGATCTGGCGGCCGGTGTCGGCATTGGCCGCGGCGAGGAGCGGCGAGATCGGCTCGAGCGCCGGCGCGGCGGGAGATCGGAAGAGCACTCGTCTGAGCTCCTGGCACTAGCTTACGT
>NZ_JAKJIB010000388.1 GCF_021864505.1 Falsiroseomonas oryziterrae
GGTCGCGGCGTTGCCGATCACCCCGGCGCGCCGGGGGCCCGGGCTGCTGTCGCCGGGGCTGCCTGCCTTCGATGCCTTTCCCGCCGATGCGTGGGGCCGCCTCTCGGCGCGGCTCTGGCGCGACCGCCCTACCGCCGAGGTGCTCGGCTACAGCGACCCCGCCGGCCACCTGCCGCTGCGCGAAGCGGTCGCGGCGCATCTCGGCGCCGCGCGCGGCCTGGCCTGCACGGCGGAGGAGGTGATGATCACCGCCGGCTCCCAGCAGGGCATCGCGCTCGCCGCCCGCCTGCTGCTCGACCCCGGCGACGCAGCATGGGTGGAGGATCCGGCCTATCTGAGCGGGCGCAGTGCGCTCGCGGCCAATGGCGCTCGGCTGGTGCCGGTGCCCGTGGATGCCGAGGGCCTCGACGTCGCGGCGGCGGAGGCGGCGGCGCCGCAGGCCCGGCTCGCGCTCGTCACGCCCTCCCACCAGTATCCGCTCGGCGTGACGATGAGCCTGCGTCGTCGTCTCGCCCTGCTCGACTGGGCGGAGCGCGCCGGCGCATGGATCCTCGAGGACGACTACGACGGCGACTTCCGCTACGCCGGGCGCCCGCTGCAGCCGCTGCGTGCGCTGGCGCAGCCTGGCGCCGCGCGCGTGGTCTATGTCGGCACCTTCGCCAAGGTCCTCGCACCGGGGCTTCGGCTCGGCTACCTCGTCGTCCCGCGCGCGCTGGCGCGTCCCTTCGCCACGGCGCGCGCGCTCGCGGACCGCCAGTCGGCCGGGCCCGAGCAGGCCATCCTTGCCGAGTTCATCGCGGGCGGGCACCTCGCGCAGCATCTGCGACGCATGCGCGTGCTTTACGCCGCACGCCGCGCGGCGCTTCTGGAGGCGCTGGCCGAGGGCGCCGCCGACCTTGTAGGCTGGCAGGGCGAGGGTCCACAGGCGGGGCTGCACCTGGCAGCTGCGTTCCTCGACCAGTCTCTCGACGACGTGGCCGTCTACGACGCGGCGCGTCCGCTCGGGCTGCAATCTCCGCCGCTCTCAAGCTCGTTCATCGGTCGGCCGACGCGTGGGCTTGTCCTCGGCTTTGCCGGGACCTCGGCCGAGAGGATGCGCGAGGGAGTCACCCTGCTACGCCGCGCCATCAGCATGGTGTCTGGCCGGGCCGGGAAGACTAGGTAATGGAAACCGGGACCTTCGTCGGCGACGGTTCGAATCTGGGTGCACTCGCTCCGCCAGTTCCCTTGGGCGTCCGCTCTCCGCCAGACCGAAAGCCGCGCTTAGAGCCCATCCGGGAAGGAATTGAGTCGGCTGAATCGGATGTGATTCGCTGTCCCTGCGGAGGATTCGCGGGGGCAGACGAATGGCATGGACGGTAGAGAACCGGCGTGCGGCAGACCGGCGTGGGCTGCGCTACCTTCGGATCTGACGGATGCGGAGTGGGCGCTGGTGGCGCCGCTGATCCGACCAGCGAAGCATGGCGGCAGACCCCGCAAGGTCGATGTGCGCGAGGTGCTGAACGCGGTGTTCTACGTGCTCTCGACGGACTGCCAGTGGAGCGTGCTTGACGTGCTCCCCGCTTTCCTACCGCGGATGGATCCGTTCTCCGTTTGGCCCTGGTTGAGACCGTGGTGGATCGGGCCGAGGGCGCGGAGCCCTCGAGTAGCGCAGCGCCCTCGGCCCGATCCTTCGCGCGGGCGCTGTGTATCGCAAACTCCTCCGGCGTCCGACCACCGAGGCTGCCGTGCGGCCGGACACGATTGTAGTCCTCGCGCCATGCCTCGATCAGCCGACGCGCCTCCGCCAGCGAGCCGAACACGTGCTCGTTCAGGCATTCGTCCCGCAGGCGACCGTTGAAGCTCTCCACGAACGCATTCTGCTGCGGCTTCCCCGGCGCGATGTAGTGCCATTCGACGCCGCGCTCCTCCGCCCAGCGCAGCACCGCCACCGAGGTCAGCTCCGTGCCGTTGTCGCTGACCACCATCGCGGGCAGGCGCCGCCCGGCAACCAGGCGCTCCCGCTCGCGCACCACCCGCGCGCCGCTGATCGAGGTGTCCACCACCGTCGCCAGCGCCTCCCGTGTGAAGTCGTCCACCACGCACAGCACCCGGAACCGACGCCCGTCGGCCAGCGCATCGGCGACGAAGTCGAGACTCCATCGCTGGTCGGCACCCTGCGGCGCCGTCATCGGCGCCCGTGTGCCCAACGCACGCTTGCGTCCGCCTCGCCGACGCACAGACAGCCGCTCCTCGCGATACAGCCGCCAGATGCGCTTCAGGTTTACCGCCGCGCCCTCCCGCCGCAGCAGGATCGCAAGCCGCCGGTAGCCGAACCGGCGGCGCTGATTGGCCAGTTCGCGTAGCCGCTTCTGCAACTCCGCGTCCCCGCCATCAGCCCGCTCATACCGGAACGCCGAGCGATCCACCCCGATCAGCCTGCAGGCCGCCCGTTCGCTGTAGCCGTGCTCGCGCATCACGCGCTCCACCGCCCCGAACCGGGCCGCAGGCCCGATCAGTTTTTTCTCAGCAGTTCCCGCAACACCGAGTTGTCCATTACCGCCTCGGCCAGCAGCTTCTTCAGTCGACGGTTCTCGTCCTCAAGCCCCTTCAGCCGTGACGCCTCCGACGGCTTCAGACCGCCGTACTTGGCCTTCCAGTTCTAAAGCGTCTGGTCGCTGATCCCGTGCTTGCGGCACAGGTCACCCGCCGATCGCCCCGCCTCATGCTCCTTCAGGATCCCGAGGGTCTGCCCCTCGGTGAACCGGCTCCGTCGCATCGTCCTCTGCTCCTCGACGGATACACCTTATCCGTGGCTGGAACCGCGGGGAGCACGTCAGGCTGCGCGAAACGCCGCCGACATGCCCGCCCTGGTCCGTGAGATAATCAGCGACTTCGGACGACAGCCACTACAGCAGCTTGCTGCGGACTACCGGCGCGACGAACGGATGAGCGAGGTCGAGGCAGCTATATTGGGCTGCTTGCTGAATGCGCTGCGTCCGCATCTTCCTGGGCAGAACTAGTAGTGCCCGTTTTTGGGGCGTGATCAGGTCCGTCTGATGACGATCCACAAGAGCAAGGGGCTCGAGGCACAGACCATTTCTTTCTGCATCTTCAAGATGACGCATTCAACAAGCGCCTTAATATCGAGGCGGAGCGCCAAATTTCTTCGCAGCACTTTCCCGCGCACGAGAGAGGCTATTCGTAACGACCACAAGTCAGGATCGGGCGAAGGTTCGACCGCTGTGGGAGATGCTATCCGAAGCGAGCTTTGGCGACCTTACCCCGTAGCCGGTTCCGGCACTCCGCGCTTCCGCCGCGCTTCCGCGCCGCTTAGGCGCTTCCGGAGCTCCGGACAGCAAAATGCCGCTAATCCGTTGGATTAGCGGCGTTCTGATGGGATGCGGGGACAGGATTTGAACCTGTGACCTTCAGGTTATGAGCCTGACGAGCTACCGGGCTGCTCCACCCCGCGTGGGTGTGTGTGTCTCTTGGGTTCCGGCCGGGTGGCCCGGCGGCGACCTAC
>NZ_JAKJIB010000389.1 GCF_021864505.1 Falsiroseomonas oryziterrae
GGGGCGCGGCCGCGCACGTCGAAGGGCAGCACGACGCGCGAGGTGCCGCCGGCGTCGCGCAACAGGACGCCGGCCAGCGCCGCGCGCGCCTCGCCGGCCTGCGGTGCGGCTTCCAGGACCGTCAATTGCGCCTCGATGGAGAGCGGGGCCTCGCCGCGCGTGCCCGGCGACAAGACGGCGGAGAACAGGCCCGAGGCCTGCAGCCAGGCGCGCAGGGCCGCGTCGGCCAGGTCGCCCGGCGGGGCGATCCACTGGTCATAGACCGCGATGTCGAAGGAGCCGTCCGGCTGCGCGGTCCGCAGGCCGAGATCCTGCACCCCGGGCACCGCCCGGACCTGACGGAGCAGGACCACGGCGGCGCCGGATGGTGCGCGCCGGCTCGTCGGTCGACGGGGCGAGAGGTCGAAGCGGCGCACCGGGACGTTCGGCCGGTCGGGAAAGATGGAACAGCCCGCCAGCAGAGGCAGCGCGAGCAGCAGGCGTCGTCTCATCGGCGGCGGTCCGGGGGCGGCGGCGGAGCGCCGAGAAGGAACTGGGAGGGCGAGGCGCGCAGCGCATCGGCCGTGGCGCGCAGGCTCGCCGTGGTGGCGCGCAGATCCTGCAGGATGGGGACCAGGTCGGCTTGCACGTCGGTGGTCGTCTCGCGCGCAGTGCGCATGGTGCGCTCGAAGGTCTGCAGCGTGCCCGGCAGGCGTTCGGCGGAGCGGCGCAACTCGTCGGCGGCGCTGGCCGCGCTGCTGAGCGCCCGCCGCAATTCGGGCGCGCTCGCGACCCCCTGCGCGGCTTCCGCGGTGCGGCGGAACTCCGCGATGGTGCGCTCGATCTCGCCGCTCTCGAGCACGCCGCGCACCCGAGCCATGGTGAGGGCCGTCTCGCGGAGCGTGGCAGCGAGATCGCCGTCGGTGGATTGGCGGCTGAGGCTGGCGACCAGCGTCGAGAGGTCTTGCGCGATCTGCTCGAGCGGGATCTGCGACAGGCGCTCAACGAGCTGCTCCGCCGCGCCGCGGACCTGCGCCACGGTGGAGGGGATCGACGGAATGACCGGGAAACGCGGCGTCCATGGGAATGCAAGCGGTGGGAACCGCTCGGGGTGCGGCACGAAGTCCAATTCGACATAGTTCACGCCGGTGATCCCCTGCGCGGCGATGCGGGCGCGCAAGCCGAGCTGCACCGCCTCGGCGGTGCGCGGCACTTCGCCGATCTGGGCGGAGTCGATCGCGAAGCGGATCAGCACGAGCTGGAAGGCCTCGGTGAAGGCGACGCCTGCCGCCCGCTGGTATTCGGTGGAAGCCAGCCGGATCTCGGTCACGCGCCCGATCTGGACGCCGCGATAGCGCACCGGCGCCCCGACATCGAGACCTTGAACGGATTCGCGCGAATAGGTCTCGAAGACCGTGAGGGGCCCCTGGCCCCGGCCACCGGCCAGGAAGATGACGAAGCCGGCGGCCAGGATCGCTCCGGCGACGACGAGCATGCCGACGCGGAGATAGAGCGCCTTGCCCTTCATGCCGCCTCTCGCCGGAAGAAGGCGCGCACCGTGGGATGCGTGCTCTCGTCGCGCAGGCGTCGCGGATCGCCTTCGGCGA
Organism: Falsiroseomonas oryziterrae; assembly: GCF_021864505.1. Taxonomy (GTDB): domain Bacteria; phylum Pseudomonadota; class Alphaproteobacteria; order Acetobacterales; family Acetobacteraceae; genus Falsiroseomonas; species Falsiroseomonas oryziterrae. Next base: position 1,587 of record NZ_JAKJIB010000389.1, read on the forward strand.
TCATCCCCTGCGCCTCGCGGTCCAGCATGATGCAGCGGTCGCCGATGGCGAGGATCGAAGCCAGTTCATGCGTGACCACGACGAAGGTCGTGCCGAGCGACCGGGCGAGATCGCGGATCATCTCGTCGAGGCCTGCCGAGGTGATCGGATCGAGGCCAGCGGACGGCTCGTCGAGGAACAGGATGGGCGGGTCGAGTGCCAGCGCGCGCGCCACGCCGGCGCGCTTCAGCATGCCTCCCGAGACCTCGGAGGGCAGGCGCGACGCGGCTTCGGACAGGCCGACAAGGCCGAGCTTGACGCGGGCCACCTCGGCGCGGGCCTCCGGCCGCAGCGAGGTGTGCTCGGCCAGCGGCATCTCGACGTTCTCCAGCAGGGTCTGGGAGCCGAACAGGGCGCCCTGTTGCCACATCACACCGATCCGGCGCAGCAGTGCAAGCCGCGCCGCGCCGTCGGCGGCCCACACATCGGTGCCGAGGATGAACACGCGCCCGTGACGCGGCGGCACCAGCCCGATCATCATCTTCAGCAGCGTCGACTTGCCGCAGCCGGACCCGCCCAGGATGACGAAGACCTCGCCGCGCTTCACCTCGAAGGAGACGTCGCGGAACAGTACGCGGTCGCCGAAGGCCGCGGTCAGGTTCTCGGCGCGGATCACCGCCTCGGCGTCCGGCGCGGCGGTCACAGGCCGAGCCTCTCATAGGCCACGGCGAAGACCCCATCGAGCAGGATGATGGAGACGATCCCGCCCACCACGGCGGCGGTCGCGGCATCGCCGACCGCGCGCGGCCCGCGGCCTGCGCCGAGGCCGGCGCGGCAGCCGATGGCGGCGATAGCGAGGCCGAAGAAGCACGCCTTCACGAGGCCGCCCAGCAGGTCCGACAGCGTCAGCCACTGGCTGAGCTGCTGCAGCACGGTCGTCAGCGGGAAGCCGAACAGGTTCATGATCAGCGCCATGCCGGAGAGGCCCGCGAGCGTCAGGAGCAAGGAGAGCACCGGCATGACCAGGACGCCGGCGAGCACGCGCGGCAGGACCAGCAGCGCCATCGGGTCGATGCCCATGACGCGCAGCGCCGCCACCTCCTCATTCACGCTCATCGTACCGAGCTCGGCGGCATAGGCGCTGCCGGTGCGCCCGGCCAGGATCACGCCCGCCATCAGAGGCCCCAGCTCGCGCAGCAGCGAGATGCCGACGAGGTTCGGCACGAAGATCTCCGCGCCGAAGCGGCGCAGCGGGATCGCGGACTGGAAGGCGAGGATCACGCCGAGCAGGAAGCCGAGCAGGACGGTCAGCGGAAAGGCGCGCGTGCCGGCCTCGTCCAGGTGGCGCAGCACCTCGCCGATGCGCAGGCGCCAGGGCCGCAGCAGCGTGCCGAGCAGGATGATCGTGAGTTCGCCGAGGAAGGCGATCGAATCGACGAGCGCCTGGCCGCCATACCAGACCGATCGCCCGAGGCGCGCGAGGAGGGGCAGGCTGCGCTCCGGCTTCGGGCGCGGCGCGTCGCGGGCCTGCCGCACACGATCGAGGACCTCCGAGACCCCCGGGCCAGCGCCACGGATCGTCGACCCGTGGCCCGCCGCTTCCGCGGACAGGACCAGCGTGGCGCCCGTCGTATCGATCGCCTCCAGCCGCGCGAGATCCAGCACCACCGGCCCTCCGGCGGCCTCTTTCATCAGCCGCGGCCACAGTTCCGCGGCGCGCGGCGTGTCGAGGCGGCCAACCAGCACGAGCACGGTCGCGCCGGCTTCCTTCCGGACCTCGAGCTCGCACCGGGGCGTCGTCGCAGCCTCCGCCATCGCGTCATCCATTCGGCCTGCGCTCCGTGCGGTCAAGCGCAGGCCAGGGCAGCGCGCGCCGCGGCCTGCCCGGACAGCCAGGCGCCGCCGACCGTTCCCGCCAGGGTCGCATGGCAGGCCTCCCC
>NZ_JAKJIB010000039.1 GCF_021864505.1 Falsiroseomonas oryziterrae
AGCGGCTCGGGCGCCTGCCGGGCGGCGCGGTGGGTGACGCGGTCGCGGGCGCGGCGGAGCGGGCGGCGGACTGGGCGCAGCCGCGCGTCGAATGGGCGCTGGCACGCAACGCGGCCTTCATCATCGCGGATCGCGGCTTCACGCGGCACCTCGACCTGGAAGGCCGCTGCTTCCTCCATTCTTACGACTGGCAGGCCGACGCCGAGGGAGCCGCGCTGGAGGTGATCCTGACCGCGCCGATGGTGGTCGCGGAATGGATCAACACGCAGTACTACTTCTCCACCGTGGACAATGCGGTGTTCGGCGCCGGGTCGAAGGTGACGCACAACGTGGTCGGCGGCTTCGGCGTGATGCAGGGCAATGCGAGCGACCTGATGACCGGGCTTCCGGCGCAATCCGTGCAGTCGGCCGACGGCGTGCCGTATCACGAGCCGCTCCGGCTGATGACGGTGGTCCGCGCGCCACGGGCGCGGGTCGAGGCGCTGATCGCCAAGCACCGCATCCTGCAGACGCTGTTCAACAATGGCTGGGTGGCGCTGCTGGTCGCCGACCCGGTCACCGGCCGCTTCGAGCGGCGCAGCCGCGAGGGCCACTGGCAGGACGCCCTGCCCGCCGCCCAGGCCGCGCCGGCGCTCGTCGCGGCCTGACGGAGGAACCGATGGAAAGCGCCGACGACCTCGTCTTCCACAAGCTCAAGAAGATCGAGATTATCCTGCCCGGCGAGCGCCAGGCCTTCGTGAAGGAGCTGCTCGAGCGCAGTGGCTGCACGGGCTGGACCCTGTTCCGCGACGTCGCCGGCCAGGGCCATCACGGCTTCCACGAGGGCCGGCTGCTCTGGAACGACAAGGCGAGCGTGGTGATGTTCATGGCGGTGGGCAGCGAGGCGGTGATCCGCCGCGTCGCCTCCGGCCTCAAGCCGCTGTTCGAGAAGGGGTCGGGGGTCATGTTCATCTCCGACACCCACGTCGTGCGGCTGGAGCACTTCGTCGGCGCGGATTAACGGCGCGACCTGAACCGACCGAGGGGACTGCGGCTCGCGCTCAGCGCGGTCCAAGGCCGCGGATGCGGCCCGCGCACAAGCCGTCAGATTCCGTCAGCGCGCCAGTGGCCTGCGCGCAAGCCAAGGCCACGGACGCGGCCGCCCGCGCTTGAGGCCAGACTAAGCATGATGGCAGGCGACGAGGGTTCCGTCCTCGCGCGGTGAGAGTGGCGGGCGCTCCTGCCGGCATAGGTCAGTCGCCTTCGCGCAGCGCGGATGGAAGGCGCATCCCGCGGGCGGCGAGAGCGGCGACGGCAACTCGCCGGGGATCGGCCGGAAGCTCGCCGCCGGATCGCCGCTGAGCACCAGCTTCGGCACGGAGGCGAGCAGCCCCTGCGTGTAGGGGTGGCGAGGTGCGGCGTAGATCCGGCCCGCCTCGCCGATCTCCACGATGCGGCCGAGATACATCACCGCGACGCGGTCGCTGACATGCCGCACGACGGAGAGGTCGTGCGAGATGAAGAGGCAGGTCAGCCCCAGCTCCTGCCGCAGGTCGAGGAACAGGTTCAGGATCTGCGCCTGGATCGAGACGTCGAGCGAGGCGACCGGCTCGTCGCAGACCAGCACCTCGGGCTGCATCGCGAGCGCGCGGGCGATGGCGACCCGCTGCCGCTGCCCGCCGGAGAACTGGTGCGGGAAGCGCGTGGCATAGGCCGGGTCCAGTCCGACGCGGCGGAGCCAGTCCGCGACCATCGCCGGCGCCGCCGCGCGCGTCACCAGGCCATGTGCGACCGGCCCCTCGGCGATCGCCTCGCCGATGCGGATGCGCGGGTTCAGCGAGGCGTAGGGGTCCTGGAAGACGGTCTGGATGCGCGTGGTGGTCTTGTGCCGGCCGCGCATGGGCGCCGCGCCGTGCAGCCGGATCTCCCCCGCGCTCGGCGGCAGGATGCCGGCGAGCATGCGGCCCAGCGTGGACTTGCCGCAGCCCGACTCGCCGACGAGCCCCAGCGTCTCGCCCTTGCGGACGGCGAGGGAGACGTCGGTGACGGCCTGCACCGGCCGGCGGTCCACCTTCGCGCCGAGCGCCGCCGCGATGCGGTCGCCGAGCGTGATGCGCGGGGCGAAGCGGCGCGTGACGCTGGCGGCGGTCAGGACTTCGCTCATGCCGCCTCCAGCGGATGGTGGCAGAGCGCGAGCCGCCCCGGCGGCTCGACGCGCGGCGGGTCGGTGCGGCAGATCTCGGTCGCGCGCGGGCAGCGCGGCGCGAAGGGGCAGCCGGGCGGCAGGCTCAGCAGCGAGGGGGTGCTGCCCGGGATCTGGTTCAGCCGCTGCCCCGGCGCGGCCATGGCCGGCAGGCTGTCGAGCAGGCCGCGCGTGTAGGGGTGCAGTGGGGCGCGCAGCACGGCGCCGACCGGCCCGCTTTCCACGATGCGGCCGGCATACATCACCAGCACGCGGTCGGCGAGCGAGGAGACGGTGGCGAGGTCGTGGCTGATCCAGATCAGCGCCGTGCCCGACTCCTTCGCGAGCGCGCGCATCTCCGCCAGGATCTGCGCCTGGATCGAGACGTCGAGCGCGGTGGTCGGCTCGTCGGCGATGATCAGGTCGGGGCCGTGCAGCAGGGCCGTCGCGATGGCGACGCGCTGGCGCATCCCGCCCGAGAATTCGTGCGGATAGGCGTCGAGCCGCGCCGCGGCTTCCGGGATGCCGACGCGCGTGAGGGTGCGCGCGGCGAGGTCGCGCGCCGCACGCTCCGACACGCCGTCATGGGCGCGCACGGCGAGCGTCATCTGGGTGCCGATGGTCAGCACCGGGTTGAGCGTTGCGGCCGGGTCCTGGAAGACCATGGCGATGCGGCGCCCGCGGAGCCTGCGCAGCTCCTGCACCGGCAGGCCAACCAGTTCCTGGCCGTCGAAGCGGATCGAGCCGCCGACGATGTGGCCGGGCGGGTCCACAAGGCCGATGAGCGAGAAGCCAGTGACCGACTTGCCACTGCCGCTCTCGCCCACCAGGCCGAGGATCTCGCCGCGGTCGAGCGCGAAGGACACGCCCTCCACCGCCTTCACGACGCCGGCGCGCGTCAGGAAATGCGTGCGCAGGTCGCGCACGGAGAGAAGCGGCCCGCTCATCGCCTGAGCCTGGGATTGAACTGATCCCTGAGCTGGTCGCCGACGACGTTGATGGCGACGATCAGGATGATCAGCGCGATGCCGGGATAGACCGAGATCCAGGTCCGCCCGCTCATCATGTACTGGAAGCCGTTGGCGATCAGCATGCCGAGCGAAGGCTCGGTCGGTGGCAGCCCGAGGCCGAGGAAGGACAGCGTGGCTTCCAGCGCGATGGCGTTGGCCACCTGCACCGTGCCGACCACGATCAGCGGCGGCAGGCAGTTGGGCAGGATGTGGCGGAACACCACGCGGCGGCCCGGCAACGGCGTCGCACGCGCGGCTTCCACATAGTCCTTCTGGCGCTCGGCCGTCGCCGCGCCATAGGCGGTGCGGGCGAAGTACGCGTATTGCGCGGTGACAAGCGCGATCACCAGCGGCACTTTCCCCTGCCCCAGCACCGCGACCAGAACGAGCGCCAGCAGGATCGCCGGGAAGGAGAGCTGCAGGTCCACCACGCGCATGATCGCCTGCTCGATCTTGCCGCCCGCCTGCGCCGCAAGGATGCCGAGTGTCGTCCCGATCGCGAGCGCCACGGCACCGGCCGCCACGCCCATCTGGAGCGAGATCCGCAGCCCATAGAGGATCGCGGAGAACAGGTCCCTCCCCTGCGCATCCGTCCCGAGCCAATGGACATAGCCGTTCGAGCCGACGAAGCCCGGCGGGCGTCGCGCATCCATCAGGTCGAGATTGGCGAGGTCGTAGGGGTCCTGCGGCGCGATCCAGGGCGCGAGCAGGGCGGCCGAGACGACGACGACGACGACCGCGAGCGCGATCACCGCGACCCAGTTCTCGCGGTACTCGTTCCAGAAGGCGGTCACGCGGTGCGTCCCCCGCGTCGCAACCGGGGATCCAGCAGCGCGTAGCTCAGATCGACGATCAGGTTGATCGTCACGAACAGGAAGGCGACCAGGACCAGGTATCCGACCATCACCGGCCGATCGAGCGAGGTGATGGAATCGATGATGAGCTTGCCGACACCCGGCCAGGAGAAGATCGTCTCCGTTACCACCGCGAAGGCGAGTGTCGAGCCGAATTCCAGCCCGAACACCGTGACCAGCGGGATCGAGATCAGCCGCAGCACGTGCCGGCGGAGGATCGTCAGCTCCGACAGCCCCGCCGCGCGCGCGAACTTCACCGTGTCGGACAGCATCACCTCCCGCGTGCCGGCCCGCGCCAGCCGGATCATCATCGCGAGCTTGAAGAGGCTGAGGTTCAGCGCCGGCAGGGCGAGATACTGCAGACCCTCCCAGGTCAGGAAGGACCAGCCGACGCCCAGCACCTCGACCGTCGGCCCGCGGTTGCCGGCCGGCAGCCAGCCGAGATTGACCGCAAACGTCAGGATCAGGATCAGACCGACCCAGAAGGTCGGCACCGAGAAGCCGAGCACCGACACCGCCATGATCCCGCGCGAGAGGGGACTGTTGGGCCGGTAGCCCGCATAGATCCCGAGCGGGATGCCGATGAAGGCGCCGATCAGCACGGAAGCGAGCGCTAGCTCGAGCGTCGCCGGCAGCCGGCTCATCACGAGATCCAGCACCGGCATGTTCAGCACGAAGGAGCGCCCCAGGTCACCCTGCAGCAGGCGCCCCAAGAAGGCCAGGTATTGCTGCCAGAGCGGCAGATCGAGCCCGTAATAGCGGATCGCCGCGGCGCGGATGTCCTGCGTCGCGTCGGGCGAGATCAGCACGTCGATCGGGTTGCCGATCGCGTAGACGCCGACGAAGACCAGCGCCGACATGGCGAGCATGACGAGCGCGGCCTGCAGGAGGCGCTGGATGACGTAGCCGAGCATTTTTCGGAGTATCGCCCGGTGGACAGGCGCCGCAAGCCGTCCCTAGCATCCTTGCTCGGAAGACTTCACCGGGGAGAAGAGAGATGCGTCGAGACTGCCGCCGTTTCGCCCTCGCCACGGCCGCGATTGCCCTTATGGCGGGCACCGCCTCCGCCCAGACCCTCACCATGGGCGTCCGGGCCGGGCCGGAGAGCATCGATCCGCACTTCACCGCCACCGGCACCCATGCCGAGGCGCTGATCCATGTCTTCGACCCGCTGACGCGCCTCGGGCCGCAGTTGCAGATCGAGCCGGGGCTGGCGGAATCCTGGCGCGTGGTGAACCCGACCACGTGGGAATTCCGGCTGCGCCGCGGCGTCAAGTTCCATGACGGATCGGACATGACGGCGGAGGACGTCGCCGCCTCGATCCGCCGGATGCAGACGCTCTCGGGCCCGAACCCGACCCGGATCTATGTCCGGCGCATCCAGGAGGTGCGGATCGTCGATCCGCACACGCTGCACATCGTCACGAGCGGGCCCTCGCCCACCCTGCCGAACGACTTCATCCGCCTCTTCGTGGTCTCCGCCCGCGCCACCGCCGGCCTGACCCCGGAGAACTCCAACGAGGCGTTCAACTCCGGCCGCGCCGCGATCGGCACGGGCCCCTACCGCTTCGGCTCCTGGACGCCGCGCGAGCAGTTCACGGTCGATCGCTTCGACGACTACTGGGGCGGGCGGCCGGCCTGGGCGCGCCATGTCCGTCGCGAGATCCCGAACGACGCCGCGCGCGTCGCGCAGCTGCGCACCGGCCAGGTGGACATGATCGTCCGCGTGCCGGCCGCCGACGTCGCGACGCTGGAGCGCGACCGCACCCTGCAGATCGTCAAGGCCGATACGGTCTATGTGTTCAACCTGTCCTTCGACTTCCGCGAACAGACGCCGCAGGTGACGGCGCGCGACGGCTCGCGCCTTGCTGCCAACCCGTATCGCGACCCGCGGGTGCGCGAGGCGATCGACCTCGCCATCGACCGCCGCGCGCTGGCCGAGGTGGCGATGGAAGGCATGGGCACGCCGCAGGGGCAGATGGTCACGCCCAACATCTTCGGCTTCAACCCGAACCTGCCGATCCCGACGCCGAACGTGCAGCGGGCGCGGGAGCTGCTCGCACAGGCCGGCTATCCGAACGGCTTCCGGATGGCGCTGAACTTCACCGTGGACCGCCTGCCCGGCGACCGCGGCGTTGGCACAGCGCTGGCGCAGATGCTGGCGCGCATCGGCATCGAGGTGCAGGCGGCCGGCCAGCCCGCGGCGGTCATCTTTCCGGCCCGCGCGCGCGGCGAGCTGTCGAACATCATGGCCGGCTGGGGCACGCTGACGGGCGAGGCGAGCTACACCTATTCGTCCAACGCGCACACGAACAACCCGCAGCTCCGCCTCGGCGCCTTCAACTGGCACGGCTACTCGAACCCGGAGATGGACCGGCTGATCCAGGCGTCCGAGTTCGAGCTGGACGACAACCGCCGGCGCGAGCTGCTGCAGCAGATCGGCGCGCTCTTCAACCGCGAGCGCGTCGCGCTGCCGCTGGCCTCGGTCAACTCCGCCTGGGCGATCCGCCGCGACCGCGCCGCCATGGCAGCCGGCCGCGCCGACGAGGAGACCTATGCCTGGGACGTGACGCCGGTCGCGGCGCGCTGATCCCTCGCAGCGCCAAACACGGGCCGTCGCGTTCCGCGGCGGCCCGATTTCGTTTCGAGCACCACGGACCCGATCATGCGCATCGCCGAGATGAACTGGATGCAGGTGGAAGAGTACCTCCGCCGCGACGACCGCTGCGTGCTGCCCTTCGGCAGCACCGAGCAGCACGCGCAGCTCTCGCTCTGCGTGGACGCGATCCTGGCGGAACGCGTCGCTGTGGAGGCCGCGGAGCCGCTCGGCGTGCCGGTCTATCCAGCGATGCCCTTCGGCCTCGCGCCCTATTTCGCCGCCTTCCCGGGCAGCATCAGCCTGCGGGTCGAGACGCTGCTGGCTGTGGCGCGCGACCTGATCGAGAGCGTCGCCCGCGCCGGCTTCCGGCGCATCCTCATCGTCAACGGCCATGGCGGCAACGCGCCGATCGGCGCGCTCGCGCTGCAGATGATGACGGAGGATCCGCGGCTCTCGATCAAGTTCCACAACTGGTACAACCAGCCGAAGACCTGGGAGACGGCGATGGCCATCGACCGGTCCGGCAGCCACGGCAACTGGATGGAAAATTTTCCCTGGACGCGGCTGGCCAATGCGCCGTCGCCATCGGGATCGAAGCCGTCCGTGGACATGGCGCTGATGAAGGCGAGCCCGCCGGCCAGGGTGCGGGAGATGCTGGGCGACGGAAGCTTCGGGGGCGAGTGGCGCAAGCCGGATGAGGAGATGGAGCGGCTCTGGGCCGCCGGCGTGGCGGAGACCCGCGCCGCGCTCGAGGGCCCCTGGGCATGAGCGATCCGATCCTGATCTGGGGCGCCGGCGCGATCGGCGGCACGCTCGGCGCGCATTGGGCACGCGCAGGCCATGACGTGCTGCTGGTGGACACGGTGGCCGAGCATGTCGAGGCGTGCCGGACCACCGGCCTCACGATCTTCGGCCCGGTTGTCGAGTTCACCCAGGTCGTGCCGGCCGCCACGCCGGCGGAGCTGACCGGCACCTATTCGCGCATCGTGCTCGCGGTGAAGGCGCAGGCGACGAAGGCGGCGCTGCCGATGCTCGCGAAGCACCTCGCGCCCGACGGCTTCGTCTTCTCGGCGCAGAACGGGCTGAACGAGATCGCGATCGCCGAGGCGGTCGGCGCCGAGCGGACCATGGGCTGCTTCGTCAATTTCGGCGCGGACTGGCATGGGCCGGGCCGCATCCTCTATGGCAACCGCGGCGCGCTCGTGGTCGGCGAGATCGACGGCACGATCCGCGAGCGTACCCGCGCCATGCACGCGCTCTGCCGGGAATTCGAGCCCGATGCGGTGCTGACGGAGGACGTCTGGTCTTATCTCTGGGGCAAGACGGCCTATGGCGCGATGCTCTTCGCGACCGCGCTCAACCACGACAGCATGAGCGAGAATTTCGCCGATCCGGCACGCATGCCGGCCTGGCTCGCACTGGGCCGGGAGGTCGTCGCGACGGCCCTCGCCCGCGGCGTCACCCCGCGCGGCTTCGGCGGGTTCGAGCCGATGGCCTTCGCGCCCGGCCGGCCAGAGGCAGAAGGGATCGCCGTGGTCAACTGGTTGCGCGACTACACCGCCGTCGGCGCCAAGACGCATTCCGGGATCTGGCGCGACCTCGCCGTGCGCAAGCGCAAGACCGAGGCCGAGGCGCAGCTCGACATCATCCCGCGCCTCGCCGCCGAGAAGGGCATCGCGACGCCGGCGCTCTCTGCCGTCGGGCGTCTCATCGCCGACATTGAGGAGGGACGGCGCGAACAGTCGCCCGAGACCTTCGCCGCGCTGCTCGGGGCGCTGCGGTGAGCGATCCGGTCGTCGCGCGGCTGCTCGCGGATCGCGACGGCTTCGTCGCGCGTCTCGCGCAGCTCGTCGCCTGCCCCTCCGTCTCGACCGACCCGGCCTATGCCGACGGCATGGCGGCCGCGCGCAGTTGGTGGCGCGGGCGCCTGGCGGAGCTCGGCTTCCAGGATGTGCGCGAGATCGCGGCCGGCGGGCATCCGGCCGTCACCGCGCGCTGGCACGGCGCCGGGGCGGATGCGCCGACGCTGCTCGTCTACGGCCATTACGACGTGCAGCCGCCCGATCCGGTCGAACCCTGGCGCTCGCCGCCCTTCGAGCTCGCATCGCGCGACGGCCGGCTCTACGGGCGCGGCGTCTCCGACGACAAGGGCCCGTCGCTGCTGGCCATCGAGACGCTGGGCGCTTTCCTCGCCGCCGAGGGAAGGCTGCCCGTCAACGTCACGGTGCTGCTGGAGGGCGAAGAGGAGATCGGCTCGGCGACGCTCGCGCGCCTGCTCGACGGCCACCGGACGGAGCTGACGGCGGACGCGGTGCTCTCGGCCGACGGCGCGCGCTGGCGCGCGGACCTGCCGACGCTCACCATCGGCACGCGCGGCCTGGCGGCGATGACGCTCACGCTGCGCACCGCGGCGAAGGACCTGCATTCCGGCCGCTATGGCGGCGTCGCGCCGAACGCGCTGCACGCGATGGCGCGCCTCATCGCCACGCTGCACGACGCCGAAGGCAACATCCGGGTTCCCGGCTTCACCGAGGGCGTGCCGCCGGTGACGGAGGCGGACCGCGCGGCGCTCGCTGCCATCCCCTATGACGTCGCGGCGCATGACGCCTCGATCGGCATGGCGCCGAGCGGCCGCAGCGCGGCGGAGTTCCTCGAACGGCTCTGGCTGCGCCCGACCCTCGACGTGAACGGGATGTGGGGCGGCTACACCGGCGCCGGCGGCAAGACCGTCATCCCGGCCGAGGCACATGCCAAGCTCTCGATGCGCCTCGTGCCCGGGCAGGAGCCGGCGCGCGTCGTCGCGGCCGTGACGGCCCATCTCCGCGCGCACTGCCCGCCCGGCGCGACGCTGGAGATCACGCCGACGCGCGACGGCAGCGTGGCGACGCTGCTGCCCGCGGGCCACCCCCTGTTGCGCGCCGCGGCCGTGGCGCTGGAGGCGACGACGGGGCGCGCGCCGCTCATGGTCCGCATGGGCGCGACGCTGCCGCTGTCCGACATCGCGCAGCGTGTCCTCGGCATCGGGACGGTGATGTTCTCCTTCGCGACCGCGGACGAGGATTTCCACGCGCCCAACGAGAACTGGCGCGAGGGGGCCTTCGCCGAAGGCGTTGCCGCCTGGGTCGCGCTGCTGCGTCGGCTCGACGGCAGCCGCCGCGGCGACTACGCCGCCTTTCGGAGCTGAGTCTCAGAAGGGCGTGTCGGCGGTCTCCGGCGTGCGCGCGGCGGCCTCGGCCGCCGCGCCGCGGGCGCGCACCACGGTGACGCTGCACGGCGCCTCCGCCGCGACCTCGGCCGAGACGCTGCCGAGCACGCGTCGCTTCAGCGACTGCGCCCGCGCGCCCATCACGATGTGATCCACGCCGTTCACGCGCGCATGTTCGAGGATGGCATTGGCGGGGTCCACCGCCTCCAGCACGTGGAAGGTCGCGCGGCCTTCCGGCAGCGCCAGCGGTTGCGCCCAGTGCTTCAGTTCCACCAGCCGCTGCAGATGCTTATTGTTCCCGGCTTCGTCCAGCGTGGTGTCGAGCGCGATGCGGTTCTGCCGGAGCACATTGAGGCAGGCGAGCCGCGCGCCCGGGAGCGTCGCCATGATCTGGCCGACGGTGGTGCGCAGCGCCTCGTGCAGCGCCGGGTCGGGCGCCGAGAGGTCCACCGCCACCGCGACGATCGGTGCGCTGGCCGCCTGTTCCGCGGCATTCGACCGCCGCGCGAATTTCGGCTGGTGGTCGGGATGGAAGCGGCGCTGGATGGTCTTCGCCCAGCCATCCTGCTTCTGCTTCCGCGCGCGCGCCGTCAGCTTCACCTGGTCGGGGTGGCGCAGGTCGTAGGCCAGCTGCGCGGCAGTCGGATGGCGCCGCTCCGGCAGCACCTCCAGGCAGCGCAGGATGATCTCCTGCAGCCAGTCCGGGCAGTCGCGCCGCAGCGCCTTCGGCGGCTTCGGGTCGCGCCAGAGCCGGCGCTTCAGCCCCGACAGGCGCTGCGGATCGCCATGCGGCCGCTCACCGGTGGTGAAGAAATACAGCATGGTGCCGAGCGCGAAGAGGTCGCTGCGCGGCTCGCTGCGCACGCCCATGATCTGTTCCGGCGCCATGTAGGGCGCCGTGCCATAGGGCAGGCGGAACTCCTCCTCCATCAGGTCGGGCAGCTGGGCGTGGCGCGACAGGCCGAAATCGACCAGCACCGCCTCGCCGGTCGGCCGCGTCAGGATGTTCGAGGGCTTCACGTCCAGATGCACGACATGCTGGCGGTGCAGCGCGTCCAGCGCGTCCGCCACGCGCGCGCCGACCTCCGCGATCTGCGCGAAGGGCAGCGGCAACTGCTCGATCAGCGGCAATAGGCTTGGCCCCGGGATGCGCTCCATCGCGATGTAGGGCCGCACCTCGAAGCCGCCGGCGCCCAGGAAACGCGGCACATGCGGACCCGAGAGGCGCGGCAGGATCATCTGCTCCATCTCGAAGGAGACGATCGCGGCCGGGTCCTCTCCCTCCGCCAGCCGCGGCACCTTCACCAGAAGCGCGCCGTCATGGTCCGGATGCGTCGCCTCCCACAGCACGGCCATGCCACCGACATGCAGGCGGGCGCCGATGCGGAAGCCGTCCAGCTCCTCGCCCTCGGTCAGCATCTGGCGCGCCATGCTCAGCGCCCCCGCGCCAGGCGTGCGGCCAGCGACTCCGGGAGGCCGGCATGGCGGATCTTCTCCGCCGCCGTCGCGACGTCATAGGGCACGCGGTGGATGGTGAGTTCGCTGCTCGCCGTGTCAAGCATCGCCCAGGCCGCCGCCGGATCGCCGTCGCGCGGCTGGCCGACGGCGCCGAGCACGGCGAGCCAGCGGCGCGGGCGCATCAGCGGGATCGCCACGTCGGTGACCGGCTTGAAGCTGACCAGCTTCGCCGCGGCCGTCAGGCCATACAGCGCCGGGACATGCACATGGCCGCACAGCACGATGCGCGCCTGCACGGCATCGAGGCTGCGCCGCGCATCCTCCGCGTCCCGCACGTAGTGCCACCGGGCAGGGTCATGCGCGTCGGCATGGACGTAGAGCCGGTCCTCCTCCTCCGCCTCCAACGGCAAGGCTGCGAGGAAGGCCTTCGCCTCCGGATCCAGCGCGTCGCGCGTCCAGGCGGCGGCGGCGGTCGCGTCCGGGTTCATGCCCCCGCGCTCGGCCACCGCGGCCTCGTCGTGGTTGCCCCTCAGCACGATCGCGCCGGCATTGGCGAGTTCCATGGTGCGCCAGACGGCCCAGGCGGGGTCGGCGCCATACCCCACGACGTCACCCAGGATCACAAGCCGCTGCGCGCCGCGCCGGTCGGCATCGGCGAGACACGCCTCGAAGGCCTCGCGGTTCGCGTGGATATCGGAGAGGATGGCGATCTTCATGCAGGACCCTTCGCCCCCGGCCGGCGCCGCGGCGGACGTCCCTGGCAGATCCTTCCTCCGTCGCCGATCAAAGCACCGCCTCAGGCGCCCGGATAGGGGCCGAGCCGAGCCGCGAAACGTCGCGCACACTCCAGGCCGAAAGGCGTGGGCGCGAGCGCGGGCGGGCGCTCGATCACCTCGGGCAGGCCCATCCGCCAGGCGGTCATGCGCTTGCCGTAGCAGAGGAACATCGCCACGCCCTGCATCGCGAAGGCGATCATCGGCGCGATGCGCTGGTATTCCGCCTCCGCCTCCTCCTCCCGGCCTTCCGCCATCAGGTCGAAGATGCGCGCCTGGCGGTCGGCGCATTCCGGCGCGGGGATCATCCCGGCGCAGCCGGCGCGCAGGCAGTCCGGCAGTTCGAGCCCGGCGCGGCCGTTGAAGACCGTCAGCGCGCCGCCCGTCGCCTCGATCAGGCGCTGCACGTCGACGGCGCTGTCCTCCGCCTTGATCAGCTTCACGTTGGCGTGGTTGCGCGCGAGTGCGGCGACGCCGCCCGGCGAGAGGCCAACGCCGATATAGGCCGCGGCATTCTGGATCCCGAGCGGGATGGCGCTGCGGCGCCCGACGAGGTCGGCGACGCGCCCGTACCAGGCAACGTATTCGGCTTCGGGCAGGCCGCGGACGGGCGGCGGCTGCAGGATGATCCAGGCCGCGCCCAGCGCCTCGGCATCCAGCACGAAGGACGCCGCGTCTTCCGCTGTCGCCTCGGCCACCGTGACGGCGAGCGGGACGCGGCCGGCGATCTCCTCCGCGCTCCAGCGCACCACGTCGCGCTTCTCGGCAGGGCTGAGCTTGTTCACCTCGGTCGCGAGGCCGAGCACGGCCAGGCCATGCGCACCGCCGGCGAGGCAGCAGCGCACCTGCCGGCGCATCGCCGCCTCGTCCAGCCGGCCATCGGCGCCGAAATACGCATAAAGGATCGGGTAGATGCCGCGGAATTCCGTACTCATCGGGCGGTCTCCTGCAGGGCCGCGATGGCGGCCTCCGCCAAGGCTTCGGGCGTGGCGGCGACGTCGAGGGCGATGACGTCGGGCTCATCAGCCGGCGGTTCAAGCGTCGCGAACTGGCTTGCGACGAGGCTTGCCGGCATGAAGTGGCCCTGCCGCGCCGCCTGCCGCGCGGCGACCAGCGCCATGTCGCCATGCAGGTGGATGAAGCGCAGGCCGGGTGCGGCGGCGCGCAGCCGGTCGCGATAGGCGCGCTTCAGCGCAGAGCAGGTGACAACGCAGCCGCGGTCCCGGTGCGCCGCGAGATGCGCGCCGATGGCGTCGAGCCAGGGCCAGCGATCCGCGTCGGTCAGCGGCTGCTCGGAACTCATCTTCGCGATGTTGGCGGGTGGGTGGAACTCGTCGGCGTCGCGGAAGCCGATGCCGAGGCGTTCGGCGATCAGCGTGCCGACGGTGCTCTTGCCAGCGCCGGTCACGCCCATGACGACGATGCGATGCGTCATTTGGGTTCGAGGTGCCCGCCGAAGGCGTTGCGCATCGCGCTCAGCGCCTTGTCCGCGAAGGGCCCGTCCTGGCGCGAGCGGAAGCGCGCGTAGAGCGCGGCGGAGAGCACCGGCGCCGGCACCGCGCTCTCGATCGCCGCCTGCACCGCCCAGCGCCCCTCGCCGGAATCGCCGACGCGGCCGGTATAGCCGGACAGTTCGCCGTCGGCCGCCAACGCCTGCGCGGTGAGATCGAGCAGCCAGGAGGCGACGACGGAGCCGCGCCGCCAGGCCTCGGTGATGTCGGGCACGGGAAGCTGCGCGTCATGCGCGTGGAGCAGTTCGAGACCCTCGGCCATCGCCTGCATCATCCCGTACTCGATGGCGTTGTGGACCATCTTGGTGAAGTGCCCGGCGCCGTTCGGCCCGCAATGCACATAGCCCTGCGGCGGGCGCGGATCGGCGCCGGCGTCGCGGCCCGGCGTGGGCGGTGCCGCAGCCTCGCCCGGGGCGAGCGCGCGGAAGATCGGATCGAGCCGCGCGACCGGCTCCGCCGGCCCGCCGATCATCAGGCAATAGCCGCGCGCGAGCCCCCAGACGCCGCCCGAGGTGCCGATGTCGAGGAAGTCGATGCCGCGCGCGCGCAGCGTCGCCGCGCGCCGCACCGCGTCCTTCCACATGCCGTTGCCGCCATCGATTGCGACGTCGCCGGGAGAGAGGAGGCTTGCAAGTTCGGTCAGCGCGCCTTCGGTGGCCTCGCCCGCGGGCAGCATCACCCAGACCGCGCGCGGCGTGTCGAGGCGGTGAACGAGGTCGGCGAGACTGGTCGCCCCCTCGGCGCCTTCCGCAGCCAGTGCCTGCACCGCGCTGGGGTCGCGGTCCCACACGACCGCGCCGATGCCGGCCCGCCCCAGGCGCCGCACCAGGTTGGCACCCATCCGGCCGAGCCCGACCATGCCGAGCCGCATCGCATCCTCCCCGAACATCCAGGCGAGATTGCGAGGGCGCGGCGCTCAGGACAAGGCGGCGTCGGGGCGCTTCGGCGTGACCGGCACCTTCAGGTAACGCACCCCGTTCGCCTCCGCCTTCGGGAAGCGCCCGGCGCGGACATTCACCTGGATCGAGGGCAGCAGAAGCGCGGGTGCGGACAGGGTCGCGTCGCGCTGCGTGCGGAAGGCGACGAACTCCTCCTCGGTCTTGCCGTCCTTCACATGCGGGTTCTGCGCGCGCTGCTGCGCCACCGTGCTCTCCCAGGCGAAGCTGTCGCGCCCCGGCGCCTTGTAGTCGTGGCACATCCAGAGCCGCGTCTCCGGCGGCAGATCGAGCAGGCGGCGGACGGAGCGATAGAGCGTACGCGCGTCGCCGCCCGGGAAGTCGCAGCGCGCGGTGCCGTAGTCATGCATGAACAGCGTGTCGCCGACGAAGATGTCGGACACTCCGTCCGGCTCCGACTGCGGCGGCAGGATACGGTAGGCGATGCAGGCCGGGGTGTGGCCGGGCGTGTGCATCACCTCGACATCCAGGCTGCCGATCCGGAAGCGCTCCCCGTCGCGGAACAGATGGTCGAAGTCGCCGCCATCCGGCAGCATGTCCTCGAGCCCGAAGACCGGGCGGAAGATGGTCTGCACCTTCTTCACGCCCTCGCCGATGCCGATGCGGGCGCCGGTCTGCCGCTTGATCCAGGGCGAGGCGGTCAGGTGGTCAGCATGCACGTGGGTCTCAAGCACCCAGTCGATGGCGACGCCCTCGGCCTTCGCCGCATCGAGGATCGCCTGCGCCGATTTCAGGTCGGCCTCGCCGCTGCGGTTGTCCCAGTCGAGCACCGGGTCGATCACCGCGCCCCGCATCGTCGCGCGGTCCCAGACCAGGTAGCTGACGGTGTTCGTCGCCTCGTCGAAGAAGGCGCGGATGCCGGGGCCGGTCACTGGCGACATGGGGTCCTCCCGCCGTGGCGGCCGGGAGGATAACGCACTCCGGCGGGGCGGCGTCAGCCCCTCCGGCGCAGCGCCATCAGAACGCGCTCCGGCGTCGCCGGCAGGTCGAGATCCGGCGTGCCGATCGCGTCCTTGAGCGCATTCCAGACCGAGGTCGCGAGCAGCAGCGGCGGCTCGCCGACCGCCTTGGAGCGGAAGATCGTCTCGACCCGGGCCGGCGCGCCGTCCAGCAACCGCAGATTCATGACCGGCGGCACGTCGCGCGAGCCCGGTATCTTGTAGGTGGAGGGGCCGACGGTGCGCAGCCGCCCCTGCGCGTCCCACCAGAGCTCCTCGCAGGTCAGCCAGCCCATGCCCTGGACGAAGGCGCCCTCGATCTGGCCGCGGTCCACGGCGGGGTTCAGGCTGCGGCCGCAATCCTGCACCAGGTCGGCGCGCAGGCAGCGATGCTCGCCGGTGAGCGTGTCCACGATCACCTCGGCCACCGCCGCGCCGTAGGAGAAGTAGAAGAAGGGATGGCCGCGCATTTTCTCGCGGTCCCAATGGATGTCGGGCGTCTTGTAGAAGCCGGTAGCGGAGAGGCTGACGCGTTCCAGGAAGCAGAGCTTGGCGAGTTCCGAGAAATCGTAGTTGCGGTTGGCGCCGACGCGCTCGGCCCAGGCCTTGTTGTCGGCGAAGACCACCGCCTCCGGCGCGATGCCCCATTTCGCCGCCGCGACCTCGGCCATGCGGCCGCGGATCGCCGTCGCCGCGTTGTGCGCCGCCCAGCCGTTCAGGTCGGAGCCGGTGGAGGCCGCGGTCGGCGCGGTGTTCGGCACCTCGGCCGTGCTGGTCGCCGTGATCGCCACGCGGTCGAGATCGACGCCGAAGACGTCGCAGACCACCTGCGCGATCTTCACGAACAGCCCCTGCCCCATCTCTGTCCCGCCATGGTTCAGGCGGATCGAGCCGTCGGAATAGACATGCACCAGCGCGCCGGCCTGGTTCAGGTGCTGGATGCCGAAGGAGATGCCGAAGGCGAGCACCATGGAGCCCAGCCCCCGCCGCAGCGTCGGGTGGCTGGCGTTGAAGGCGGCGATCTCGGCCCGGCGGCGATCCCAGTCGCTGTCACGCCGCGCCTCCGCCCAGACCCGCGCAATCAGGTCGCCTTCGAGGCGCTGGCCGTAGGGCGTCGCATCCCCGTTGCCGTCCACGCCCGCGAAGTTGCGCGCCCGCACCTCCTCCGGCGTGCGGCCGAGTGCGGCGGCGACGCGGTGCATGACGTCCTCGATCAGCAGCGCGCCCTGCGGCCCGCCGAAGCCGCGGAAGGCGGTGTGGGAGACGGTGTTGGTCTTCACCGCCTGCGCGGTCAATTCCACCGCCGGCACGTCACAGGGGCCGAGCGCATGGGTGACGGAGCGGAACACCACGCCGCCCGAGAGATCCGCGCTCCAGCCGCCATCCGCGGCGAGCAGGGCCTTCAGCCCATGGATCCGCCCGGTCTCGTCGAAGCCCGCGGACCAGCGATAGAGGAACGGGTGCCGCTTGCCGGTGGCGATCATGTCCACGCGGCGCTGCAGGCGCAGCTTCACCGGTCGGCCCGTGACGCGCGCGGCGAGCGCGGCGGCGGCGGCGACCCAGCTCGCATTGCTCTCCTTGCCGCCGAAGCCGCCGCCCATCCGCCGGCAGGTCACGGTCACGCGGTTGAAGTCGCAGCCGAGCACGCGCGCGACGAGGTGCTGGACCTCCGACGGGTGCTGCGTCGAGGAGACGACGGTCATGTCGCCGCCCTCGCCCGGCGTGGCGAGCGCGACCTGGCCCTCGAGGTAGAAGTGCTCCTGCCCGCCGGCCCGGAACTCGGCGTCGAGCCGGCGCGGCGCGGCTGCGATCGCGGCGGCGGCATCGCCGACGCGGATGGTCTGGGGCGCGATCACGTTCTGCCCGAGTTCCAGCGCGCGCTCGATGGACAGCACGGCCTCGCGCGGCGCGATCTCGGCCTTCACGCCCGCTGCGGCGCGGATCGCCTCGTCGCGCGTGCGCGCTACCACCAGCGCGAGCGGCATGCCGGCGAACTCGACGACCGGGTCGGCGAAGAGCGGCTCGTCCTTGCCGGTCGGCGCGATGTCGTTCTTCCCGGGTATGTCGCGCGGGCCGAGCACGGCGACGACGCCCGGCATGGCGCGCGCGGCGTCCGCGTACAGCGCGGTCAGCGTGCCATGCGGGACGGTCGAGAGCACGAGGGCCGCATGCAGCGTCCCCGGCACCTCCGGGATGTCGTCGGCGTAGCGCGCTTCGCCGGTGCAGTGCTTCAGCGCGGAATCGTGACGCAGCGCGGCGCCGGCGCCCGTCCTGGTCAGCGACCCGTCCATCACAGCACCTCCGCGAAGGCCGTGACCTCATGCGGCAGGTCGGGCCGCGTGGCGCGGAGATGCAGGCGCCGCAGCAGACCCTGCGCGACCGCCAGGCGATAGGCGGCCGACCCGCGCCAGTCGGAGAGCGGCGCGATGTCATGCGCCAGTGCCTCGGCGGCCGCCGCGACCTCTGCCGTACCGAAGGCCTTGCCGAGCAGCGCGGCCTCGGCGCCCGCCGCGCGGATCACCGTCGCGCCGACGCCGCCGAAGGCAAGCCGTGCCTCCGCGACGACGCCGGCAGCCTCGCGCACCAGCATCGCCGCACCGACCGTCGCGATGTCCTGGTCATGGCGCTTGCTGATCTTCTCGCAGGCGAGATGCGCATCGGCCGGCGGGCGGGGCAGGAAGACCGAGACGATAACCTCGTCCGGCGCCAGCGCGTTCTTGCGGTAGCCGGTCAGGAACGCCTCCACCGGCAAGTCCCGCGCGCCGCGCAGCGAGGCGACGCGCACCACGGCGCCGAGCGCCACCAGCGGCGGCAGCGAATCCCCGATCGGCGAGGCGGTGCCGAGATTGCCGCCGAGCGTGCCGAGCCCGCGGATCTGCCGCGAGCCGAGCCGCGCCAGCAGCGCGGCGAAAGGTCCGAAGCCCGGCTCGGCGCGGAACAGGTCGAGCAGCCGGCCGTAGGACACCGCCGCGCCGATGGTCAGGCCGTCCGGGCGCGCCTCCACCGACTGCAGGTCCGGCACGTTGAGCAGGCAGATCACCGAGGCCGGCACCTCGCGGTGGTCGGAGACGCGCAAGCCGAGATCGGTGCCGCCGGCAAGCAGCCAGGCCTCTGGATGAGCCGCGCGCAGCGCGAGCAACTCGTCGAGCGTCGCCGGAAGGCGGAAGACCTGGCCGGGTGCCTCGAAGCGGACGGAGGCCGGCGGGAGCACATCCGGCGCGGTCATGTCGTCGGCAGCAACCCCGGAAAGAACTTCCACGATCGGGCGGTAGCCGGTGCAGCGGCAGAGATTGCCCGCCAGCGCCTCGTGCACATCGCCGCCGGACCGCGCATGCGCCCAGGCGGACATGACGATGCCGGGCGTGCAGAAGCCGCATTGCGTGCCGTCGCTCTCGGCCATCGCGACCTGGATCGGGTGCGGCGTGCCGTCCGGCGCGCGCAGCCCCTCCACCGTGCGGACCACGCGGCCATGCACCTGGCCGAGCAGGGTGATGCAGCCATTCACCGGGACCCGCGCGCCGGATGGCTCCTCGATCACCACGGTGCAGGCGCCGCAATCGCCCTCCGCGCAGCCTTCCTTGGTGCCGGTCAGCCCCTGGCCGCGCAGCCAGTCCAGCAGCGAGAGGGTGGGCGAGGTGCCGGCCGGCAGCACGGTGGGCTGGCCGTTCAGCGTGAAGGCGATGGACGAAACGGTCATGACAGGGAGTTAAGCAAACCGCGCGCCGCGGTCGAGGGGACCCACGGCGCGCGGTGGGAACGGGGCCGCGACGCGGCCCCGCCCGTCTCAGGCGAACACCATGTCCTGCATGGCGAGCGTCTGGGTCACGCCGGCGAGGAACAGCTCGTCGCCCTCGCCGAAGCTGATCTCGAGGCCGGCCTGGCCGTCGCGGGTCGCGAGCGCCTGGGCGATCTCGTCCTCCGCGATGGCCTCGAGGCGCAGCTGGTCGGTCCCTGGCTTGAAGTCCGTGACCCAATCCGACCCGTCGCCGCGGGCGAAGACGAAGGTGTCGGGCCCCGGACCGCCGGTGAGCACGTCGTCCCCCTCCCCGCCGCGCAGCAGGTCGATGCCCGCGCCGCCGAGGAGCGTGTCCTCGCCGGCGCCGCCCTCCAGCGTGTCGCGGCCGGCGCCGCCCAGCAGGAGGTCGTCGCCCTCGGCACCCTGCAGAAGGTCGGCGCCGCCGCCGCCGTCGAGCGTATCCTCGCCGAGGCCGCCCTCCAGCGAATCACGCCCGGCACCGCCGGAGAGGCTGTCGTCGCCGTCACCGCCCTGCAGCAGGTCGGCGCCCGCGCCGCCCTCCAGGACGTCGTCGCCCAGGCCGCCGACCAGGGTGTCGCGCGCCGCCGAGCCCTGCAGGACCACCCCCGGCGCGTCCTCCGCCTCCGTCGAAGGGGCGGGCGCAGGCGCGGGCGCGGGCGCGGGCGCGGGCGCGGGCTC
>NZ_JAKJIB010000390.1 GCF_021864505.1 Falsiroseomonas oryziterrae
CAGCTTGGCCTGCACGCGAAGCGGCGCGGCGGGCGGCGCGACGAGCCAGTTCACCTCGCCCACCTCCACCTCCGGCCGCGGCAGGGCCGCGCGCGGGCCGACCACCACGCGCCGCCGGGCCGCGTCCAGCGCCACCACGAAGAGCCGGTCGCCGCCGCCAATCCCGAGGCCGCGGCCCTGCCCCACCGTGTAGCGCCCGATGCCGCGATGCGTCCCCAGCACGCGCCCGTCGAGGTCCACGATCTCGCCCGGCTCAGCCGTCTCGGGGCGCAGCTTCGCCACCGTCGCGGCGTAGTCGCCGGAGGGCACGAAGCAGATGTCCTGGCTGTCCGGCTTCTCCGCCACCGGCAGGCCGAGCCGCGCCGCCTCGGCGCGCACCGCCGCCTTGTCCGGCATGCCGCCGAGCGGGAAGCGCGCGAAGTCCAGCTGCGTGCGCGTCGTCAGGGCGAGGAAGTAGGACTGGTCGCGCGCCGGATCGGCGGCACGGTGCAGCTCCGGCCCGTCCGCGCCCTCGACGCGGCGCGCATAATGCCCGGTCGCCAGCGCCTCGCAGCCCAGGTCGCGGGCGAGCGCGACGAGGTCCTGGAACTTCACCGTCTGGTTGCAGCGGATGCAGGGGATCGGCGTTTCGCCGCGCGCATAGGTCTCGGCGAAATCCTCGATCACCGCGCTCCGGAACCGCGCCTCGCGGTCCAGCACATAGTGCGGGATGTCGAGCGCGTCGGCGACGCGCCGCGCATCGTGGATGTCCTGCCCCGCGCAGCAGGCGCCCTTCTTCGCGACGGCCGCGCCGTGGTCGTAGAGCTGCAGCGTCGCGCCGACCACCTCGTGCCCGGCCTGCCTCATCAGCCCTGCGACGACCGAGGAATCGACGCCGCCCGACATCGCGACGAGCACGCGCATCAGCCGCGCAGCCCCATCTGCCAGAACTCGGCTTCCAGCCGGGCCGCCTTCGCGAAATCGGCGCTCAGCGACGCGAAGCGGGCCGCTCCGCCATGGCTTTCGCCGAGCGCATCCAGCCGCGCCGCCGCGCCGCGCGCCAGCGCCTGGTACTCCGCCCCCGCATACATCGCGATCCAGGATTCATAAGGATTGTCGTCGCGGCTGCGCGTCGGGCTCGCCTCGATCATCAGCGCGATCTCGCCATAGCCCACGGTGCAGGGCGCCAGCGCGACCTCGAGATCCAGGATGTCACCCGCCATGCCGCGGTCGAGCACCCAGCGCGTATAGGCCACCGTCTCGGCCGCCTCGGGCTCGTTCAGCACCGCCTGCTCGCTCAGCCCCCATTCCGCGCAGTAGCCGACATGCAGCGTCATCTCGTGCAGCAACGCCCCGATCGCGCCCGACTTCTCGCGGAAGGCGTCCAGGCTTTCCGCCTTGTAGGCGGCCAGCGCCTGCGCGCGCACGAACTGCACCAGGAAAAGGTAGTCCTGCACGAGATACCGCTTGAAGGCGGTCAGCGGCAGCGTGCCGTCAGCGATCCCCTGCACGAAGGGATGCCAGGTATAGGCGCGCCACTCCGCCGCGCAGGCCTGCTTCAGCCGCCGGAACAGCCCGCCCGGCGCGCCGTACTCGCTATCCAAGAGCGTCGCGCCGCAGGCGCGCTCACCCGAGGGCATTTCGCGTGGCGGACGGCAGCTTCACCACCAGCCCGTCCAGCGCCTCGGTCATGATGATCTGGCAGCCCAGCCGGCTGGTCTCCTGCAGGTCGAAGGCGAGGTCGAGCATGTCCTCTTCGTCCTCCGTCGCCTCGGCCAGCTTGCCGTACCAGGCCGGGTCCACGACGACATGGCAGGTCGAGCAGGCCAGCGACCCCTCGCAGGCGCCCTCGATGTCCACCCCGTGCTTGTGCGCGATCTCGAGCACCGACAGGCCGAGCGGCGCGTCCACGTCCTTGCGCGTTCCGTCACGCTCGATGAAGGTCATCTTCGGCATCTGAAGTTCTACTCCGCGGCGCCTGCCAACCCGGGCGGAGCGCTGGTTCCTGACGCGACGGCCCGGCGCCAGGCGGCTGCGAGCGCCGCGGCGGCCAGGTCCACCTCGGCCGGGGAGGTAAAGCGGCCGATCCCGATCCGCAAGGTCGCCCGCGCCACATCCTCCGCCAGCCCGAGCGCCTTCAGGACATGGGAGGGCTCGACCTCGGCCGACGAGCAGGCGGAGCCGGTGGAGACGCAGACCTCCGGCGCGCCTTCCATCACCTGCTGCGCCGTCACGCCGCCCGGGAAGGCGAGCGACAGGTTCCCCGCCACGCGCGGCGCTTCGGGCGCGTTCAGCGCGAGGCCCGGCACCGCCGCCGCCAGCGCCGCCAGGAAGCGCTCGCGTTGCCCGGCGATCCGCCCGGCATCCAGCGCCGCCTCCTGCGCCGCGATCCGGCAGGCCTCGCCGAGGCCGACGATCAGCGGCGCCGGCAGCGTGCCGCTCCGCAAGCCCCGCTCCTGCCCGCCGCCCGAGAAGAGCGGCGCGAGGCGCACCCGCGGCCGCCGCCTGACATACAGCGCCCCGATCCCCTTCGGCCCGTAAAGCTTGTGGCCCGAGAGCGACATCAGGTCCGCCCGGATCGCGCCGACATCGAGCGGGATGCGCCCCGCCGCCTGTGCCGCATCGGTGTGGACCAGCGCCCCGTGCCGCTTGGCGATCTCCCCGATCGCGGCGAGGTCCTGGATGACGCCGATCTCGTTGTTCACCGCCATGACGGAGACGAGCAGCGTGGGCGCCTCGGCCAGCGTCGCCTCCAGCAGCCCGAGGTCGAGCAGGCCGGAGGGTGCCACCGGCAGCACCACCGGCTCGAAGCCCTCCGCGCCGAGATCCTTCACGCTCTCCAGGACGCATTTATGCTCGGTGGCGAGCGTCACCACGCGCCGCCGCTCCGTTCCCTGTGCGGCGGCGAAGCGGGCGGCTCCCTTGATCGCCAGGTTGTTCGATTCGGTGGCGCCCGAGGTGAACAGGATCTCGTTCGGCTCCGCGCCGATCAGCGCCGCGACATGCCGGCGCGCCGCCTCCACCGCCTCCTCGGCCGCGCGGCCCATCGCATGCTCGACCGAGCCCGGATTGGCGAAGTTCGCCTCCCACCACGGGCGCATGGCCGCGAGCACGCGCGGATCGACCGGCGTGGTCGCGTGGTTGTCGAGGTAGATCGGGCGGTTGGGCCGGCTCATCGCGCGCTAGATGGCGTGTCAGGCGGCGTGGCGCGAGAGCCGGTCGCGCATGGCCGACCACGCCGCGACGAAGCGCTCCGCCGCATCCTCCGGGGCGTTCCAGGGCAGCGAGACGCGGATCGCGCAGCCGGCGTCCTCGCCGAGCCCCATCGCCGCCAGCACATGGCTGCGCCCCACCTTGCCCGAGGAGCAGGCCGCCCCGGCCGAGACGCGGATGCCGGCGAGGTCGAGGGCGATCACCTGCGTCTCCGCCGGCACGCCGGGCAGGATCAGGCTCGTCGTGTTCGGCAGCCGCGGCGTGCCGGCGCCGGCGACCACCGCGCCCTGCGCCACGCAGGCCGCCTCGAT
>NZ_JAKJIB010000391.1 GCF_021864505.1 Falsiroseomonas oryziterrae
CCAGCGGCCACGCCCGCCCGTCCTGCCGGGACCGGCCTCGCGGAGCCGCTCGGCCGGGGGAGCGAGCCGCGCGCGGAGCCGCGTGGCGACGCGCCCCCCGACTGGGCCGCGCCGCTCGACCCGCGCTTCACCTTCGACACCTTCGTGGTCGGCAAGCCGAACGAGTTCGCCCATGCCTGCGCCCGCCGCGTGGCGGAGCGCCCGGCGAGCCCGGGCTTCAACCCGCTCTTCCTGTATGGCGGCGTGGGGCTCGGCAAGACGCATCTGATGCACGCCATCGCCTGGGCGACGCGCGAGCGCGGCGCGCAGGACGGCCGACGCCAGCTCTCGGTCGCCTACATGAGCGCCGAGAAGTTCATGTACCGCTTCATCGCCGCGCTGCGGTCCCAGTCCACGATGGAGTTCAAGGAATCGCTCCGCAGCGTGGACGTGCTGCTGATCGACGACCTGCAGTTCCTGATCGGCAAGGACAACACGCAGGAGGAGTTCTTCCACACCTTCAACGCGCTGGTGGATGCCGGGAAGCAGATCATCGTCTCCTCGGACAAGCCGCCGGCCGAGCTGGCGGGGATCGAGGACCGGCTGCGCACGCGGCTCGGCCAGGGGATGGTGGCCGACCTGCACGCCACCACCTACGAGCTGCGGATCTCCATCCTGCAGGCGAAGGTCGCGCAGGCCGGCGTTGCGGTGCCGCCCAAGGTGCTGGAGTTCCTCGCCCACAAGATCGCCACCAACGTGCGCGAGCTCGAAGGTGCGCTGAACCGGCTGATCGCGCACGCCAACCTGTTCGGCCGCCCCGTCACCCTGGAAGGGGCGCAGGAGGTCCTGCACGACGTGCTGCGCGCGCATGACCGGCGCGTGTCGATCGAGGAGATCCAGAAGAAGGTGGCGGAGCACTACAACATCCGCCTGTCCGACATGTCGTCGCCGCGCCGCGCCCGCAACGTGGCGCGCCCCCGCCAGGTGGCGATGTACCTCGCCAAGCAGCTCACGACCCGCAGCCTGCCCGAGATCGGGCGCCGCTTCGGCGGGCGCGATCACACGACGGTCATGCACGCGGTCAGCCGCGTCGCCGAGCTGATGCAGCAGGACAACGCCTTCGCCGAGGACGTCGAGCTGCTGCGGCGGATGCTGGAGACCTGAACCGGCGCGGCCGCCCGGCTCAGCGCCGGCCGCGCAGGACCTCGCGGAACGCGTCCGGGCCCAGCGTCTTGGCCAGGTGCTTCAGGCCGAGATAGGGCAGCAGGATCAGCCAGAGCAGCAGGCAATAGGCCAGGAACTCCGCCCAGCGCCCGCCATCGACATGCTCGGCAAAGACACGTCCCGGATGCCGGCCGTGGATCGCGCCCACCACCAGTTCCTCGATCACCGTCAGCACGAACAGGATGAGCATCAGGAGCCACGAGCTCCGGAGCACGCCGCGCAGCAGCGGTTCGCCGTCCACACGTCGGTCGGCGTTCATGGCCTCACCCAGCATCAGGAACTTCCCGAGCACGAGGGCTTTCGCGATGGCGAAGCCGTAGCCGGCGTAGTGGATCGATTCCTCGGTCAGCAGCGCGGCCTTGTAGAGCTGGATCGCGCCGAAGCAGACCGTCAGATACAGCACGATCAGCGCGTAGCTGCGGATCTCGTGGAGAAGGCGTTGTCCCGGACCGGGCCGTGGGTCGATCGCGTCCATGGCAGGGAGCCTAGAGCACGTTCCGATCGGCTGTAATCAGCCGATCGGAGGGCCGTGGTCTGGAAAACGATGTTGCCAGGGCAGTTCATGGCCGTGCGGCGGAACCCAACGGCGGTTCCACTCGAACGCGCGCTGCTGCAGGGGCCCGCGCGCCGCCATGTCGCGCGTCGTCAGCGCCCCGTGAGGATCCGCTCAACCAGCTGCTTCGCGGTCGGGATGAAGCCGTTCGAATAGAACGGGTCCGACCCGAAGCGGTACGCGTTGTGCCCGGCGAACATGAGGTTGTGCTCGAGCGCGCCGTCATGGGCGATGTCCTGCAGCGTCTTCTGGATGCAGAAGCTGCGCGGATCCGCCTTCTTGCCGGTGCTGAACTCCGGCTCGTGCTGCGACCAGTTCGAGAAGCGGCAGGCCGAGAGGCAGCCCATGCAGTCGATTTGGTCCTTCAGGATCTCCCGGCTCTTCTCCGGGGTCACGAAGATCAGCGTGTTCTCCGGCGTGCGCATCGCCTCGACGAAGCCCGCGGCTTCCCATTGGCGCACGCGCGCCAGGTCATGCGGCGTGAGGTAGACCAGCCGCTTGCGGGGGCCGACCGGGTATTCGGCCGTGTGGTCGCCCGCCGGCTCGCCCAGGAAGGCCACCTGGCGCTCGTTCCGCGCCTCGAGCTCGCGCAGGAACTCGTTGCGTACGGCGCTGCTGTAGAAGCCGGTCGGCGAGAAGGGCTGCAGCAGCACGTCGCCGTCCTTCAGCGTCAGCAGACGCTGCTTCCAGGCCTCGGAGATCGGGCTTTCCTGCGTCAGCAGCGGGCGGGTGCCGAACT
This sequence comes from Falsiroseomonas oryziterrae, assembly GCF_021864505.1. Lineage (GTDB taxonomy): Bacteria > Pseudomonadota > Alphaproteobacteria > Acetobacterales > Acetobacteraceae > Falsiroseomonas > Falsiroseomonas oryziterrae. The sequence continues at coordinate 2,496 of NZ_JAKJIB010000391.1, forward strand.
GGAAGGCGACGGGCCCGAGCTCCGCGCTGTCGATCCAGTGCTCCCACTCCTCGAGCCACCAGACGCCGCCGGCCATGATGATCGGCACGTCGTCGAGGCCGAATTCGCGCATCTGCTGGCGCAGCTTCAGCACGCGGGGATACGGATCCTCCGGCTTGCGCGGGTCCTCGCTGTTCGAGAGGCCGTTGTGGCCGCCGGCGAGCCAGGGGTCCTCGTAGACCACGCCGCCGAGCCACTCTCGCGTCTTGTGGTAGGACCGCTTCCAGAGCGCGGAGAAGGCGCGGGCGGAGGAGATGATCGGGTAGTAGTGCACGCCGTAGTCGCGTGCGATGTCGGCGAGGCGATACGGCATGCCGGCGCCGCAGGTGACGCCGTGGATCAGGCCCTTCGCACCTTCCAGGACGCCGCGCGCGACGCGCTCGGCGCCGCCCATCTCCCAGAGGATGTTCATGTGGATCCGGCCGACGCCGCCGGAGCGCTCATGGGCTTCCCGGGCCTGGGCGATGCCGCCGCGGATGCCATAGGCGACGAGCTCCTCGTGGCGCTCGCGCCGCGTGCGGCCGTGGTAGATCTGGCGGATGACGTTGCCGTCCGCGTCGTAGCTGTCGGCGTTGACGCCAGAGAAGGTGCCGACGCCGCCGCCCGACGCCCAGCCGCCGCAGGTGGCGCCGTTCGACACCGCCACGCCCTTGCCGCCCTCCACCAGGGGCAGGACCTCGACTCCGCCCATGCGGATCGGGTTGATCGCCTTCAACTCTCTCGTGCTCCGCGAAGGAGGGGGCGCCGCCGTGAGATGGCGGCGCCGTGACGCTATTAGGGCAAGGTCTGCGACTTTGGGAGGGCTCCCCGAGCCCTCCCGCTGTCAGCCAGGCTCACTCGGCCGCGTCGCGGCCGCCGTCGCCGTCGCGGTCGCGCCGGGGGCGCCGGTCGCGGTCGCGCCGGTCGCCACGATCGGCGCGCTCCCCG
>NZ_JAKJIB010000392.1 GCF_021864505.1 Falsiroseomonas oryziterrae
GGCGGCGCGGCGGCGCTGCAGCCTGACGGCGGCGCGGGCGAGGGCGCCGGCGAAGGCAGCGGCCTGGCCTGGCTCCGGGATCAGCCGGGCCCAGTCCAGAGCGGCGTCGTAGAGCGCGTCCGCGACGGCCGCCTGGCTGGCCCCCTGTCGCCGGTCCAGGAAAGCCGTGAGCGAGGAGAGGACGACGACGGTGAGGTCGCGGTCGAAGGTCGGAGGCAGTCGGCCGGCCCGGAGGGGGAAGGCGTGGGCGACGGCACGGGCCGCGGGTGGGGCGTCGGGCATCCGGTGATGGCAGCACGCCGGACCGGGCGCGGGCGAGACACGATTCTGCAGGCGCGCATTCGATGCGCTGCAGGATGCGGGGACGACAGCGCGCTCGCCCGGGCCCCGATCCGTTCGAGACAGCCTGTCCCTGACGGTGCCGCAATTGAGCAATGCCGCGACCTACGGGGGCGCGCAGGAGGATCCGGGTGCCGGCTACATGTCCGACTGAACCTGGCGGCTGCGCTTTACGATGACGACGGCGACTGGGCCACGGACACCTTCTCGGTCACCCTGACCAACGACGCGATCATCTGACCAGCGCGGCGGGCCCGCTCCCGGTGGGCGGGCTCGTCTTCCTGCTTCGCGTTCCGATGCCGTGCCGCCCTGTCCTCCGACGCCGCGGCAGCAGACGATGACAGGCGCCCGAGCCTGACGGACCGGGTAGGGGCGCCCGGATCGGCGCCTTGTCCGCGCGTGCGGGGCGTCAGCGGAAGGGCGGCTCGTCGAAGCTGCGGAGCTTGCGGCTGTGTAGGGCGGCCAGGTCGCCGCGCAGGATCTCCACCGCCTCGAGCCCGATCATCAGATGCTGGCCGACGGCGCGCTCGTAGAAGGCGCTCGCCGCGCCCGGCAGCTTGATCTCCCCATGCAGCGGACGATCGGAGACGCAGAGCAGCGTGCCGTAGGGCACGCGGAAGCGGTAGCCCTGCGCCGCGAGCGTGCCGCTCTCCATGTCCACCGCGATGGCGCGGGAGAGGTTGATCGCGCGCCGTTCGCGCGACCAGCGCAGCTCCCAGTTCCGGTCGTCATAGGTGACGACGGTGCCGGTGCGCAGGCGGCGCTTCAGCGCCTCGCCGCGCTCGCCGGTCACCCGGGCCGCGGCTTCCTGCAGGGCGACCTGGATCTCGGCCAGGGCGGGGACAGGCACATCTGGGGGGACGAGGTCGTCGAGGATGCGGTCGCGGCGGAGATAGCCATGCGCGAGCGCGTAGTCGCCGATCGCCTGGGACGAGCGCAGCCCGGCGCAATGGCCGACCATCAGCCAGCAATGCGGGCGCAGCACGGCGAGGTGGTCGGTGATGTTCTTCGCGTTCGAGGGACCGACGCCGATGTTGACGAGCGAGACGCCGGCATCGTCGTCGCGCAGCAGGTGGTAGGCCGGCATCTGGAAGCGGTGCCAGGGCGAGGAGGCGACCATCGCATCCGCCTGCGCAAGGTCGTCGCGGCCGATGCGCACGCCGCCCGGCAGCACCAGCGTGGTCCAGGGCGTGCCGGGCTGCGACAGCTGCGCGATGCCCCAGCGGATGAACTGGTCCACGTAGCGGTGGTAGTTGGTGAGCAGGATCCAGGGCTGCATCGCGCGCCAGTCGGTGCCGGTGTAGTGCACGATCCGGCGCAGCGAGTAGTCGACGCGCGGCCCGTCGAACAGCGCGAGCGGGAGCGCCGCGCCGGGATCGTGCCGCCACTCGCCGTCCGCCACCTCGTCGCCGACGGCGGCGAGCGAGGGGGTCGGGAAGTGGCGCGCGAGCATCGCCGCCGTGCCGTCGCCCGCGTCCCATGTGCCGGCGCGGTCCAGCACATAGGGGTAGGGGATCTCCTGCGCGCTGGTCGCGACCTCGGCCGTCGCGCCGAACTCGGCCATCAGGGGGCGGAGCTGTTCCAGCAGATAGGGGCGGAAGAAGGCGGGCTGGGTGACGGTGGTGGCGTAGAGGCCCGGCGCCTCGAAGCGCGCCCAGGCGCGCCGGTTGGCCGGATCGGCGCCGAGCGGCAGGCCGGGCGCGACGCCGGGCGCGTAGGTCAGGCGCAGCTCGGGATAGCGGAAGCGGGTGCGCTCCGCGGCATCGGGCGGCGCGCCGCCGGACAGGGTGCGTTCGAGCGCGGCGCGGAGCGCGGCGGTGGCCTGGCTGTGCAGGGCCTCGAGGCGGTCCACCACCGCCTCGGGCGTTGCGAGGGACGCGGGTTCCATCCCTGTCCCTTACCGCGTGGCAGGGTCGGACGGCTACGCCGTCTCGGCCGTTGCCTCCATCATCCACACCGCCTTGTCGATGTTGCGCGACAGGCCGGTGAGGAGATCGGCCGTGTCCGCGTCCCCGGCCTCGTCGGTCGCCTCGACGCCGGCTCGAAGGTTGCCTGCTACCAGGGCGTAGCGCTGGAGAAGGTTCTCGAGATGCGCCTGGCCCTGGCGGATCCCGGCGGGGTAGGGCGGCAGGCGGGTCCTGCCGGGGATGGATTGCGAGACGCCCATCGCGGTGCCGCCGAGCGTGACCAGCCGCTCCGCCAACTCGTCGATATCGGTGGCGAGCTGCGCGTAGAAGGTCTCGAAGAGCTGGTGCAGCGACGCGAAGTGCGGCCCCTTCACGTTCCAATGCGCATGCCGGGTCATGTTGTAGAGATCGATGCTGTCGGCCAGCACGCCGTCCAGCACCTCGATCGAGGTCCGCTTCGCGTTGTCGTGCAGGTCGTTCCGGCTCGGCATGGGGTTCTCCGACATGGCTCCGCAGCCGAACGTCGCGCGCCGCCCGTTCGTTGCAGCCGTTCGCCCGCGATCGTCCTGACCGTGCACACCGAAGGTGGGCACGGTCAGGCCGTGAATCGCCGGGCCACCACAACAGCTAGGCCGGAGTTGGGCTGAAGACGGTCAGCCCAACTCCGGTCTAGCGGGACGCGTCGGGCACCACGTCGAGGTAGCGGGCCACCTCGGGCGGCCCCTCGCCCCGGTGCAGCGCGGCGGCGCGGCCGAGGATGGCGCGGTCGGGCTCGGTCAGGCGCTCGGCCTCGCGCAGGTGCTCGGCCCAGTTGTCCACCACCCAGAGCTCGACCCAGCGGTCGGGATGGGCGACGTCCTCCCAGAGGCGCCAAGCCAGGGCGCCGCAGCGCTGCCGGACGAAGCGCGCTTCCGCCATTGCGGCGAGGAAGGCGGTGCGGTCCTCTGGCGCGATGCGGTAGCGCACGGCCTCGAGCACGCGGTGCGATCCGGTCGCCAGCAGCGGGGCGAGGGCGGGATCGGCGGGCTCGGGGCGCGGCGGCGCGACCGGGTCCGCAGGAGCCGGTGGCGTGGGCGCCGGATCGAGCGACAGGTGCCGCGTGGCCAGCCCGCCGGCCGCGCAGAGCAGGCCCGACAGGCCGAGGGCGAACGGCAGGCCGAGCGCCTCGCCGGCCCAGCCGCCGAAAGCCGCGCCGAAGGCG
>NZ_JAKJIB010000393.1 GCF_021864505.1 Falsiroseomonas oryziterrae
GCTGGGGTTTCTCTTTGGGTGACCTCAGGCGCCGGCGCCGCCTCCGGCGGCTTGGCTCGCGCGCCGCAGACATGCCGCACCCGGCCGCGCGGTCGGTCGCGGCGCGCCGGCCGCTTCGCGGCCGGATCCTCGGAGGGCGGAGCTTGTTTTGATCGGGACGTGCTGGCTGTCGGTCGTGGGGTGGGCGGTCGCACTGGCCGCACACGCCGGCTTACCTTGCGTGGGGGGGAGGCGGTGCGCTAGGCGGGTGGGATGCAAGGCCCCGCGCCCGCCGACCACCCCATGCCCGAGATCCCGGTCGCGGAGCTGTCTGAGGCGGTCCGGCAGCTTCGCCGCGCCTCCGTCCTGGTGGTCGGGGACGCCATGCTCGACCGCTACGTCTATGGCCGCGTCGCCCGTGTCTCGCCGGAGGCGCCCGTCCCGGTGCTGGCGGTGGAGCGCGAGGTCGCCATGCCCGGCGGCGCGGGCAACGTGGTGCGCAACCTCACCGCCCTCGGCGCCGCGGTCGCCTTCGTCTCGGTGGTCGGCGACGACCAGGCCGGCAGCGACCTGACCGGCCTGATCGGCGGCCAGCCGGGCGTCGAGCCCTGGCTGCTGGTGCAGGGCGGGCGCGCGACGACGACCAAGACGCGCTTCATCGCCGCCGGCCAGCAACTGCTGCGCGCCGACCACGAGCAGGCGAGCCCGATCAACGAAAGGCTGGCCGAGCGCATGGTGCGCATCGCCGCCGACGCGGTGGCCGCCACCACGGTGATGGTGCTGTCCGACTACCAGAAGGGCGTGCTGGCCGGCGACACCTGCCAGCGCCTGATCGCCGCCGGCCGCGCCGCCGGCAGGCGCGTCGTGGTGGACCCGAAGGGCAGCGACTATGCCCGCTATGCCGGCGCCGACCTGCTGACCCCGAACCGCGCCGAGCTCGCCCAGGCGACCGGCATGCCCGTGGACACCGAGGCGGCGATCGTCGCGGCGGCGGAGTCGCTCCGCGCTGCGCATGGCTTCGGCGCCGTGCTCGTCACGCGGTCGGAGGACGGCATGACGCTGGTGGAGGCCGATGCGGTCCGCCACTTCCCCGCCGAGGCGCCGGAGGTGCACGACGTCTCGGGCGCGGGCGACACGGTGGTCGCGGTGGTCGCCGCGGGTCTCGCCGCGGGTCTCTCCGTCCCGCTTGCCGCGCGGCTCGCCAACATCGCGGCCGGCATCGTGGTGGGGAAGGTCGGCACCGCGGTCGCGCGGGAATCCGACCTGCTGGAAGCGCTGACGCCGGAGCGCGGCGCGCTGCGCAAGGTGATGGGCCGCGCCGGCGCGATCGAGCAGGTGGAACGCTGGCGGCGCCGCGGCTGGCGCGTCGGCTTCACCAATGGCTGCTTCGACCTGCTGCATCCCGGCCATGTCCACCTGCTGGAACAGGCGCGCGGCTGGTGCGACCGGCTGGTGGTCGGGCTGAACTCCGACGCTTCGGTCAAGCGCCTGAAGGGCGCGGCGCGGCCGATCCAGGGCGAGGCGGCGCGCGCCGCGGTGCTCGCCTCGCTCGCCAGCGTCGATTGCGTGACGGTGTTCGAGGAGGACACCCCGATCGAGCTGATCAAGCTGATCCGCCCCGAGGTGCTGGTGAAGGGCGCCGACTACACGGTGGCGCAGGTGGTCGGCGGCGACCTCGTGCAGGATTGGGGCGGCGTGGTCCGCCTCGCGCAGCTGCTGCCCGGCCAGAGCACGACCGCGACGGTGGCGCGGATCAAGGGGTAGGGAGACCGCCCGTGGAGTGGGGACGGCTCTTCCTCGACCGGCGCTTCGCTGAGCGCGAGGCGAAGGACAGGCCGCACCGCAGCCCCTTCCAGATCGACCAGGACCGCATCGTCTTCTCCCGCCCGTTCCGGCGGCTGCAGAAGAAGACGCAGGTCCACCCGCTGCCCTCCAACGCCCACATCCGCAACCGCCTGGTGCACACGCTCGAGGTCGCGAGCGTCGGGCGGTCGCTCGCCTACACCGTCGGCGCGCGACTGCGCGACGTGCTCGCGCGCATCGGCCGCACGCCGGACGAACTCGGCTATCTCGTGCAGGCGACCTGCCTCGCGCACGACATCGGCAACCCGCCCTTCGGCCATGCCGGGGAGGCGGTGATCGCGGAGTGGATGGCGCGCTTCCTGGACGCGCATCGCGACCTCGGCCTCGATGCCGACCTCGCGCATTTCGACGGCAATGCGCAGGGCTTCCGGATCCTGACGCGGGCCGACGGCTACCGGCAGCGGGGCGGGATGCGCCTGACGATGGCCACGCTGGCGGCCTTCCTGAAATACCCCTGGGATGCCGCCGATCCGCGCGCCGCGCGCGGCGGCACGCCCGGCGTGAAGTTCGGCCATTTCGCGACCGAGGCGGCGGCCTTCGCCGAGGTGCGCGAGGCCATCGGCCTCGACGGCGCGAACCCGCGCCACCCGGCGGTCTGGCTGATGGAGGCCGCCGACGACATCGTCTATTCGCTCGCCGACCTCGAGGACGCGGTCGAGCTCGACATGGTGCCCTTCGACACCTATCGCGAGCTGGTCTCGGCCATCCCCGACAGCGTCAACAGCCTCGACGCCGAGGAGACGCCGCCGCAGAAGATCGCCTATCTGCGCGCCAAGGCGGCGGGGAAGCTGATCGAGGCCTCGGCCGACGCCTTCCTCGCCAATCTCGACGCCATCCTCGAGGGCCGCGTGCCGCCCGGCTCGAGCCTCATCGACATGTTCGGCGCGCAGCACGCGAGGCCGGGCGAGGCACTCGCGGAGATCCGGCGGTTCAATCGCCGGACCATCTACTTCCACCCGCGCAAGGTGGAGTTCGAGATCGCGGCCGCCGACGTGATCGGCAAGGCGCTCGACGTCTTCGTCCCCGCCTGCCTGGCGTTCGCCCAGGCGGGCGGGCTGGGGGGCATGCGGCACCGCGACCGGCAGGTCCTCTCGCTGATGCAGGACTACCAGCCGCGGGAGGAGTTCTCCGTCTCGGACAATCTGCGCTGCGCGCTCGATTTCGTGGCCGGCATGACGGATGACTATGCGAGCTACCTTGCGGCCCGCCTGCGGGGCCTCGATCCGGCCCGCTGACCGGTCTCCCGGCACCGGCAGGCGCGACAGAAAAGACCGTCCTGCCCTGAGTGTAACCAGGAAAATTTCAAGAGGATGTCCGAGCGGGTAATCAATTTCGCATCGTTTCTTTCGATACAAACGGTTGTGAGACGGGTAATTCCAGCCTACGCCAGTACCCCTGACATCGTGGGATACGGCGGATGGCGATTTCGACGGCTGGCGGGGCGACGGTTCGGGGCCTACTCCACCTTGAGCGCGGCCCGCAGCTCGGCCTGGCCGGCGGGATCCTGCAGCGCGGCCAGGCGGCCGGCGGCGGTCACCGCGTAGCGGTGCAGCAGCGCCCGGCGTCGCGCCGGGGCGAGCGTCCGGG
>NZ_JAKJIB010000394.1 GCF_021864505.1 Falsiroseomonas oryziterrae
CGCCGCTGCCCGCGGACACGCCCGTGCTGCCCGGGCGGCAGGCGGTCTCGGACACGCGGCGCGTGCTGCGCTACTGGCGGCGCGATGCGGCCGGGCGGCTGGTGGTGGGCGGGAAAGGCACGATCCGCGCGCCGCGCGGCGCGCGCAGCTTCGCCGTGCCCGAGCGGATGCGCGCGCGTCTCTATCCCGCGCTGCCCGACGTGCCGCCGGAGTTCTTCTGGGGCGGCCGCGTCGGCGTCTCGCTCGATCGCCTGCCGCGGCTGTTCGTGCTGGCGGACGGCGTCTTCGCGGCGATGCAGGACAACGGCAAGGGCGTGGCCTGGTGCACGGGCCAGGGGGAGACCATGGCCGACCTGCTGACGGGCGCCGATCCGCGCGACCTGCCGCTGCCGCCCGCGACGCCGCTGCGTCCCATTCCGCTGCATCCGCTCCGCACGCTCTACGCCGCCGCCGGCTCGCTCTGGCTGCGCGCGCAGGACGCGCTGGACCGCGCGAGGCCCGCCGCATGACTCTCCTCCGCAACGCGCCCGAGCCGGAGGAGGGATTCTGGCTGCCCTTCACCGCGATGCGCGCCTTCCAGGACGCGCCCGTGCTGTTCGACCGGGCGGAAGGCATGCACTACGTCACGCCCGAGGGCCGCCGTGTGCTGGACATGATGGCCGGACTCTGGTGCGTGAATGCGGGCCACGCGCATCCGCGCATCGTCGCGGCGATCCGGGAGGCCGCGGGGACACTCGACTTCGTCTCCTCCTTCCGCATGTCGCATCCCGGCGCCTTCGCCTTCGCGCGCCGCCTGCTGGACGCGGTGCCGCTGATGGCACGTGCCTTCTTCTCGAACTCCGGGTCGGAGGCGGTGGACACAGCGCTGAAGATCGCACGCGCCTGGCACCGCGCGCGCGGCGAGGCAGGACGGACGAAATTCATCGGACGCGCCAAGGCCTATCATGGCGTCGGCTTCGGCGGTCTCTCGGTCGGCGGCATCGCGCGCCACAAGCGCGACTTCGGCCCGCTGCTCGGCGACGTGTTCCACCTGCCCCTGCCGCACGACCCGGGGCAGCGCTTCCTCCGCAGCCGTCCGGCTGCCGATCCGCGCTGGTCGCAGGCGCTCGAGGAGATCCTGGCCGTGCAGGATCCTTCGACCGTGGCCGCGGTGATCGTCGAGCCCGTGACCGGCTCGGGCGGCGTCTACCCGCCGCCGCTCGGCTACCTCGAGGCGCTGCGCACCATCTGCGACCGCCACGGCATCCTGCTGATCTTCGACGAGGTGATCACCGGCTTCGGCCGGCTCGGCGCCTGCACCGCCGCCCAGGCGCTCGGCGTCGCGCCGGACATCATGACGATGGCGAAGGGGCTGACGAACGGCGCCGTGCCGATGGGCGCCACGCTGGTCAATGCGCGGGTCTTCGACGCCTTCATGGCGGCGCCGCGCAGCGCGCCGGAGCTCATGCACGGCTACACCTATTCCGCGCATCCGCTGGCCTGCGCCGCGGGCCTCGCCACGCTCGATGCCTATGAGCAGGAAGGGATGTTCGCCGCCGCGGCGCGAATCGCGAGGCCCTTCGCCGATGCGCTGCTGGCGCTGGAGGGCGCGCCGCATGTGACGGATGTGCGCTGCTGCGGCCTGCTCGGCGCCGTGGATCTGGCCCCGCGCGATGCCACACCGGGCGCCCGCGGCGCCGAGGTGGCGGAACGCTGCCTTGCCGATGGCGTGCTGATCCGCGCGGCCGGCGACACGCTGGTGCTGTCGCCGCCGCTCGTCGTCACGGAGACGCAGATCGAGGAGACCGTCGCGGCGATCCGCCGCGCGCTGGCCGCGACCGGCTGAGCTACTCCGCCGCCCGCGCCGCGGAGGCGCCGTGCAGGCTGTAGGTGGTGAAGTGCCGGTTCAGCGCCGGCAGCGGTGCGATCTCCATGTGGCCCTCGGCCGGCCGCATCAGGATCATCGCGACGGTTGCCGAGAGGTTGCCGCCCATGTTCATGCGCGGCGGGCGACAGACCGACCACGGCGACTGCCAGTCGTCGAGGAAGGCCGCGCGCAGATCGTCCATCGTCAGCCGGCCGCGCTTCGCCCGCAGCGCGTCCAGCACGCGGCGGTCGCGATAGACGCTGTCGGGCGTCGCGGCGATGCCGGTGTCCTTCAGCTTCGCCAGCGCCGCGGGCGATCGCCAATGGTTCGCATGGACCAGGATTCCGTCCTGCGGCTCGAGCAGGAAGGATTCGTCCGGCGCGCATTCGATGTCGAGCGCGAAGCCGGAGGCGTGGGAGAGCATGATGTTGTTGGAGGCCGACTTGGGGGTGGCGTAGAAGGTGCGGATCGCCAGCGCCACCTGGCTCTGCTCCAGCGCCTTGCGACGCAGCAGCGACAGCGGCACGCCTTCCTGCCGGTAGTCACGGTCGGATTCGAGGTAGTTGGCGGTGACCGCGATGCCCGCCGCGTTGAGGCCCGCGCGCGCCAGGCCGCCGGCCTCGACGAAGGTCAGGATGTCGGGCCCGTCCTCGCGCCGGATGCGCAGCACGACGCCGGTCTCCGCGCATTCGCTCTTCCAGTCCCAGTTCTGGCCGTGCAGCAGCGCGCCGTCTGCCGTCGCCTCCGGCAGCAGGATCGCCCCGGTGCAGCCGTCCGGATCGTCCTCCGCCGGCGTGCCGCGCTTGGCGAGTTGCAGGATCTCCGTGCGGCAGTTCAGCAGCATGACGTCTTCGAAGGCGACGCCCGCGCCGCGTGCGATGCCGCGCATCTCGGCGACATAGGCGCCATCGAAGGCTTCGACGCGCGGGACGAAGTCGCGCGCCAGGGCATGGATGCGCCCGGCATCCAGGCCGCCCTGCGCCAGCTGCGCGTGGTAGTGGCCGATGCTCCGGCGGACGCGATCGCCGGCCTGCCGCCCATGCGCTTCGCCCCGCGCCTCGGGGCCGCCCGACAGCTCGATCATCGGGAAGGGTGGCACCGCAGCCATCGCTCGCTCCGTCTCTGCCGGGCCTATGTCGCATGGCCGCAGGGCAGCGACCAGCGGCCGCCGCACGGCAGACGGCGTGGAGCCCGGGGGCTGCCGTCAGCCGCGTGCGGCGAATTCGCGCGAGATCGCCGCGGCGCTCGCGACGACGAGCGGCGCCAGGTCGCCGCGCACCCGCAGCGGCGTCCAGCGCGGAAAGGGCACCGCGATGTTCACGGCGCCGAGCGGTTCCCCCGAGCGATCCACAATCGGTGCTGCGACCGAGATGTCGCCGACGAAGGTCTCCTGGTCGTTCAGCGCGAACCCGTCCCGCGCGGCGCGGGCAATGCGCGCCATCACCTCCGCCCGCCGGCGCGCCGTCCGCGGCGTCGGACGCGGCAGCGGATCGGGCGGCACCAGTGCCGCCGCGCGGTTGCCGCCGAGGCGCGAGAGGATGGCG
>NZ_JAKJIB010000395.1 GCF_021864505.1 Falsiroseomonas oryziterrae
GCTGCTGTGGATCGGGCGGCGGCGCATCGCGCTGGCGGGCCACGCCTCGGCCGCGGAGCTGGCGCCGGTGCGGATCCGCGCCGGCGCGCTGGGCGATGCGACGCCGCATCGCGACCTGCTGGTGTCGCAGGACCACTGTCTGTGGCTGGACGGCGCGCTGGTGCCGGCGCGGCTGCTGGTGGACGGGGTGTCCATCACGCTCGAGGCTGGGCTGGCCGAGGTGACCTACCTGCATGTCGAGCTGGCGGGACACGCGGTGCTGCTGGCGGAGGGCGCGGCGGCGGAAAGCTGGCTGGATGCGGGCAACCGGCCGTGGTTCGCCAATGCCGACGTGGCGCTGCTGGCGGTGGCGGGCACGCCGGACGCCCATGCGACGCGCGAGGCAGTGCCCTGCGCGGAGGTCGTGCTGGGCGGGCCGCGGCTGGCGGTGATCCGCGACGCGATCGGGCTGCGCGCGGTGTGCGCCGCCGAGGGCGCGCCTCTTCGCGCGGTCGGCTGACGCGCGCCGGTCCGGTCAGGGCTTCCAGGCCACCAGGTCGATCTCCACCAGCGCGCCACGCGCCAGGCCAGTGACGCCAACGGTGGTGCGCGCCGGCAGGCGGTCGGGCGGGAAGTAGGCGGCATAGGTGCGGTTCATCGCTTCGTAGTCGCGCTCGAACTGCGTGAGGTAGATGCGCGCCTGCACGACATCGGCCAGTGCGAAGCCGCAGCCGGCCAGGACGCGCTTCAGGTTCTCCATCACCTGCCGCGTCTGCGCCTCGACGCCGTCCGGCAGCGGGCGGGTGTTGTCGGCGGGGTCGGTCGGCATCTGGCCGGTGACCAGCAGCCAGGGCCCGCAGCGCACGGCATGGCTGAAGGGCGCGACGCGATCGGGGCCGTCGGGCAGGGTCAGGAAGACGGGCGTGTCCATGCGGATCCTCGGCGGGTGCGGCGCGTGGCGCGCGGCTGGCCTCTGCCGCGATGGTGCCTGCGCGCCGGCGCCGGCGGAAGCCGATGGCGTCCTGTCGTGGCTCCAACGATCGTGACCGCGCGCATGTCACGGTCACGCATGCGCGCCTTGCGGCGTCCGTATGCGCGGCGCAGCCTCGGCTAAGTCTCTGGACCTGGCGCGTCCTCACGGAGGCGGGCGCCGGCGCGGCGCGGCGGCGCGCGCCGGTCCGGTCGCATGCCTCCTGGGCCTCTCCGGAATCGTCGCGGCGAACCCGACCCGCGCCGCGTTGTTCTGGACCCCGACAGGGACTGGAGCCGCGGGAGATCGTGCCGATGCGTCGCAGGATCCTGCTCGCCGCGGGGTGCGGAACGCTGCTTGCGCCGCGCCTCGCCCGGAGCGAGGCGACGGAGGTGGATCTCCTGCTGGTCCTTGCGGCCGACGTCTCGCAATCCATGCAGAACCGCGATCTGCGCCTGCAGCGGGAGGGCTATATCGCGGCGCTGCGCGACCGCGAGGTGATGGAGGCGGCCGCGTCCGGCCCGATCGGCGCCATCGCCGTCGCCTATGTCGAGTGGTCGGGCGTGGACGACCAGCGCATCCTCGTGCCCTGGGTGCGGATCGGCGACGTGGGGGATGCGGCGCGCGTCGCGCTGCTGCTGGAGGAGGCGCCGCTGCGCAGCGGCAACTGGACCTCGATCTCCATGGCGCTGGCGATGTCGCGCCGGCTGATCGCCGCGGCGCCGTTCCAGGCGCAGCGCCGCGTGGTGGATGTCTCGGGCGACGGGGAGAACAACCACGGCCCGCCGGCGGAGCAGGAGCGCGACCTGACGGTGGCGGAGGGCATCGTCGTGAACGGCCTGCCGATCCTGCGGCCGAGCGCCCGCCTGGCCGGCACCGGGCTGCCGGGCGAGACGGCGCTGGAGGAGCATTACCGGACCCTCGTCACCGGCGGCGCGCGCGCCTTCGTCCTGCCGGCGCAGGGCTTCGAGAGCTTCGCCGACGCGATCCGCCGCAAGCTGGTGATGGAGATCGCCGACCTGGCGCCGAGCGGACCGGCAAAGCCCTCCGCGGCTTGACGTTCCGGCTCTGTTCGCTTTATTTGCTATCAGTGATAGCAGGGCGGATGGCAGGCCATGGGCCAGCTCCTGGTGCGCGGCGTGGATGAGGAGACGGTGGCCTGGCTGAAGGCCCGGGCCGCGGCAAACGGCCGCTCAGTGGAGGCCGAGCACCGGGAGGTGCTGCGGGCCGCGCGCGCGGCCGGCGCGCCCGAGGGGTTCTGGGAACGCGCGGCCAGGCTGCGTGCCGAGCTGGCCGGGCGTCGCGTGACGGCGTCGGAGGCGCTGCTTCGCGAGGCGCGTGACGAGCGGTGAGCGATGCCTGGGTGGTGGACGCCAGCGTGGCGGCCAAGTGGGTATTGCCCGAGGCTGACAGCGAGGCGGCGGCGCGGGTGAGCGGCGCGCGGCTCGTCGCGCCCGAACTGCTCGACATCGAATGCGCCAGCATCCTTTGGAAGGCGGCCAGACGCGGCGAGATCGGCCGCGACGAGGCCTTGCTTAGGTACGAGACGCTGCGCGACGCGCCGGTCGAGCGGATGCCGAACGCGGCGCTGTTGCCGCTCGCGGTGGCGCATGCGCTGGAGCTCGCGCATCCGGTCTATGGCTGCCTCTACATCGCGGCGGCCGAGCTGACAGGCTTCCCGTTGATCACCGCCGACGCGCGCTTGCGGCGCCTGCATGTGCCGCGCGTCCGGATCGTCGGCCTGGACGACCTCTCCTGACCCAGCCCCTGCCGCCGCGGCGCCTGACGCGCCTGCGGCTCACCGATTTCCGCTCCTACCCCGCCTTCGATGCGCGCTTCGAGGGCCGCATCGTCGCGATCGCGGGCGAGAACGGGGTGGGCAAGACGAACCTGCTGGAGGCGATCAGCCTGCTCGGCCCCGGGCGCGGGCTGCGCGGCGCGCGGGCGGGGGAGATCGGGCGGCGGACGGGCGGCATCGGCCGGCCCTGGGCCGCCTGGGGCCGGTTCGAGGGGCCGCACGGCGCCTGCGACATCGCCACCGGCACGGTGGGCGAGGACAGCCCGGAGGCGCGGCGCAAATGGCGGCTGGACGGCGAGCCGCTGCGCTCGGGCGCCGAGCTTGCGGACCGCGCGGCGGCGGTCTGGCTCACGCCGCAGATGGACCGGCTGTTCCAGGAGGGGGCGAGCGGCCGGCGCCGCTTCCTCGACCGGCTCGTCTGGGCGCTGGAGCCCGGCCATGCGCGGGAGGTGGCGGCGCATGAGACGGCGATGTCCGGCCGCAACCGGCTGCTCGCCGAAGGCCGGCGCGACGCACGCTGGCTGGCGGCGCTGGAGGATGCCATGGCCCGGCACGCCGTCGCCGCCGCGGCGGCGCGGCGGGCGCTGGTCGTCCGGCTGAACGCGCTGCTGGAGGCCGGCACCGCGACCGGCGCCTTCCCGGC
>NZ_JAKJIB010000396.1 GCF_021864505.1 Falsiroseomonas oryziterrae
ACCGGCGCGACGCGCGCAATCTGCGGCATCTGCGCCGGCGGCGCGGCCATGGCGCGCGACAGCAGGCCGTCGGTCGAATCCTCGAGCCCTCCGGAGAGCCACACGAAGAGGCCCGCGAGCACGGCGGCGACGCCGGTGCCCATCACCCAGATCGGCACGCGCGGCTTGGCGGGACGGTAGGGCGCGGCGACGCCGCGCCAGCGCGCCGAGAGCTCGGGATCCGGCGTCGCGCCGCGCTGGCGCTGGATGATCGCGTGCAGCTCCTCCCGCACGCGGTCGAGCTCGGCCGGGCCGCGCGGCGAGAGGCGATAGCGGCCCTGGAAGCCGAGCGCGAGGCAGAGATACATGAGCTCCAGCACCGGCAGGAAGGTGCCGGGCACCTGCTGCATCTTCTGCAGCAGCGCGAAGAAGCGCTCGCCCGACTGGACCTCCTGGTGGAAGGTGCTGACGAGGGAGCGCGCGGCCCAGGCGCCCTGGCTTCCCCAGGGCGTGTTCAGCACCACGTCGTCGAGCGCGGCGCAGAGCGCGTAGTGCGCCGGGCGCAGCTGGTCGAGCGGGATGTCGGCGGCGCGACAGTCGGATTCGAAGCGGCGCATCGCGGCGACCGCGCGCTCGCGCAGGTCGCCCGCATCGGGCTGGCCGAGCGTGTTGCGCAGCCGCGCGACCAGCTGCAGCAGCGGCTGCGCCGCGGCGACGATGGCGGAGGAGCCGACATTCGGCAGTTCCACCGTCATGTCCACCGGTGCCGCCGCCATCGGCGGCGCCGGCGGCGCGGCCTGCTGCGGGAAGCCCTGGCCGAATTGCGGCTGCGGCGGCTGCTGCGGCTGTGCCGCACGCCCGCCGGGCGAGGGCCGGATGACCGTGCGGTCGTCGTCGGGTTCGCCGAACGGATTGTCGCTCACCCTGCCCCTCCCCTTTTCGTCGGCGTCAGCCGCGGATCGCCCAGAGTTCCAGCTTCAGGTTCGGGAAGTCGCCCGAGACGTGGATCGCGAACCCGCCCGAGTTCTGCATCAGCTGCCAATGCTGCGCACCGCGGTCGAGCTCGAAGTAGACGGCACCCGCGTAGAACGGGATCTGCCGCGGCGCGACGGGCAGCGGCCGCACCGCGATGCCCGGCATCGCCGAGGTGACGAGTTCGCGGATGTGTTCCGCCGCGCCGATCTTCACCTGCGCGGGGAAGAGCCGCCGCAGGTTCTCGGCCGGCATGTCGGCCTGCACCGACAGCACGAAGGAGGCGGCGCGCAGCACACCGCGGTCGGTCAGAGGCCCGACCCGCACGCCGTGCTTGCGCTCCTGCAGCGGGATCGAGACCGCGGCCTGCTCGATGACCGCCGAGAGCGAGCGACGGAGGTCGGCGACGACCGGCGCGTAGCTGCGCTGCAGGTCCTCGTGCCGGTAGGGCGGGTAGCTGCCGGGACGGCGCGTCGTTTCGGTGAAGGTCGCGAATTCGCCGGCCATCTGGATCAGCGCGGCGTAGAGATCCTCCGGATGCACGGCGCCGGATTCCGACCAGTGCATCAGCAGCTTCTGCCAGCGGTTGATCGACTGCAGCAGCAGGAAGTCCGCGACCTCAGCGACGCCGCGCGAGCCGGGCGCGGTCAGCCGCGCCGCCAGCGCCTCGCCGCGCTGGTTCAGCATGCCGGCGAGCTCCGACAGCAGCCCCGACAGCGGCGTGACGGCGCCGGCGGCAAGCGCGGGCGCGATCCAGCGCTCGTCGAGCTGCACCTGGCGGGTGGGCGAGACCTCCACCACGCGGGTCAGGCCGATGCAATGGTAGCCGCTGCGCTCCTCGCTCTCGAGCATGTAGCGCAGCCGCAGCTTGCCGACCTGCAGCTCGGCCGGCTGGGGCGCGGCGGAATGGGTGTCGTAGGCGCCGAAGCTGTGCGCGGCGAGGCGGCCTTCCGTCTCCGGCCCCGCCACCTCCGGCGCGCCGGGCTGGCGGATCGGCAGTGCCAGGAAGACCAGCTGGTTGCGCGCGCTGTCGGGCAGTTCGAGCGGGGTCGGGTGGTCGGCCTCCGCGGGGATGGAGAAGGCGGTGCCGTCCTCGAAGACGCCGGAGCAGCTGGCGACCGCGAACTTGCCGGTGCCGAGCAGGTCGCGGTCC
This sequence comes from Falsiroseomonas oryziterrae, assembly GCF_021864505.1. Taxonomy (GTDB): domain Bacteria; phylum Pseudomonadota; class Alphaproteobacteria; order Acetobacterales; family Acetobacteraceae; genus Falsiroseomonas; species Falsiroseomonas oryziterrae. Next base: position 2,105 of record NZ_JAKJIB010000396.1, read on the forward strand.
AGCGTTAGCTCCGTGACGCCCCAGGGATAGGGGCGCAGCGGGCGGAAGACGCCGCGCACCAGGCTGTCCAGCCAGCGGTCCTGCTGCTGGAAATGCTGCGCGCGCAGGAACATGCCTTCCTGCCACAGGACGCGGCTCGTCCAGCTCATGCCGCCCGCACCATCACGCCCACCCCCTCACCCTTCCGCGAGCACGCTAGCAGCGAGCGAAGCGGAGGGACAACCCGATCAACCGGTCGTTGCCGTGACCGTATTGCGGTCCAGCCGGACCCGGATCGTCGTCGAGCCGCTGGGCGCGATCGCCTGCACCGCCTTCCAGCGGGCGCCCGAATCCACGTCCCGGAACAGCGCGACGATGCCGATCGCCTGCACGCCCTGCCGGAGCTCGCGGTTGATCGTCCGCCGCTCTCCCGGCCCGATCACGAACTGCTCGGAGCCCGCGCTGTCGTTCTCGAGCGTCGCGCGCTCGCGCTCGGTCAGCGCGAAGACGTCGGCGCGCTCGAAGCGGGCGGTCGCGTTGAGGAAGAAGACGCTGAGCGCGACCGGGGACGGCCGGCCGGTCGGGTCAGGGTTCTGGTTCGCTCCGCCCTCGACCTCCAGCACGATGGAGGGCGGGGGCGGCGGCGGGCTGGCGCAGGCGGCAAGCGCGGCGAGCGAAGCCAGGGCGGCGCGGCGTGTGGTCTTCATCGGTCCTCCGGTCGTGCCGAGATCTCGCGCAGCGCCTCCTCGTAGGCACGGGCGAAGGCCTTGCCGAAGACGCTGTCGAAGTCGTCGGCCAGCGCCGCGACGAGTCCCTTGTGGAGGTCCTCGTAGGCCTCGAAGGCGCGCGCCTTCTTCTGCATCGGCACGAGGCCGCCGCCGGCCGAGGCCATCGCCTCCTCCGGCGCGAGCCATTTCAGGATGTCGCGCACGGCGGACTGCATGGCCGCCATGGTGGCAAGCTCGTGCAGGCGCATGTCGCGCAGCGCCTCCTCGATCGCCTGCGCGGGGGGCATCCCGGCGCGGCGGGCGCCGAAGATCGCGGCCAGCGCGTCGTCGTCGTCGGCCGAGAACTTCAGCGGGTTGTTGCCCTTCGCGCGGATCATCGTCTGCTCGATGCGGAACTCGCCCTTGATGGCGGCGCGCGCGATCAGCACGGCGCGCAGGCCGGAGACGGTGGCGCGGAAGGCGGCGCCGAGCTCCTGCATCATCGCGGCCGGGTTCTCGATCCGCGCATCGGGCAGGCCCGCGCCGCGCAGGAAGGCGGCGAGCAGCGCGGCGTCAGGCGG
>NZ_JAKJIB010000397.1 GCF_021864505.1 Falsiroseomonas oryziterrae
CGCGCCCGGCTTCTTCGCCGCGGCCTTGGCGCCCGGCGCCTTCGCGGGCGCCTTCTTTGCCGCGGGTTTCTTCGCGGCCGCCTTGCGCACCGGCGCGGCCTTCTTCGCCGCCGGTGCCTCGGCCGCCGCGCCGTTGCCGGCCGCCCTGCGCGGCGCTGCCTTCTTGCCGCGCGCGCCCTTGGCACCCGCCTTGCCGCGCGGCGCCATCTCCTTGCCCTTCTCGGCCAGCAAAGCGACGGCCTCGTCGAGCGTCATCGCCTCCATCTCGACCCCGCGCGGCAGGTTGGCGACCGTCTTGCCGTGCATCGCATAGGGGCCGAAGCGCCCCTTCCGGATCTCGACCGGTGCGCCGTCCTTCGGATGCTGGCCGAGCAGCCGCACCTTCGCCCGCGCCTTGGCCAGCAGGTCCATCGCGCGGTTCATGCCGAGCGTCAGCACGTCGTCGCCCGGCTCGAGCGACTGGTACACATTGCCGAGCCGCACATAGGGCCCGAAGCGGCCGATGCCCGCCGTGATCTCCTCGCCCGTCTCCGGATCGCGCCCGATCGGCCGCGGCAGCGAGAGCAGCGCCAGCGCCGCCTCCAGGTCGAGCGTCTCCGGATTCATGTCGCGCGTCAGGCTGGCGCGCCGCGGCTTGGTCGGCTTGCCCTTGGCGTCAGTGCCGCCCTCGCCGAGCTGCACATAGACGCCGTAGGGGCCGCGCCGCAGCGTCACGTCCTGCCCCGTCGCCGGATCGGCGCCGAGGCTGCGCTGCCCGTCGAAGCCGCCCGCCGCCTTGTCGCCATCCGCCCCCGGGACCGCGAGCGGGCGTGTGTAGCGGCATTCGGGGTAGTTCGAGCAGCCGATGAAGGCGCCCGTCCGCCCAAGGCGCAGCCCGAGCCGCCCGCCCGAGCAGGACGGGCAGGCGCGCGGATCGCCGGCGCCCTCGCGTTGCGGGAAGAAATGCGGCCCGAGCTCGGCATCCAGCGCGTCGATCACGTCGCTGATCCGCAGCTCGCTCGTGCCTTCCAGCGCCTTGGAGAAGTCGCGCCAGAAGTCGCGCATCACCGCGCGCCAATCCGCCCGCCCGCCGGAGATGTCGTCGAGCCGTTCCTCGAGCCCCGCCGTGAAGCCGGTGTCCACGTAGCGTTCGAAGAAGGCCACGAGGAAGGCGGTGACCAGCCGGCCGCGGTCCTCCGGGATGAAACGGCGCTTGTCGAGTCGGACATATTCCCGGTCCTGCAGCACCTGCAGGATCGAGGCGTAGGTGGAGGGCCGGCCGATGCCGAGCTCCTCCAGCTTCTTCACCAGCGACGCCTCGGAATAGCGCGGCGGCGGCTGGGTGAAGTGCTGGTTCGCCTGCACGCCCTGGGTCTTCAGCGCATCGCGCTCGCGCATCGGCGGCAGGGTGCGCTCGTCCTCCTCCTCGACCGCGCTTGTGGCGAGCCCCGCGCGGGCATCCGCCGCGCGGTCGTCCTCGTCCTCGCGATACAGACGCAGGAAGCCGTCGAAGGCGATGACCGACCCGGTGGCGCGCAGCCTTGTGCGGCCGGAGGCGTCGGCGATCTCCACCGTCGTCTGGTCGAGCTCGGCCGATTGCATCTGGCTGGCGACGGCGCGCTTCCAGATCAGCTCGTAGAGCCGCCGCTGCCGCTCATCGAGGAAGCGGGCCACCTGCTCCGGCGTGCGGGAGACGTCGGTCGGCCGGATCGCTTCATGCGCCTCCTGCGCGTTCTTCGCCTTGGAGGAATACTCGCGCGGCGCGCCCGGCACGTAGTCCGCGCCGAAGGCCGACTTCACATGGTCGCGGATCGCGAAGACCGCCTCGCGCGCCATCTGCACGCCGTCGGTGCGCATGTAGGTGATGAGCCCGACCGTCTCGCCGCCGATCTCGACGCCCTCGTAGAGCTGCTGCGCGGTGCGCATGGTCTGCTGCGCGCCCATGCCCAGCTTGCGGCTGGCCTCCATCTGCAAGGTGGAGGTGGTGAAGGGCGGCGGCGGGTTCCGCCGAGTCCGCTTCTTCTCGACGGAGACGACGCCGAAGCTGCCCGACTCGACCGCCGCCTTGGCCCGCATCGCGCTGGCCTCGTCCGGCAGGTCGAACTGCTCGAGTTTCCGGCCTTCGTGATGCGTCAGGCGTGCCGTGAAGTGCGCCCCGGTCGGGGTCGCGAAGCGCGCCTCGACGGTCCAGTATTCGCGCGCCCGGAAGGCCTCGATCTCCGCCTCGCGCTCGCAGATCAGGCGCAGTGCGACCGACTGCACGCGGCCGGCCGACTTGGACCCGGGGAGCTTGCGCCACAGCACGGGCGAGAGGTTGAAGCCGACCAGGTAGTCGAGCGCGCGGCGCGCCAGGTAGGCCTCGATCAGCGGGGTGTCGAGGTCGCGCGGCGCCGCGAGCGCGGTCTGGATCGCGCGCTTGGTGATCTCGTTGAAGGTGATGCGGTTGACCTCGACGCCCTTCAGCGCGCCGCGGCGGGCCAGCATGTCCTTCACATGCCAGGAGATCGCCTCGCCCTCGCGGTCGGGGTCGGTCGCCAGGAACAGGCGCCGCGCGCCCTTCAGCGCCTGGGCGATCTCGCGCACCTGCCGCTCGCCGCGCTCGTCGGCCTCCCAGTCCATCGCGAAATCCTCCTCCGGACGGACGGATCCGTCCTTGGGCGGCAGGTCGCGGACATGCCCGAAGGAGGCGAGCACCCGGAAGTCGCGGCCAAGATACTTGTTGATGGTCTTGGCCTTGGCGGGGCTCTCGACCACGACGACGTCGGTCATCTTGTCCTGTGTTCGCCTCGTGGGTTCGGCTGCGGAGGACGAGCCTCAAGGCCTAGCGGGGAGTCCGCGCGACCCGGTCGCCGGGAAGGGCCTCCACCAGCCCGGACAGTTCCAGGTCCAGCAGGATCGCCCGCACCGACGGGGCGGAGAGGTGGCAGCGCCGGACCAGATCGTCAACGGCCACCGGCGTCAAGCCAATCATTTCAAGCACTTTCGTCTCCGTGCCCATGGGCTCGGGGGCGATCTCGGCCTCGGTCTCGCCCGGATCGGGCAGGGCGCGCGGCCTGAACAGGGGCGCGTCGCGGGGCGCCGGCGGCAGCTGCGCCAGCACGTCCTCGGCGGTCTCCACCAGATGCGCGCCCTGGCGGATCAGGTCGTTGCCGCCCCGCGCGCGAGGGTCGAGCGGGTTGCCGGGCACGGCGAAGACCTCGCGCCCGCCCTCCAGCGCCAGCCGCGCCGTGATCAGGCTGCCGGAGCGCTGCGCCGCCTCCACCACGACGACACCGAGCACCAGGCCGGCGACGATGCGGTTCCGGCGCGGGAAGTGGCGGGCCAGCGGCGCGGTGCCGAGCGGCGCCTCGGCCAGCACGGCGCCGCCCTCCGCCGCGATGCGC
>NZ_JAKJIB010000398.1 GCF_021864505.1 Falsiroseomonas oryziterrae
GCCTCTCGGGCGCGATGGCCCGCCTGCTGGACGTCCTCGCCGCTCGCCGCGAGCGGCTGTCGGAGGCGCGGCGCTTCCTCGCGGTTCATCTCGACGGCCTCGATCGCATCCGCGAGCGGCTGGAGGCCGGCGCCGAGCCGCCGCCCGGCCTGCCGAAGCTGCTCGAGGACCTGACGGGCGCGGCGGACGAGCTGCGCGACCGGTTGCGCGCGGAGGAGAGCGCCGCGCTCGACATCCAGGTGAAGGTGCTCGCCGACCGGCTGCGCCAGGAGGGCTATGCGTGAGGGTCTTCATGGGGATCGAGTTGCAGCCGCCGAGGGACAAGACATGAGCGACCACATCAAGATCACCTTCGGCGAACCGGAGCCCGAGAAGCCGACGGGACAACGCGTCGAGCCCTCGCCCCCGCCGCCGCCCATCGCCGGCGCGGTGCTGACGGGCCAGGTCCAGTTCACCGCGCCGCGCCGCGCCGAGGCGGAGCTGACGCCGGAGCACCACGCGGCGATCCAGAGCCTCGCGCAGCAGATCGACCTGTCCGATCCCGGCTCCATCCTCCGCTTCGGGCAGGAGGCGCAGACGCGTGCGCAATCCGCCGCCGACGCCATGCTCGGCTCGGCGCGCAACCAGGAGACGGGCGAGGCGGGGCGGACGCTCTCCTCGCTGCTCTCCACGCTGCGCGGCTTCGACGTCACGAAGCTCGACGAGCGGCCCGGCTTCCTCCAGCGGATCTTCACCAAGGCGGGCGCCGAGGTCACCGGCATCATCCAGCGCTACGAGAGCGTGAAGGGCCAGATCGAGACGATCGGCGACCGGCTCGACACCCACCGCACGCGCCTGCTCGAGGATGTCGAGCGGCTGGAGCGGCTCTACCAGGCGACCCTCGAATGGTTCCACGCGCTCGGCGACCACATCGCCGCCGGCGACGCGGTGCTGCGCAGGACGAACGAGGAGACGATCCCGGCGCTCGAGCAGCAGGTCGCCGCGAACCCGCATGACGATCTCGCGCCGCAGCGGCTGCGCGACCTGCGTGGCGCGCGCGACGAGCTGGAACGGCGCGTGCACGACCTGCGGCTGACCCGCCAGGTCGCCATGCAGGCGCTGCCCTCGATCCGGCTGATCCAGGAGAACGACAAGGCGCTGTCGTCGAAGATCCACTCGGTGCTGGCCAATACGGTGCCGCTGTGGCGCCAGCAGCTGGCGCAGGCGCTCGCGATCCACCGGATGCGCGAGGCGGGGCAGACGGTGAAGCAGGCGACCGACCTGACGAACCGCCTGCTGACCGCGAATGCCGAGACACTGCGGCGCGGCAACCAGGAAGCGCGGACGGAGCTCGAGCGGGGGGTCTTCGACCTCGAGGCGGTGCAGAAGGCGAATGCCGCGCTGGTCGCGACGATCGAGGACAGCTTGCGCATCGCCGACGAGGCGCGCGGCCAGCGAGCGCGTGCGGCGGAGGAGCTCGAGAAGCTCGAGCAGGACATCCGCACCGTGCTGATGCAGGCCAAGGCAAGCGCGCAGACGAAGCGCACGTGACGTCCTTCTTGCCCTCCTCCGTTGACGGGGGAGGGTAGGGTGGGCGTCGAGGAGGAGCGCCCCCGCTCCCGACTTCCTACGCCGACCCTCCCCCGCCAGCGGAGGAGGGAGTAGACCGCCGGCGGGAGGAACCCGTCCATGAACCATGTCACCCGCCGCGCCCTGCTCGGCGCCGCCGGCGTTGCGCTCGCCACGCCCGCCATCGCCCAGGCCCCGTGGCCGAGCGGCCCGATCCGCATCGTCGCACCCTTCCCGCCGGGCGGATCGACCGACACGCTCGCGCGGCTGTTGCAGCCGGTGCTGAGCCAGTCGCTCGGCGTGCCGGTGGTGGTGGAGAACCGCGCCGGTGCCTCGGGCGCGATCGGCACGGCCGCGGTCGCGCGCAGCGCGCCGGACGGCAACAGCTGGGTGCTCGTCTTCGACACCCACGCGGTGAACCCCGCACTCATCCCGAACATCGGCTTCGACACCGAGCGCGACCTGACGCCGCTGCTGCTCTTCGGCACCGCGCCGATGATGCTCTGCGTCTCGCGGAACCGGCCCTGGCGCAGCTTCGCCGACATGGCCACGGCGGCCCGCGCGCGGCCCGACACGCTCACCTACGGCACGATCGGCAACGGCTCGCTCGCGCATCTGACGATGGCGCTCGTCGGCCGCGCCGCCGGGCTGCAGCTCGTGCATGTGCCCTATCGCGGCGGCGGGCCCCTCGCCGTCGCGGCGGCCGCGAACGAGACCGACATGGTCATCGCGACGCGCCCGGCGATCGGCGCGCAGATCGAAGCCGGCGCGGTCGTGCCGATCGCCCAGACCGCCGCGACGCGCTCACCCTCCGCGCCGGACGTGCCGACGCTGGTGGAAGCCGGCGTGCCGGGCATCGATGCGCGCGCCTTTTGGGGCTTCCTCGGCCCGGCCAACCTGCCGCCCGCGATCAAGCAGCGGATGGAGGCGGAGATCCGCGCCGCGCTCGACCGGCCGGACATCCGGAGCCGCGTGGTCGGCCTCGGCATCGACCTCGACCCGCAGGGCGAGGCCGGCTTCGCGCGCTTCCTCTCGGCGCAGATCGCGACCTGGGGCCGCGTGGTGCGGGAGAACGACATCCGGCCCGACTGACCGGCGGGGGCGCCCCGACATGCGGCCGCCCTTGGGCGGCCGAGCGCCCGAATGGGGGCGCCGCCGCCGGTGCGGCGAGCCAAGCGAAGCGCCGGCGCCTGAGGGCAGGAAGGCGCAGCCTTCCTGCAGCTAAGGTCAGCCCTTCATCCCACCATCGCCCGGGCGCGTCTTGCCATAGGCGGCGCCCGGCGCGAGGCCGAAGCTGCCGAGCACCTCGGCCTCGTCCACCTCGTTCAACTCGTCGTCGCTATCGGGCAACCGCCCGCGCGGCGTCAGCCGGTCCACCATCCGCGGCAGGCCCCGGCTCAGCTCCGACAGTACCTCGTCGCGGCCGAGGCCCGTCTGGCGCTCGATGTCGTCGAGCGCCCCGGGTGGCAGCACGCGCGCGACCTCCTGCGGGCTGATGTCGCGGTTCGCGCCGGGGCCGACCCAGCTCTCGGCGCGATCGCCGAGCCCCGCGGCACGGAACTGGTCGGTGATCGAGGCGAGCCCCGCGCGACCGCCCTGGCCGCGCATGAGGTAGGCCAGCAGCGCCATCAGCACGACGCCCTTCATCCCGCCCATGCCGCCGGCCAGGCCGCCGGGCATCCCGCCGCCGCGCGCCATCCCGCCCTGGCCGCCCGCCATGCCGCCGAGCAACCCCCCGAGCAGGCCGCCCAGGCCGCCGCCCATCGCGCCACCGCCCTGACCGCCACCCAG
>NZ_JAKJIB010000399.1 GCF_021864505.1 Falsiroseomonas oryziterrae
CATAGGCGTGGTGGCCGGGCGGGCGGCAGAGCGCATAGGCCGTGCGGCCCTGCGCGGCTTCGCCCGCCGCGGCGAGCGCGCAGGCGGCAGCCCCCAGCGCGGCGTCCCAGGTGCCGGGGCCGATCGGGCAGGCGGTGTCGGCCATGTGCCAGCCGGCGCGTCCGACCAGGCCTTCGGGGATGCGCGCACCCTGCGCCAGCATCTCCGGCGTCGGGTGCATGTTGGCGACCACCTCCGGCCCGGGTTCCGGCAGCGCGGCCCAGCCGGCGGCGGCGTCGCGCAGGAAGTCGAGATAGGCACCGTCGTGCACCGCCTCGAGCGCGGCGCGCGAAGCCTCGGGCGGCCGGGACGGCGCGATGCCGCAACGGGCGAGGCCCTCGGCCAGCGCGGCGGCGCGGGCGGGCACCTCGTAATTCTCGCGCAACCGTCCGCGCATGAGGAAGAAGCGCGGGTGGTGCGCGGCTTCGGCGGGGTGGGCAAAGGCCTTCATCCGTCGCAGGCTAGACGCCACGACGCCGCGCGGGAACAGCGCGGCCGGGAAGGCATGGATGACGACACTCGACCCGGGCGCGCGCCGCGCCATCCTCGACGCCTGCGACGCGCTACGCGACGACGGCGTGCGGATGCTGGAAAGGCTGGTTCGCTGCCCGTCCACGCTCGGCAACGAGGCCTCGGCGCTGAACGAGATGGCGCGGATCTACGAGGGCATCGGGCTCAGCCCGCAACGCGTGCCGGTGGATGTTGAAGCGCTGAAGGCTCACCCTGGATTCTCGCCGCCGCTGATCCCCTATGCGGGGCGCGACAACGTCGTCGCGGTGCACCGCCCACGCGCGGCGACGGGGCGCAGCCTGGTGCTGCAGGGGCATGTGGACGTGGTGCCGGAGGGCGCCGAGGACGAATGGACCACGCCGCCCTTCGAGCCGGCGATCCGGTCGGGTCGCATGTATGGCCGCGGCGCGGGCGACATGAAGGCGGGCATCATCTGCTACGTCACCGCCTTCCGCGCGCTGCGCGCGGCCGGGCTGCAGCCGGCCGCCGAGGTGCAGATGCAGTCGGTGATCGAGGAGGAATGCAGCGGCAACGGCGCGTTGGCCTGCATGGTCGCGATGCCGAAGGCCGATGCGGTGATCATCCCGGAGCCGGGGCCCGGACTGCCGGCGCTCTATTCGGCCGAGGTCGGCGTGGTCTGGGCCTTCGTCACCGTCACCGGGCGGCCCGCGCATGTGCGCGACAAGCAGGCCGGGGTGAACGCGGTGGAGGCGGCGATGGCCGTCTGGTCGCGCTTCGAGGCCTATGAGCGCGAGATGAACCGCGGCGAGCGCATCCATCCGAGCTTCCGCGGCGTGAACCATCCGGTGAACGTCAACCTCGGCACCTTCGAGGGCGGCGAGTGGAACAGCTCGGTCGCGACGCGGGCGCGGATGGGGCTCAGGGTCGGGGTGATGATGGGCAACACGGCCGACGCGGTGCGCGCCGACATCGAGCGGATCGTGGCCGAGGCGGCGGGCGATCCGGCGATGAAGGGGGCGAAGGTGAAGGTCGAGTTCCGCGGCTTCCACGCCGACCCCTGCATCTTCGACATGCAGGCGCCGATCGTGCAGCTCGCCATGCGGAGCTATGCGGAGGTGAGCGGGAACGAGTTGCGCCACTATCCGGCGACGGGCCTGACCGACGGGCGCTTCTTCCAGCTCTACCAGGGCACGCCGGTCGCCTGCTTCGGTCCCGACGCGCAGGAGATCCACGGCATCGACGAGAGCGTGGGGCTCGACAGCATGCACGACATCACGCGCGCCATCGCGCTCTGCATCGCCGAATGGTGCGGCGTGGAGCGCGCGGCATGAGCACGAACCTGCCGCTGTCGGGCGCGAGGCTGTGGGACAGCCTGATGGAGTTTGCCCGGATCGGCGCGACGCCGAAGGGCGGCTGCAACCGGCAGACGCTGACGGATCTGGATGGGGAGGCGCGCGCGCTGCTGCAGCGCCAGGCCGAGGCGGCGGGGGCGACGCTGACACTCGACCGCGTCGGCAACATGGTCCTCACGCGGCCGGGGCGCGATCCGACGCGGAAGCCGGTCGCGATCGGCAGCCATCTGGACACCCAGCCGACGGGCGGGAAATTCGACGGCGTGCTCGGCGTGCTGGCGGGGCTCGAGATCCTGCGCGCGCTGCACGAGGCCGGCGTGGAGACCGAGGCGCCGGTCGTGCTGGTGAACTGGACCAACGAGGAGGGTGCCCGCTTCTCGCCGCCGATGATGGGCTCCGGCGCCGCGATGGGGATCTTCCCGGAGGCCGAGGTGCTCGCCAAGACCGACGCCGCCGGCGCGGTGTTCGGCGCGGAGCTGGCGCGGATCGGCTGGGCGGGCGAGGCCGATCCGGCGGCGCTCGGCGACCTCGGCGCCTATTTCGAGCTGCATATCGAGCAGGGGCCGGTGCTGGAGCGGGAGGCGATGCAGGTCGGCATCGTCACCCATGCGCTCGCCCAGCACTGGTTCGACGTGACCGTGACCGGCGAGGAGGCGCATGGCGGCAGCGCCATGGCGGGGCGGCGCGACGCGCTGATGGCCGCCGCCGAGGTCGCGACGATGATCGAGCGCGCGGCGCTCGCGGCCGGGGCGCGTGCCACGGTCGGGCGCATGACGCTGCATCCGGACAGCCGCAACGTCGTGCCGGGCCGCGTCTGGTTCAGCCTCGACACGCGGCACGATCACCAGGACCAGCTGGCGGCGCTGGCGGCGACGCTGCGCGGCGAGGCGGCGGGGATCGGCGCGCGGCGCGGGGTGTCCGTCGTGCTGGAGGACTTCTGGATCTCGCCGGCGACCCCCTTCGATGCCGCGCTGGTCGGGCGGCTGCGCGAGGCGGCGCGGGCGCGCGGCTACGCCCATCGCGACATGCCGACCGCGATCGGGCACGATGCGGTCTATGTCGCGCGGCGGCTGCCGGCGGCGATGCTCTTCGTGCCCTGCCATGGCGGGCTGAGCCACAACGAGGCGGAGAGCATCACGCCGGGGTGGGCCGAGGCCGGGCTGATGGTTCTGGCGGATGCGGTGCTTGCCACCGCGCGCGTTGCGGGGGAGTGAGCATGCGCGTCGCGATCGGCGGCTTCCTGCACGAATCCCATTCCTTCGCGCCGCGGCCGACGGGCTGGGTGGATTTCCTCGAACCCGGCGGCTGGCCCGCGGTGCAGGGGCCGACGACGCTGGTCGCGGCGCTGCGCGACACCGCGGTGCCGGCGGCCGGCGCGATCCGCGCGGCGGAGGAGGCGGGGGCCGCGATCGCGCCGCTCTGGTGGGGCTTCGCCAACCCGGCC
>NZ_JAKJIB010000004.1 GCF_021864505.1 Falsiroseomonas oryziterrae
GGGCCGCGACGGCGACTGCGGCCACCGATCCGGCCACGGCGCCCTTCAGCGCCCACCTCGCCGGGCCTGCCCTGACCGAGCCGCGGCGTGCCGTGCAGGTGGCGGATGGCGAGCGCGTCGGCTGGGGGGTGCTGGCGAGCCAGGACGCCGATGGCGAGGTGGCGCTCGCCTGGGGGCGGGAAGTGCTGCGCGGGCTCGCGACGCTCGCGGCACTGACCCCGGCCGCGGCAGCGCAGGACCCGGGATATGGCGAGCTGCTCGGTGCGGTGGCGGGCGACCTGTCGGCGGCGGGGCGGAGCCTCGCGCGGGAGCGCGGCGTGCTCGGCGCGGCGGAGAAGCGGGTCGAGGCGGCGCGCGATCGGCACCGGGACGTGCTGGTGACGCTGCGTGCGCAGGTGGTGTCGCTCGAAGGCGTGGACCTCGCCGGGGTCTCGGCGACGCTCCGCGCGACCCAGATCCGGCTCGAAGCGTCCTATGCCACCACGGCGCGGATCGCCGGGCTTTCCTTGGCGAGCCTGCTGCGATGACGCGTCGCCTTCAGCGCCGGTTAAGCACCCTCGGGCAGTATCGGGCGGCGCAATCCCGCTGCCTGGTCCCGCAGCGGGGCGCATCCCCGAGGATCGGGCGCGCGGCGGGCCGCGTGGCAGCGAAGATCGCGCGATCGCCGGCAAAGGCTGGCTGCCGGTGCAGTGTCCTGCATCGACAAGGGGGGTGTGGCATGTCCACGTTGGTGCTCGAGATGCGTGCCGGCGATCTCATGGTGGTGAACGGCGCGTCGCTGCGCTTCCGCAGCCGCACGCGTGTCGAGTTGGTGGCGCGGGCGCGGTTCCTGTTCGGCAAGCAGGTGATGACGCCGGAGGGTGCGAGCACGCCGGCGCGGCGGATCTACTTCGCGCTGCAATGCGCCTATGTGGGGCCGGAGGAGGAGCGCGAGGCGGCTATGGCCGATGCGCACCGGCTTGTCGCGGAGTTCCAGGAAGCGACCACGTCGAACATGGCGCGCCAGCTGCTGGAACGCGCGCTGGCGCTGGCCGAGCAGGATGAGTGGTACCAGTCGCTGCGGCTGGTGCGGCACGTGATGCGGCACGAGGCGGCCGTGCTGGGACTGGATCCTGCGAGCGGCGCGAAGCTGCCGCCGGGCGCGGTTGCGGCGCTGCGCGAGGCAGCGCGTCCTTCGGCGCTCGACTGAGGATGCTTCACGCGATCTTCACCCTCTCATGAGAGGGTGACGGAGGCCTGGGCCCAGAAATGGGTCGGGTCCCCTGCGTGCCAGCACGCAGGTCACGTCGCAGGCGGCAAGAAGCCGAGCCCGTGACGGAGCTATGGATGAGGAGCGGGGACGATGTCCTCCATCAACACCAATGTCTCGGCGATGGCTGCGGTGCGGTCGCTCTCGAGCATCTCGAATGCGATGACCAACACGCAGGCGCGGATCGAGAGTGGGCTCAGGATCAGCCAGGCCAACCACGATCCGGCGGTCTTCGCGATTTCCCAGACCATGCGTGGCGACATCAAGGGCCTGGAGGCGGTGCGCGACGGTCTGGCGTTCGGCAAGGCGACGCTGACGGTGGCGCGCGACGCGGCGACGAAGATCAGCAACGAGCTGAACGAGCTGAAGCGGACCGTGACTCAGGGCCAGCAGCAGGGGCTGGACATCGCGACGATGAACGCGCAGGTCGCGAGCCTGACGAGCAACATGCGGAGCTTCGCCCAGACGGCGACCTTCAACGGCGTGAACCTGCTGGACGACAGCTCCACGGGCGACCGGGCGCTGAACGTTCTGCGCGACATCAGCGGCAACACGATCGGCGTCGCGAACCAGGCGCTGATCAGCCAGACGGGCCAGCTGCTGAACCTCGAGGGGCTGAACGTGGCCCAGGGCGCCGTGCGGATCTCGCCGCCCGCGAACATCGAGATCGCGGACGGCAACTTCATCGCCGTGCAGCTGAACGCCGGCACCCCGCAGGCGCGGGAGATCGTCTTCGAGTTCAACGCCGATTCCGATACGGGTGCGAACACCCTCGCGCAGGTCTCGAACGCCTCGCGACGCGTCGTCGAGGTCAAGATCGGCGACGGGACCAACCTGACGCCGCAAGCCGAGCTCGGGCGCCTGGTGGATGCGATGAAGTCGGCCGGGATCGGCGCGCGCATCAACCAGGATGGCACGCTGGACATCATGGCGGCGAACGTGACGGGTGTGGCCTATCAGCTCACCGCGGGCGGCGCGGCGATCGACGGCAGCGTGAGCCGGGCCGATGTCTCCGCCACGAACTGGACCACGAGCGCCGCCGCCTACACCGCACCGACCGGCGCGACGGGCGTGGGCACTTTCGGTGCAACCGGCGCGAACACTGCGATCACGGTGGTGGGCGGTACGGCGGATGGTGCAGGGAACATCACCAACGCCTCCTCGGCCATCGCGGTCGTGGATGCGGCGATCAGCACCGTGAACACCGCGCTGTCGACCATCGGCTCGCGGCTGTCGCAGGTCGAGGGACAGCAGGAGTTCACCAAGCAGCTGACGGACTCGATCCGCGAGGGGCTCGGTGCGCTGGTGGATGCCGACCTCGCCGAGGAATCGGCCCGGCTGACCAGCCTGCAGACCCGCCAGCAGCTGGCGACCCAGTCGCTGTCGATCGCGAACCAGCAGAGCCAGTCGCTGCTGAGCCTGTTCCGCTGACCCGTGCGGCCGGGGCGCCATGAGCGTCCCGGCCGGCTTCCCAGGATGCACACCGCGCCATGCTCGCCCGCTATTCCATCCAGCAGAACGCTGCCGCCTCGCCGCGCGAGGTGGAGGTGCGGGCCTTCCGCTACGTCAACGGCCTGCTCGGCGCCGCGGTCGACGTCCCGGCGCGCGTGAAGGCGCTGCACAAGACGCATCTGCTCTGGTCGCTTCTCATGGCCGATCTGGCGATGCCGGGAAACGCGCTGCCGGCCGATCTCAAGGGCCGCCTCGTCTCCCTCGGCCTCTGGGCGCAGCGGGAGGCGATGGCGCGCATGGAAGACACCGCAAGCCTCTCGCCCTTGATCGAGTTGCATCGTGACATGATCGCCGGGCTGGAAGCCCAGCTGCCGATGCCGCCGCCGCCAGCGCAACAGCTTGCCTTCTCCGCCGGCTCGGCCTGACATGCTCGCCGGCCTCGGTGCATCGGCCGCCTTGGCCGTTGTCGAGCGCCAGGGAGCGGCGCTGCGGGAGCGCTTCGCCGGGCGTCGCGACGTTGCGGCCGACATGGATCGGTTCCGCGAGCGCGCTCCTCAGCTGGCGGACGTTGATGCGCTGCTGCGTGACCGCCGGGCACTCACCGTCGTGCTGGAGGCGTTCCAGCTCGAGAGTGAGATCGACAAGCGGGCGCTGCTGCGGCGGGTCATGACGGAAGACCCGAGCGCGAGCGGGAGTCTCGCCCAGCGCCTGAGCGATCCCCGTTGGCGGCAGATGGCGCAAGCTTTCAGCGGACGCAGCGGTCCACCGCTGGCCGATCCTGCGCTCATCGAGCGACTGGTTGCGCGTGCGGTCACCAACCGCTTCGAGAAGACGATGGGCGACGCGAACCCCGGCCTGCGCGAGGCTCTCTATTTCCGCCGGGTGGCGCCCGAGTTGCGCAGCGTGCCGCAGCTCATGGCGGACCGGGCGCTGACGGAAGTCGCGCGCGGCGCGCTGGGCCTGCCGCGGGAGTTTGCGCTGCTGTCCTTCGAGCAGCAGCGCGACACGCTCACTCGCCGTCTCGACATCGGGCAGCTGCAGGATCCCCGTTTCGCGGCGCGTCTCGTCCAGCGCTACCTCGCTGGACTGGAGCGAGCGGCTCCTGCCACGCCCGCGCTGCAGCTTCTGGGCGGCAATGGACCGGCCATCGCGGAGATCGCTGCGCTCCGGCTGTCGGTCAGCGCCTGACATCGAGGTCTCGCTGCGTCGGCGTCAGCGTCAGGTCGCGGCGATAGGCTGCGAGCTCGCGTGCAGAGGGAATGCTGGCGCGCACCTCGCCGCTGACCGTCCGGAATTCGAGCACCACCAGGTCGAGCTCCGGATCGTGCCGGAGCCTCGGGTTGAAGATCGGCGCGACGACGGGCATCCGTGCGGAGCCGTCGGGCGCCGGGCCTTCATGGACCGATCCGGGGCGCGGCGTCGGGTGCAGGCTGGTGATGTCGCGGATCATGACGCAGGACTCCAGCAGGGCCGTCCTGGCCGAGCGCGCGGCCCCTGAGGCGGCGGCCGATCAAGGTACCCGAACAGGTTAACAAAAGGCTGAAGGGCGGCGCGCGCACCGGGCCGCGGCCCCGAGGCCGGCCGCGAACGTGCCTGGGCGATGACCCGCGCGAGTTGGAGCCGCCGGCCCTGCCCGCTTCGGAAGCCTCTCGCTCCTGTGAGCGGAATCGCGGGCGTGGCGCGTCGCCGGATCGGGGGCGGCGGCCCTATGCTGAACGCGCACCGGTTGCGGCGGCGCGGGAGGATCTCCGCGTACGCCGCGAGCCCCGTGGGAGGAACCAATGCGGGAGGGTCTCGTCGCCTGGTTCGAACGTCTGGGCGTGACCGACGTGGCGACGGTGGGCGGCAAGAACGCCTCTCTCGGGGAGATGACACGGACGCTCGGCGCCGCCGGCATCCGGGTGCCGCCCGGTTTCGCCACCACCGCCGCAGCGTATCGCGCCTATCTGGCGGCCAATGGGATCGAGGCGCCGCTGCGCGAGCGGCTGGCCGCGCTGAGCGCGGGTCGCGCGGGATTGCAGGCGACCGGCGAGGCGATCCGCCGGCTGTTCCTGGAGGCCGAGATCCCGCCGGAACTCGAAGCCGCGGTCCGGGCCGCCTACCGCGAACTGGGCCGTCGCACGGGAACGGACGCGCCCGCGGTGGCGGTGCGCAGCAGCGCGACCGCCGAGGACCTGCCGACCGCCAGCTTCGCCGGGCAACAGGAGACATTCCTGAACGTGCGCGGCGAGGCCGCCCTGCTCGAGGCGTGCAGGCGCTGCTACGCCTCCCTCTTCACGGACCGGGCGATCAGTTATCGCGACGCACAAGGCTTCGATCATCTCGCCGTTGCCCTTTCGATCGGCATCCAGGCGATGGTGCGGTCCGACCTTGCCGGGTCGGGCGTGATCTTCACGCTCGACACCGAAACCGGCTTCCCGGGCGTCGTGACCGTCAGCGCCGCATGGGGGCTGGGCGAGACGGTCGTTCAGGGCCTGGTGGACACGGACAAGTTCCTTGTCTTTAAGCCGCTGCTCGAAGCGCCGGGCCGCTTCCCGGTCATCGAGCGGACGCTCGGCGCGAAGGAGCGCAAGCTGGTCTACGCGAGCGGCGGCAGCGCCCGCACGGCGCTGGTGGAGACGACGCGACGCGAGCGCGAGAGCTTCGTGCTCACCGATGCCGAGGTGCTGCTCCTTGCCCGCTGGGCGGTCGCGGTGGAGCGGCACTACGGGCGTCCCATGGACCTCGAATGGGCAAAGGACGGCGAGAGCGGCGAGCTCTTCATCGTCCAGGCCCGGCCGGAAACCGTGCAGGCCAGGCGCGCGGGGGCCGGTGCGCTTCGGAGCTGGCGCCTGAAGGACCGCCGCGCGCGGCCGATCCTCTCGGGCGCCGCGGTCGGCGACGCAATTGCGGCCGGCGAGGCCTGCGTGATCCGCGGCGTGGAGGACATCGAGCGGTTCCGCGACGGCGCCATCCTGGTGACGGAGGCGACCGATCCGGACTGGGTGCCGGTGATGCGGCGCGCGGCGGGCATCGTCACCGACCATGGCGGGCCCACCAGCCACGCCGCCATCGTCAGCCGCGAGCTTGGCGTGCCGGCCGTGATCGGCACCGGTCGCGCCACCGCGGCGCTGCGCGACGGACAGGCCATCACCCTCTCCTGCGCCGAGGGGGAGGAAGGGCGCGTCTATGACGGACGGCTCGACTTCGCCGTCACGGAACTCGACCTGACGGCGCTGCCGAAGACCCGGACGGCGATGATGCTGAACCTGGCGAACCCTGCCGCCGCCTTCCGCTGGTGGCGCCTCCCTGCGGGCGGTGTCGGGCTGGCGCGCATGGAGTTCATCGTCAACGACCACATCCGCATCCACCCGATGGCGCTGCTGCGCCCCGATGCGGTGACCGACGCGGAGGCGAAGCGACGGATCGAGGCGCTCACTCGCGGCTGGCCGGACAAGGCCGAGTATTTCGTGGACCGGCTGGCGCGCGGCATCGCGAAGCTCGCCGCGCCATTCCATCCCAGGCCTGTCATCCTGAGGCTCTCGGACTTCAAGAGCAACGAATACGCGCACCTCATCGGCGGCGCCGAATTCGAGCCCGTGGAGGAGAACCCGATGCTCGGGCTGCGCGGCGCTTCGCGCTACTACTCTGACCGGTACCGGGAGGGCTTCGCGTTGGAATGCCGTGCGATCCGGCGCGTGCGCGACGAGATCGGGCTGCGCAACGTCATCGTCATGGTCCCGTTCTGCCGCAGCCCGGCCGAGGCCGATCGCGTGCTGGAGGAGATGGCGCGGCATGGCCTGGTGCGAGGCCAGGACGGGCTGCAGGTCTATGTGATGTGCGAGATCCCCTCGAACGTCATCCTGGCCGAGGACTTCGCCGCACGCTTCGACGGCTTCTCCATCGGCTCGAACGACCTGACCCAGCTGGTGCTCGGCGTTGACCGCGACTCCGCCGAGCTCGCGACGCTGTTCGACGAGCGGGACGAGGCGGTGAAGCGGATGATCGCCGACGTCATCCGCCGGGCGCATGCCTGCGGCGCCAAGGTCGGCATCTGCGGCGAGGCGCCGAGCAATCATCCTGATTTCGCCGAGTTCCTGGTCGAGCAAGGGATCGACTCGATCTCGCTCAACCCGGACAGTTTCGCGACCACGCTGCGCCGCGTGGCCGCCGCGGAAGCGCGGCTCGGACGGGCCTGAGGAGAGAGAGGTCATGACGACGCAGAGCGTGCTGGCGGAGGTCGCGGCAGAGCGCACGCGACAGGACGCGCAATGGGGCGGTCCGCCCCGCGACGATGCGCTGCCGGTCCAGGCCTTTGTGCAGCTGATCGGGGACTATGCGGGCTGGGCGCGGGTGAAGGCGCGTGAAGGCTCGATGGTGGAGGCGCGGCAGCGTCTGGTTCAGGCCGCCGCCCTTGCGGTCGCTGCTGTCGAGAGCCTGGACCGGCGCGCGTCAGGTGCGACGGAGGCCGTGCCGTCCAGCCCCGGACTGAACTGGGAATAGCCGCGACCCTGGCGGGCGGTCGGCGGAGCGCGTGCGGACGCGCCGTGCGTCGCCGAGGCTGCAGCGAACGGCTAGGTCAGGCTCAGCAGCGTCATCCACACCACGGTCACGACGCGCGCCGCCTGCGCCCAGTGCGGTGGCCCGGCATAGCGCCCCGCCGCGCGCCAGACACCGACGGCGGCGACGATGTTGTAGGGCACGGAGAGCACGTAGCCGGCGATCAGGGCGGCGAGCGGCTGGTCACGGGCGATCAGGGCCAGGAACGCCAGGGTTGTCGTGACATTGACGACCAACCCGCCGGCGACGGCCACGCTCCAGAACGCGGTCGGCAACGGCATTTCGCCGCGCCACAGGCTGAGCAGGGCCGATATCGGGCCGCTGCGTGACGGATTTGCCATGGGACGCTCCGGGGTTGCGCCGATCCCCACGCGCCCGGCGACGACATGGCGGCAAGACACGTCCGCGGGGAACTGGGTGTCGGCTGAAGGTTGGAGCGGGCGATGGGAATCGAACCCACGACATTCAGCTTGGGAAATCAAGACAAACTCTTGATTTCATTCAGTTTTTAGCCGATTTCTCGGCCTGCGTCAATCATGTAGTAGTTGCACACGGTCGCATTGAGTCGCGGTCGGCCGCAAGGCGCCGCACGTCCTTTTGGCCCTATGCCGACCCTGCGCAGAAAGATTTCGACTCGCCGGGGACAGAAGAGCGACGACAGGGTCACCACGCGAGGAGACCCGATGAAGGCCACGCTCACCGACACCATGATCCGGTGCATCACGCCGAACGGCAAGGATCAAGATTTCTGGGACGAACGGCAACCCGGCCTCGTCCTGCGCTGCACGCCGTCAGGCAAGCTCTGCTGGTATGTCCGCGCTACCACCCTCGAAGGCAAGCGAACCCGCCCGAAGTTGGGCGAATGGCCAACCATCGGCCTGTCCCGCGCTCGCAAGGAGGCCATGCAGATGCTGGCCGACATCCAGCGCGGCGCTGATCCCGTGGCCACGAAGCGGAAAGCGCGTGCGGCGCGCGTCGAGGCGTTCACGGCGCGCACGGTCGAGCAGGCGCTCGCGGAATGGCAACGGGCGCGCGCGAATGATCCCGTGAAGCCGTGGTCGGACAGCTACCAGATCCGAATTCGAAGCGCGCTGAAGGTCCACTTTCCTCGCAAGCTGGCCCAGCGGCCGCTGCGCGATACCAAGCGCGAGGATTGGACCGATGTCGTCCTGCGGGCCAAGCGGACCGCCCCCGGCTCGGCCCCGTTCCTCTACACCATCATCTCCAGCTTCCTGTCGCACGCCGATGCGCACGGTTGGATCGTGGGCCACCCACTTCCGCGCAAGGGGAAGGCGCTGATCGCACCTTCTCACCCTCCCCGTGAGCGCTTCCTGAGCGATCAGGAGTGGCTGGCGGTTTGGCACGCAGCCGACTCGGAGAACCCGAAGCTGAGGGCATTCGTTCGACTCGTCATCCTGTCGGGAGGGCGCGTTGCGGAAATCGGGAAGCTGTCGATGGGCGAGATCAAGGGGGACGTCGCCTTCATCGCCCTTCCGGGTGAAAGGACGAAGAACCGCGAACCGCATGCGATCCCGTTGGGCCACTTGGCGCGGCGCGAGGTCGAGGCTGTATGGCCGCTTGATCCGGTGGACAAACGGCCCGACTACAAGCTGCTGGGCCGCACTGGACAGTCCGGCTTCTCGGGCATCGGGAATCTGCTAGATCGACTCAAGAAGCGCTCCGGCGTCACCGACTGGTCTTTCCACGACTTGCGCCGCACGGTGCGCACGACGCTTGCGCATCTCGGTGTTCGCGAGGCCGAAGCTGAGTCGGCACTCAACCATGTCACAGACGGACCGGGGTCGCGACGGAAGCTCGTGCGTATTTACGACAAGTCGAGCAAGATCCCGCTCGGGGTCCGCGCTCTCAGGGTCTGGCAGGACTACGTCGCGGACGTCGTGGAAGGCAGGCGCGCGCCGGGCGATGCTGAGCGCATCTTCCGGGATGGCATCCCTGATCTGGCTACGCTTTTCGACACGCCCACGGTGCTTGCCCGCCTCAGGATGAAGCCCGGCCCAAAACCGAAGGGATGGGTCCGCCCCTGCGACGAGGAGGATGAGGCTGCCGCATAAGCGGCCTCAGCCGCGCTGCCTGAGCATGAAGTCACGGCACGGCGTGCTTGCGGCAGGCCAGCGCGGGATGAAGAAGGAGGCGAGAACCGGCCGCCATGAAGTGGACGTCGCAATGACAAGAAGCCCCGGTGCGAGGCAACGCACCGGGGCCGTAGTATCGAGAGCAACGCGGCAAAGCCGCGATCCTGTTTAGCCAATCCGCCCTCGCATCCTGAGGCGGGCGAAGATACGAATGAATTCGGAGGAAGGCGCGAGGCCAAGCGTAAATACGCTCAGCGCCGGGCGGGCAAGCCGGGCGTGGTATTCGAGAGCAACATCATCATGACCTACGGACCGCCCATCGTGGGCGCACCATCAGACCGCGAGCCTTCCTATTCATCGTTCATTGAGCGCCTGCAAGCAGCGCGACGAAGCCGCGCACCATTCCCTGCAGACCGACCTTGGGGTGCTGCGCATCACCGACCCGTCCAGCCAGCGCTAGGGGACGACCGGCTCGGCACATCAATCAAAATCGAGTCGCGCGAGCCGGAGGAGCGAAGCCCCGGTTCCTTCCCAGAGCACGCCCCCGAGGTGAGTCCGCTCACGGACAAGGACCGCATGAAGGCACTTATTCGCGAGCACATCCGTCGCAGGGACGCGGCTTCCATGCCGGTCGCCTCTCCTATCGGCCCAGCGGAAATGCCCGTAACTTCCCAAACGAAGGTCCTAGACCACGTAGATACGTATAATACGGGCATTGCATGCTCCGAGGACGAGTCACGGGCGCGGCTGGCGCCGCGCCATCTCGTGGCCGGTCCCGAGGGATCGGCATCTCAAGCGGCTCGTCGCGACAACAAGGTGCTAAGCGCCGACCCGAACCTCGCATGCACCGCGCGCACCGATGAATCCGAACGGGTGAGTCGGCCCGTCATCACGGGCATTGACGCCGAAAGCACGGTCTCGGTCGGGATCGTGCTGCCCGGCCCGATCAGGTGGTGGCGGTTTCATATGTGGGATAATGGCTTGGCCCGTCCCCGCAACTCGCCTCGCTTCCGGGTGAAGCTCTGGGCGGACTCTCGCCGCGAGCCAAATACGCGCTCGCCCCAGAGCGAGTCGGCGGCTCATCCGCTGGACGTCTGGGGATTCCTGCGGTCGGTTTTGCGAGCCGAAGAACGCGGTGCCCTCTCGGCAGAACAGGCAACGTTTGCACGCGATTGTGCGGAAGCAGTGCGCGATCTACCGCGCGAGGAGGACTGGCCACAACCTCACCTTGGCTTCCTCTACCGCCGCGAACCGGGTGACGGGGTGATCTACAACTACGACCAGATCTGCATGGTGGTCTGGGAGGCACATGACGAGGGCGAGGTTGGCTATCGGCCCAAGATCCATCTCGTGGTTGATGGTGTCTCGACGAGCGCGGGGATAGTGCGAGAGCTTCACAACGCCCCGAAGAGCCCGCGTTGGGATGGCTACTACGATCCGAGGTTCGAGGAGCGCCGCGCAGCGAGGAAGAACGCGCGTCGGTGACCTTGCTCACCCGATCAGGAACGGCAGCGGCTCCTGATCAGGCACATCGAATAGCGGTTTAGCTTGGCGGGGCCGTTGCGGCATCACGACGATCCGCAATGGCTCTACACCACGCCGACGCTGCGCGAGGTGGACAGCCAGCATCTCGGGGAGGCTGAAGAGCGGCTGCACATTACCTGCGTCCATCAACGTCGACGCAGGCCATCGCCGCTTGAGGCGTGCGCCAACCACGGCGCGCGGCAGGGATGGGTGACGAACAATCACGAGGGCTCGCCCGTTCGCGTCTACCAGTCCAGCGAACGACACTGTCCGCCAGCGGATGTCCTCGCGTGCTGCACGGTCGCGGACGTCGCGCAGACCTCGACGAACGAGCGGCGCGGTTCGGACCGCAGCCTCAGAAGACGTGGCATCAGTCGTGAACAGCGAAACCGCATCACCTGAAGCAAGAGACCATTGCTCCATGCCGCGCCACCAGCGCGCGGCTATACGTGGACCGCACCATTGGCAGCCGGGTGAGCGGCAGGTCCATGGCCAACGGCTACGGCTTCGTTCGCGACGCATCGCCGCACATTGTTCGAGCCGCAAAGCGGTCGCTGGCGCAGACATCCGCAAAGCGGCGATGACATGCCCTTGCCGCTCTTCGCGTTCGTGCTGGTCGCTTCGCGCCATGATCATGCGTCCCCTAAAGTCCACTTATCGGGGGGACCGATCTGGCAGCCGTATGCGTGTCGCCCAAGAACTGTCCTGCAGGACAGTCGCCGAGCCAGAGCACGCCTCCGGCCGAGGCGCTGATGTCCGGACGTGTTGCGCAGATTCCTGAGCCTGTCGCTCTTCTGACGACTAAGTCGTCGGACAGGGAGCAGACCAGCAATGACGACCGATTGGTTCAGAGTGACGATTCATACCTTGGCCGAGAACGCGGAGACACTCGATGAGGTGCTGGAGGGCGTGGGGTATCTCCGGCTCATCTACGGCGGAGAGGCTGCCTACGTCCTCTGCGGCACGCGTAATGAGCTCTTTGCCGCGCGACTTGCACTGGAGGGATTCGTCGAGGAGGTCTGCGAAGAGGATCTCGCCCTGTTGCTTCGAGAGCCAGCCGATGCAGACCGCGTGGGAGAGGTCCTGCGCGATACGCCCACCTTGAACGGGGCGCCGCAGGTCACGCGTCAGCTATGGATCGACGTCCGTGACGACGCGACGCTGGTCGCCATCCGGGCAGCCATTGCGGGCCGCCTCATCGCCGACAGCACGTCCATCGAGGTGCTTCAGGGCGACGAACCGGGCATGATCGCTCGGTGATGGCGCGGTGATCTCGCGTCCTATTGTCATCCCTGCACTGTTGCTGGCGGCCTGCACCCCAGACCGACCTAACCCAATGGCTTCGGCACCATCAGCCACGGTCCCAGAGTGGGTCCGCTGGCACGGCCAGCGCATCGCGGGTGGGGCGGGCTCTGTCATCCTCAAAAGACCGTTACTTTCTCAGTCCGGCTTCGATACTCTGAAGACCTAGCAAGCCGGGGAGAACACCGCGTGGGCGCCATCAGAAGGCTGGGGAGCGAGATCACCGCGTGGCGGCGGAGCACCACAATAACCGTCGCCGTGGCAGGCCTGTCGCGCTCAGGCAAGACCGCCTTCATCACTAGCGTCGTCGCCAACCTGCAGGCCGCCGCGCGCAACTCCCGTGCGGCCGAGTGGCTAAAGGGGCTCGACGCGGTCGCCACGGGGCGCCTTCGCTCGGCCGACCGACCACAAAACTACCGCCCCCGCCACGGCCGCATGCTGCCCTATGGCGACATGCTGTCCGCTCTCACGGCCGACGCGCCAAGTTGGCCCTCCCGGACAGCCGACGTCTACGAGACGGCGCTCGACATACACTTCTGGCCCGGTGCGGCGCCCGTCGCGGGGAGCAGCGCGGACAAGGCTGCAGCCCGGCTCCGGCTCGTGATCGTGGACTACCCCGGCGAATGGCTCGTGGACGTGCCAATGATGGGCCAGCCCTACGCGGATTGGTCGGCCGCAGCCCTAAACCGCCTTCGCAGCGCACCTTGGAGTGAGGTGTCGGACGGCTTCCGGACCCTCCTCGCCGAGACCGATTGGACAGGTCCCGACAGTAACGACGCCGCTGAGCGGGCTGCGCGGGAGTGGCAGCGGGTGCTGGTCGCGGCCCGCGAGCGCGGCCTGAAATGGCTCCAGCCCGGCCATTTCGTCCGGGCGCGCGGTCAGGATGAGGAGGGCGCTGTCCCACGGTTGGACGAGGAGCGGCTCTGGTTCTGCCCGCTTCCGGACGCGGCGATCTCGGCCGCGAAGGGCGGCTCGCTGGCGCGCGCCATGTCCGACCGCTACGCGCGCTACCAGAAGGAGACGGGCAAGTTCTTTGGGGACACCCTGAAGGACGCCACGCACCACGTCCTGCTCGTGGACGTTCTGGAGGCGCTGGCCGAGGGCGAGCGCGCGTTCAACGAGTCGGCGGAAGTGCTGGCGGAGGTCTACCGCGTGTTCGCGGCCGAGACCTCGACATTCAAGAGGCTTCTCGGTCTGGCCGGGCTCAAGCGCGTCATGTTGGTCGCCACAAAGGCCGACACCGTCCCGCCGAACCAGCGGGCAGCGATGCAGAGCCTCCTGACCGACATGTGCGGCGGGCGCTTCGCCGGTGCGGCAGGTGCCGCGCGGCCAGAGGCCGATTACCTCGCAGCCGTTCGCGCCACGCAGGACGTCGACGCGGTGGTGGACGGCGCGGAGCCGGTGCGCGTTGTGGAGGGGCTCTGCTCGGAGACTGGAAAGCGACGCCGCGTCACTATGATCGATGTCCCCGACCGTATGCCCTCGGCCGACTATTTCCGCCGCCGACAGGGCATCAGGCCGCCGCGCTTCGTGCCTCCGGCCGTGGATGGCCGTGGTGACTACGGCGTGCCCAACGTCCGGCTTGGACATGTCCTGCACAAATTGCTCGGGGAGGTCCTTCGATGAGCCGTGCCCCCGATAGTCCCCTGATCCGCGTCGAGGACGTGGACGAAGCCCCAGAAATCCCTGCGCGCGCTAATGCAACGGCAGCGCGGGCCGCGCTGCATCCATCGCCATTGATCATCGTCGAGACGCTCGACGCTGCTGAGCCAGTCCGGCCGGAGCCCGAGGCGGATGCATCGGCGGATCTTCCCGCCGAGGAGCCCGCCCCAAGCGGACGTGGCGGTTGGCTCGTCTGGTCCGTGGTGATCGGTGCCATGGCGCTTACGTTCGTCGGTATCGCGCAGTGGGTGCTTGGTCTTCTGGCCAGCATCCCGCTTCTTGGTGTTCCGGCGGCCTTGGCTGCAGCCGCGCTCGTATTGGGACTGCTGGGCCTCGGTTGGCGGGAGGTGGCGGCATTGCGGCGCCTGCGTGACGTGCGGCAGGTGCGGGCCGAGGTTGAGGGAGCGGATGGAGAGCGCCTGAGCCGTCTCCTTCTCCGCATCGGGACCGACGTTGGCGCCGCGCCGGTGGCCCAGCGCGCGGCGGCAGTGGTGGAGGATCAGGGACCGGCGGCGGCGAGGCTGATGCTTTCGCGGGAGGCGCTCGCGCCGCTCGACCGCCGCGCCGCCCTCGTGGTCGGCTCGGCCGCCAAACAGGGCTTTGTAATGGTAACTGCGAGCCCGTCGTCCGCCCTCGACTCCGCGCTCCTGATCCTCCGGGCGACGCGACTCGTCCGCGAGATCGCCACCATTTACGGCTACCGGCCGAGTGCCTTCGCGCTTCGGACTCTCGCACTTGCCGCGACCCGCGACGCAGGCGCCGTGGCCCTTGCCAACGCACTCGCTGAAGCGGCAGCCGAGGCTACATCGCGGTCGATGGCGAAGGCGGGAGACGCCATCGTCGGAGCAGGTGTGGCCACCGCCGCCAGCGGGGCGGGGCTGGTCATCGGTCTGCCAATGATGGCGGTGGGCACCGCGTTGTCGCTGACCGGGCGCACGGTGGGAACCGCCGGAGGCGCCGTTGGCGGTGGCGCGACGGCAGCGTGGCGGCTCTACAGGTTCGGACTAATGGTGCTGGTGGCAGCGCGACCGTTGCCGTTCGACCGAGGTGAGTTGAACGAGTTGCGAGGCGCAGCCCGCCGCGAACTGTCGCGGCTGTCGCTCGGGCGGGCCAGCGATGGGACCGGCGGCGTGAGCAGGCCTGCCTGAACGTGCACGGCTACCCGCTGTCACGCACGCCATTTGACGCCCTACCGTCGTCTGTGAGTCACCGCTGCGCCATCGCGGCGAGCAACACCCCCGCGAGCGCCCGCTCGTCCTCCGTGGGGCGGCGTGGCGCGAGGAGATCGGTCATCCAGCCATCCACGCCGTTGAGGGTGGAGGCAGGTCCGGAGCCCGACAGGTTCCGCAGCGCGGCCGGGCGGCCGTCCTCACCTCGGACAATTTCCCGCAGGCTCAGCCGCCGTTCTACGCCTTTCCCAATGCGTGCTGCGGCGGTCACCGCGACTGCTTCCACGCGCCGGTCTGACGACGCGGGTGTCACACCCTCCGCGAGTTCATCAGCGACCACCATCCAGACCTCACACCGGCAGATGACGAGGTGCGCATCGGCCGAGACGGCCAGCAGGCGAGCGGCGTTGACACTCCGCGTGCGGGCCGCCTCGTCCCGCAGGTCCATCGGCATAAGGTGCGTCACGCCGTCGCACCCAATCACGACGACCAGCGGGGCGAGGAAGCCGTCCTGCACAAGGGTGCGCTCAGCGTGCGCGAGGTCGCGCTTCCAGCGGCGTCCGAACTCGGTTTTGGTCATGGCGGTGACCAACAGTGCTCGGCGTGCGTCCGACAGCAAGCCCTGAAGCAAACCGGCGGACAGGTCGGAGGCTGGGCCGCCTAGATCCGGAAGCCGTTCTTGGAGGCCCACTCGGCAGCGTCGTCCAGCGTGCCGTCCATCCGCGAGGGGTAGGACCGTTGGCCCGGCGCATCCTCGATCATGGTGGCCCGCGCCTCGGCCTCGGCTTTCCTGCGCTCGTATTCGGCCGCACGGCGCGCGCGTTCGAGCCGCACATATTTGGTGAACGCGATCTCGTGCTCAGTCACGGCATCGGCCTCGCCCCGGCACACCGCCACAAACCGAACCTGCTCTGGCGTGCTCGGCGTCCTCTTGCCCCCGTTTAGGGCGCGGTAGAAGTCTCCGTATCGTTCGATGAGCGCCTGCTCGCGCTCCGTCAGCGCGTCTTCCATGCCCCGCTCCGGCCGCTACGCCTGAACGCTACTGGACCGGCCTGCCGCGCCACAACAGCTTCATCGCTCAGTCGCCAGCGTCCTCTCAGCGCTCCGCCAAGGTGACGGCCCGTATGTGCGCTGCGCACGATAAATGGCGCGAAAAAAAGTTCCGACGCTTCAGCTGCCGAACCAGTGGCTCTTCATGGCCCGTTTGGCCCTCGCCGCGAGGTGGTCGTCCCTGACCTCGCCTCTTGCCTGCGGTGCTCAGACGCCTTTCATCTCGGGCGTCACTTACAAAACGGAGCCCTCATGGACCCCTACGAGAACCTGCGTATCGACCTTCAAGCCGCGCTCCGGAGCGTCAAGGGCAAGATCGCGGCCGCCGGTCGTCACGGCAATAGCGATGCCGATGTCCGGCTGAAGCGCCAGCGCCTGCTCGACGCGTGGAACATCCTGTTCCCCGGTGAGGCGCGTCACCTCCCCTAGCAGCAGCGCACCAACGTGCTTCAGACTTGCGAGGCGCGAACGCGTTCTGTAGCGGCGGAAGCGGGGCATGAAAGGCGTCGCGCGCGCCCTGACGAAGGTCAGGCATGGGCGGCGCATGCCACGCTTGAATCCACGTCAGC
Source organism: Falsiroseomonas oryziterrae (assembly GCF_021864505.1). Taxonomy (GTDB): domain Bacteria; phylum Pseudomonadota; class Alphaproteobacteria; order Acetobacterales; family Acetobacteraceae; genus Falsiroseomonas; species Falsiroseomonas oryziterrae. Next base: position 16,610 of record NZ_JAKJIB010000004.1, read on the forward strand.
TTTGTAGCCGGCATCAGGCGGTAGAAGGAGAGGAAAGCTACGCGTGCAACACTTTGGCAGAGTGGACGCAATCAGCCATCGTCCGCTGGTCGGCATGTGAGGGGCGGCATCGGTGGCGCGTCGGAAGGCCGTCTTTGGCGAATGCCACCTGTGCGGCACGCACGGGAAACTATCGTTTGAGCACGTTCCTCCTGAAGCCGCATTCAACGACCGCAAGGTTCTCCTGCACTCCATCGAGAAGCTCATCAGCGCTGACGATATCGCTGCAGCGATGGAGGACACTTCTGGGACTCAGATCAAGCAGCGTGGGATGGGCGCCTACACGCTTTGTGAGCGCTGCAACAACACGACGGGAAGCTGGTATGGCTCGGCCTACGTCGAACTGGCACACGCGGCGATGCCGCTGGCATTTGACCCTCGCTCGCGAGGCGGCGTCTTCGTAGTCGCTTCGATCCGTCCGCTCAACGTGCTGAAGCAGATCCTCACCATGTTCTGCAGCGCCAACGCACCCCGCTTCGCGGCCACGCGCGACGGCCTACGCCGCTTCCTGCTGAACCGAGAAGCACGCGCCGTGCCCGGCGGCGTGCGCGTGTATCTGGGCCTCGTAGACGGAGAAAACTCGCGTGTCCTCCGCCAAGCCGGTCTGACGGGCCGTTTGACGCTCGGCGCAGCCAATCCGATTCTGCTCGTGTCGGAGATCGTCTTCCCGCCTTTTGCGTTGATTATGACCGTTGACTCTGAGTTTGACGATCCGCGCCTTGTAGAAATCAGCGTGCCGTTCGGGCGCTTCGACTACGACCAGAAGGCGGAGGTGCCGCTGCTGCTGCACGCGGTGCCGAGCACCACCTATTTTCCCGGTGATTATCGGACCACAGACGAGGTGCGTCGGGATCGTGCAGCAAATGACGCACAGGGATGAGGGTCACTCACGCACGCTATCCGGCCAGCAAGGCCTTCTTTGTCGGCTGCCAGTGCCGAGCCGCCCCCCTATGCAGAAAACTGTCTTCCGAGACGGCCCCTAATCCCTTGTAGATCCGCGCTTCGGAGTCCCAGCCGCGTGCCATGCAGAAACCGGTTGTCTTCTGCATAGACCGGAGCGAATGCGGCGTCATCGCTCACCGCCAGCCCGGACCGTGCCATGCCGAGCCCCGCCACGCGCGCCGCGCTCTACCTGCGCGTCTCCACCGATACGCAGACCGTGGAGAATCAGCGGGTGGCGCTCCGTGCGGAGGCTGATCGGCGCGGCTGTCGGATCGTCCGTGAGTATGAAGACGCGGGGGTCTCGGGCGCAAAGGGCCGAGACAAGCGCCTCGGCTTTGATGCGCTGCTGAAGGACGCGGCACGGCGCCGGTTCGACGTGGTGCTGGTGTGGTCCATGGACCGACTGGGCCGCTCCGTTTTGCATGTCGCGCTGGCGACGGCGGAACTCGATGCTGCTGGGGTGGCGCTGGTCTCGCTCCAGCAGGGCGTGGACGGCACAACGCCATATGGGCGCGCCATGATGCAGATGGCTTCAGTCTTCGCGGAATTGGAGCGTTCGGCGATCAAGGCCCGTGTGGCGGCCGGACTGGAGCGCGCGCGGCAGCAGGGTGTTCGGCTCGGTCGCCCGCGCGTGGACGACGCCAAGGAAGCGGAGGTGCGTCGGCACCTAGCAATGGGAATGGGTGTCCTGCGGGCCGCGAAACTGGCGGGGGTAGGCTCAGGAACTGCTCAGCGCATCCGGCGAGAGATGCGCGCCTGACGCGCTGGCCATCGTACGCCTCGGTATGTTGCAAACGCGGAAAGGATGGCGGCAAGCCCACCACGGCGATGATGCCCGCGATGACGTAGATCGGCGTCCAGTCTCGCTCACCCGTCTGGGACCGCGTCATCTTTCCGATGTCGCACTAAAGTGCCATTGGTGCGATGACGACGCCGGAAATGAAGCGCCTCAACTCCGTAGAAGTGCGGCCCGATGATGCCGTGCGCCGCGTGCGGATCAGCCGCACCAGCATCCATCTGATGCCCGCCGCTGCTTAGGCAGCCTCGACTAGTCTAGCTGTCGGGCATTGCCGGATCAGATGGGGGAAGGCGTCCTTCCCACCAGTCGATGGTGCTGAAGGGCCTGCCTGCACAGCGGTCGAATTCCGAAACAAAGCGTTGGACCACGCCGCGCGCCCAGTCCAGCACGCGGAGGTCGCCCATGTAGCTTACCCAACTCGCGTTCAGCTTTGGCAGGTTCAGGCGATCGATGAGCGCGATGACCTCAACCGGATAGAGGTTCGTCTCTACCGGCTCGGGCTGATAATGGTAGGTGCGGTTGCGGATGTTGGTGAACAGACGGACTTCATCCAGCACCTCGACGCTGAAGGCGTCGTAGAAGCCGAAGAGTCGCAGGACTGGCTCTAGCTTCGCGCCGAAGGTCGCCCCCTGCAAATCGAGTAGCTGCTGGTTGATCGAATGATCGACACCGGGCCGCATCATCGGGAATGCCATCTCCTCGTTGATCCAGCATTCTATCGTTGCGTGATAGAGGCTCAGACACGGTAGAGCATGCAGAGAATGCAAGATGTTGGATGGATGCGCGCGCGCAGCGACTTCTGCGCTGCACCGATTGTGGATGTCTGATGCAGTGCGCCAGAACGAAGGCGCGACCGAGGAGAAACCTACCATGATCTCTCCGTAGGGACCGAACGCCGCTCGCTTCACACGCCTAGCCATGCGCGCCTCCCCTTCTCCGACGCTCAATCCCACAGAAAGATAAGGATCACGAAGAGCGCGCGCTTAAGGCCCGCTAGACCGCCGCCTCCTGCACCAGCAGCGCGTCCACCTGCAAGTCGTGGGTCTGCGAGGCGTCGCTCACACTGGCGTAGCCGTATCGCGCCATGCCGTCCTCCGAGAACCCATCTCTTCGCCGCGTCCTGCGGCTCGGATTTCCGGATAGGGTTGTCGGACTGCCTGTCAGTGGTGCTCCTTTGCCACGCCGCGACTCAATGGCGAGAGGTAATCGCGTCACCCGAATACGACCGTTTATGGGACGCGCGAGAAGCGCGACGGCAGCGGCAGAAGGTAAACGGGTGCACTAGACGTGATCGCGTGACACACTGAACTTCGCGGCGCTATCTCCGATGAGCATCTGCGCCCCCTCGAACCAGTCCATGGGCTCGTCGCGAACGCTACCGCGCCAACCGACGAAGCCCAAGCTGCGGCTGCAGTTATCGGACCCGACGCCACGCTCGTAGTAGGTCTCCGTTACGTCAAACTCGATGCCCTCGTCGGACACCCGCAAGGTGTAGAGCGCGCCACTTTGGACACAGTCGTCGCTGACCCGAAAGCCAATGGTGAGCCCGACGATGATGGCGATTTCGTGCTCGCGCACGGCCTCATCATCGTCCTCGCGCTCGTCCTCCAGACGGGCAAAGGCGGTCAGCGTGTCGATGACCTCGCCGAGCCCGATCAGATCCGATCCAGTCTCCGCCATCGGCACCAAACGCCAGACGAACTCCTCTAACTTCTCCCTGTATTCGGTCGCTGAGTACCTCATCCCGCCCGCCCCGACGCCTCCAGCACCAGCCGCTTTGCGTGGTCGTCGGCATAGCTCCGCGCCCTGCGGTTCCGCAGTGCCGTGAAGTTCTCCACGTCGCAGCGGTCGGGCGGAAAGCTATAAGGGGCGTGGGACGGTGTTCTGATCGCTGTCACCGGAGCCTCTGAACGCGAATGCGCCCGCCGACACCTTCCACCATCATGTCGTGGCCGCCCGCCACGGGGATGATCGTGACGCGCGGCGCATAGGCATAGTGGTAGCGGTATGCGTAGCTCGCTTGCTGCCAGATCTGTCCGTTCTGGAGACGAAATATGGTTTCGCCGTCCCAGCCTTGAAACTCACCGTCGATGCGCGACTCCAAAACACCGGAGCCGCCAGTGATTGGACCTCGGCTGGCTGATCTTGGTCCCGGTGAAATCGGGCTGACGTTCAGCGAAAATCCTCGGACCATCAGTCGCCTTGTTGCCGGGCAAATCACCACGTTCGGGAGATACTCGTAGAGGTAGCGATACTCAAATTGGACCTGCCAGAGTGAGCCGTCCGCGAGCCGGAAGACTTCGTCGTGAACCCCGAGGAAAGGTTGCGGCGACATTATCGTTGACTCGAAGCAAGCCGATGCAGGCGCTCGCTGCGCTATAGGGCTTGGTGTCGGGATCGAAGACCGTGGAGCAGCGACCTGCCCGACCGGCTTCGGAGCGGGCGATGGTGGGGGCGCAGCGCAACCTGTCACAGCGAGGCCGACCGACAGCACCAACGCTGCGCGATTGGTTCTGACAAACGCGATTGGTGTCATTCACGTGGCCTCCGAGTCGCTGCATCGTTCGGTGCGCTGTGATGGTGCGTCGCTCAGACCTTCATCGCTTGACTCGTCGATGAGGCACAGCAGCATGCCGGCCGGGATTTCGAGAGCGGTCATTGGGCGCCGTGTATGCGGGATCGCATCGGACTACCGCACTCTTCTCGCGGCTACGCTCTCTCGATCATCCACATTGATGATCTCGTCGTCGCAGACAATTACGTCGGTGACGGGAAGCCAAATCGAAGACACCACCGTGTCCACCGGGTCCACCCGCCACACCGATCCGTCGCTTAGCATCAGGATTGCACCGTTTGCCGCGACGCGGTCGATCCACAAGCCATCCTCGCAGCCTGATAACCTAGCCCGCCGTGGAGACGAGGTGGCGGGCGCTCTCTGCGTCGTAGCTAACGGCGGTGATACGCGCGGTGCGTTTGCCCCAGCACGGCGCTCGGCTTCCGCCACTCGCCGCTTTTCCTCTGCGCTCAGCAGGTTACGCTGGCACAGGCTTGGCGTCCGCCCATCGAGGCAAACTGTCAAATTGTGCTGTCGCTCCGCTGCATTCACAACGCGCTGCTGATCAGGCGTCAGGAGATGACGGCGGCACAAAGAGGGCGTCTGCCCGGTGCGGCAAACTTCGAAGTTAGCGCGACGCTCAGCCGCATCCACTCGACCACGCTCTTCAGGTGTAAGAAGCGCGTGTCGGCATAGTGAGGGATAACGACCGTCGAGACATGTGTTCAGGTTTGCCGCGCGCTCGGCGGTGTCCGCCTGCTGCCGCTGACTTGGCGTGAGCCGCGTGCGGTCACAGAGCGAAGGGTAACGCCCGTCCAAGCAAGTGCGGAGATTCTGCTCGGTGGTCACCTGTGCCACTGCGGACTGGAACCCCGCGAAAACGGGCACAGCAGAGACGAGGCATAAACCGGCGAAGGCCGGGATCAGGCCAGCCGCGCGCAGAAAGCCGCCCACCATCATGGCGGGCCGCCCTTCTGGGTCGGCGTTCCGTCGGGCCCGCGTCTCGCCCGCATCCACACCTCGCGCATCACCCCCTCCATGGCGGCGGCGCGGAAGTCGGCGTCTCCCATGAGCCGGTCAGAGATGGCGCCGTTGCGCTCCATCCGGGACACCAGCGCCGCCAGTGCGGCGGGCTCGAAGACGAGGCGGAAGTTCTCGATGGGATTAGTCCGCGCCTGTTCGGTGAGGCCGTCGTCGGCCGAGAGGTCGGTCGCCACCTGATCGAACAGCAGCCGGTCGGCTTCAGTGAAGTCGGTGCCGAACTTCGTGTTGAGCGTCTGGATGATGGTCGAGAGCGGCGAGAGGTCCTCGTCTCGCACCTTGCCGGTGCCGACCTCGGTCGGCCCCGTCAGCACCTGCTCTTCGCCCACCGACAGCGCGATGCTGCCCTCGCCGGTCTTGCTGAGGCGGTAGTAGGTGAGCGCCACCTCGTCATCGAGATCCACGCCGCCCGTGCCCGGCCGCTGCGGCAACTTCGGCCGGAGGTGCCGGGCGTAGGCGTAGAACTTCTCCAACTCGGCGTCGGTCCACGGCATCACCTGCGAGACGAAGCCATAGAGCCTCACAAACTGCCCGAGGCCGGCCCGGAACGCCTCCTGCCGCTCCTCATCCGGCTCTGCCGCGAAGCGGCCCACGGCGGGATCGAGCGCCGCGTGCAGCAGGCCCTGATCGGCGGGCCTCTGCTTCTCGTTCGGCTTGAAGAAGACCTTGGCGAAGTCCCCCACCTCCTGCTTCCAGACGTAGCCGAACGCCTCGATGCCGGTCTTCAGGGTGTAGAGTTGGTTCGGGTCGGTCGGCTCATCGATGGCGGGCACCTCGTAGTAGGGCGCGAACGCCTCCTTGATCTCCTCGGCCTCGTTCTCGAAGTCGAGGACGAAGGTGTCCTCCTTCCCCCCCGCTGTGCGGTTCAGCCGCGACAGCGTCTGCACCGCCTTCAGGCCCTTCAGTTTGCGGTCCACGAACATGGTGTGCAGCAGCGGCTGGTCGAAGCCGGTCTGGTATTTCTCGGCCACGATGAGGACATGGTAGTCCTCCGTGTCGAACTTCTCCGGCAGTTCCTTCTCCCCGAAGCCGTTCATGCCCGTCTCGGTGAACTCGTCGCCGTCCGAGACCACGGTGCCGGAGAAGGCCACTAGCACGCCGACGTCGTCGTAGCCCTTCTTGGCGAGGTAGTCCGCGAATGCCTGCCGGTAGCGCACAGCGTGGAGGCGCGAGCGTGTCACTAGCATCGCTTTCGCTTTGCCGCCGATCTTCTGCCGGGTGTGCTGGCGGAAGTGCTCCACCATCACCTCAACCTTCTGGGCGAGGTTGTGCGGGTGGAGCGAGGCGAAGCGGGCGACGGCGCGCTTGGCCTTCGCCTCGTCCACCTCCGGGTCGTCGGTGATCGCCTTGGTGAAGCGGTAGTAGGCTTTGTAGGTCGTGTAGTTCTTCAGCACGTCGAGGATGAAGCCTTCCTCGATGGCCTGCCGCATCGGGTAGGTGTGGAAGGCGCGCGGCTTGCCGTCCGGCCCCGGCTGGCCGAACAGTTCGAGCGTCTTCTTCTTCGGCGTCGCGGTGAAGGCGAAGAAGGAGATGTTAGGCTGGCGCCCGCGCGCCGCCATCGCCTTCTCGACCTCCCCGGCGATCTCGCCCTCAGGATCGTCGTCAGGGTCCTCGGTCTCGGCCTTCTCCAACGTGGAGGCCAGCACGCGCTTCATAGAGGCGGCGCCCTCGCCCGTTTGGCTGCCATGCGCCTCGTCCACGATCACGGCGTAGCGGCGGTCGCCCTTCGCCGTGACCTTCTCCATGACGAAGGAAAACTTCTGCAGCGTGGTGATGACAATCTTGGTGCCCGCGTTGATCGCGGCGGCCAACTGCGCGCTGTCAGCGTCAACCTTCTGCACGACGCCCTGCGCGTGCTCGAACTGGTAGATGTTGTCCTGCAACTGCTTGTCGAGCACGCGCCGGTCGGTGATGACGATCACCGAGGTGAAGACCGGCTTGTCCGCCGCGTCGTGCAGCCCCGCGAGTTGATGCGCGAGCCACGCGATGCTGTTGGACTTCCCCGATCCGGCCGAGTGTTGGACGAGGTAGTTCTGGCCCGGCCCGTGGTGGCGCGCGTGCCCGAGCAGGCGCGTCACGGCGTCGAGTTGGTGGAAGCGCGGGAAGACGATCTCCTCCCGCGCCTTCCCCGTCTTCGGGTCCACCCGCTTCTCGAGATGCAGGAACCGCTGGAGCACGTCCATCCAGCGGTCGCGCGCCCAGACTGTCTCCCAGAGATAGGCTGTCTTGTAGCCGCCGGAATTGTCCGGGTTGCCCGCGCCTGTGCCACGGCCCCGATTGAAGGGCAGGAAGCGCGTGGTCGTCCCGGCGAGCCGGGTGGTCATGAAGGCGAGATCGGTGTCCACCGCGAAGTGGACGAGGGTGCGGTGCTTCCACCGCAGGAGCGGTTCGCGGGGATCGCGGTCCTGCTTGTATTGCCGGATCGCCTGCTCGGTCGTCTGGCCCTTCAGCGGCTCCTTTAACTCGGCGGTCGCCATGGGCAGGCCGTTCACCGCCAGCACGAGATCGATGGAGAGGGTAGGGTCCTTCGTCGCGTAGTGGACCTGCCGGGTGACGGTGAGGCGGTTGAGCGCATAGCGCGCCGCCGCCTCCGGGTTCAGGCCGGAGGCGGGGCGGAAGAAGGCGAGGCGGAGAGGAATGCCGCTGTCGGTCACACCGTGGCGAAGGACGTCGAGGGTGCCGCGCAGGTCGAGATCGGCCACCACGCGCTTGACCACCTTGGCCTCGGCCGAGGCCGGGCCGTGCAGTTTCTCCAACCGCGCCCATACTTCGGGCTGGCTCTCCCGTAGGAACGCCGTCAGCACGCCGGGCCAGAGGCCGAGGGCGGCGTCGTAGCCCTCCGGGTTGCTGGGGCCGTAGGCGGCGTTGCTGCCTTGGGCATAGCCGCCGTGGTCGAGGAGCCATGCCTCGATGCTGTCCTCGAAGCCCCTCTCGTTCGCCTTCATGTTCATGGGGGCGAGCGTCTCCGGGGAGCGCCCGCAGCCCCGCCCGTCAAGGCCCGATCAAGCGACCCGCCCCGGCTAACCCATTGAACCGTGAACATGTTCATCGCGCTTACCCCCCTCCCGGCCCCCTCCAGTCAAACACCGATCAAACGGGTCACGCCCAGAACGGGACATATGCCCCGGCCTTCGGCCGCTCTGGGTCGGCGGGACGGATCCGGGCTTCCGTGAGTGCGTCCTTGATGACCCGAGAGACCTGCGCCGCATTCCGTTCCTCGATCCCGAACCGCTCCCGGAGGCTGGCATTGGTCATGCGCCGCTCGGTCTGGAACATCAGCGCGGCATGCTGGTAGCAAGCCTCCACCCTCTCCATTCGGGTCAGGTCCGCGAAGCGCCGGGGCGAGAACAGCGTGATCGAGATGCTGCTATCGGCCGCTACGAAGCGGGGCGCGGGCAGCCGCCTTTCCTCCGTCGCCGCGATGATCTTCTCCAGCCCGGAACCTTGTTCCTCACAAATCCGCATCTTCCGCATCAAGGCCGCCAACCGCTCGTTGCGCGAGCGCGGCCGGGCCGCGAACAGCCGTGTGAGGAAGTCGGTAATTGGCTTGCCGGGGTTGCTGATCTCCAACCGGTCATCGAACACCTCGACCATCGGGCCGGTGCCGCCGATGGTCATGTCCTGATGGATGAGCGCGTTCGCCAGCAACTCGCGGAGGGCGATGGCCGGGTAGACCCGCTGCTCTTCCCGGAAGGTGGCAATCCGCTCCTCCGCCGGGAGGAGCGTGTCGAGGTGGCTGAGCGCGCCCTCGAAGCCCGAGGCGTAGCCGCGCGTGCCCGTGGATTGACGCTTCGTCTTCTGCCGCCCGAGCCCGTCATACTGGATGATGCGGAGAGCCTTGCGGCTGAGGGTTGGGAAGCGTTCCAGCTTCTTGGCGAGAAGGATCGCCCCGAGATTCAGGACGCTCCACCCGCCACGGCCGTCCGGGGCGATCAGGTGGTCCTCCGCCATACGGGCGAGCATGGCGGTGCGCGTCTCGGGCAAGGGCTGGCGCGTGAGGGTGAAATAGGCGTCGTGGTCCAGCAGGTCCAACACCGCCTCGGGCATCACGCCGGCAAGCGCGATGCCCTGCTCCCACGCGAAGGGCTGGAGCTTGGTGTTGAGCGCCGCCTCCCGGCCCGGATGGTCTGACAGCTTCGGCGTGGCACTGCCGATACGGATATAGGCGATGTCCTTGAACTTGGTGGAGACGCCATGCGCGGCGGGCACCTCCAGCAGGACGACGCGGCCTTGCGGGTGTCGCACCTCACGGAAACGCAGATGGATGTCGGGCTGCACCGCCTTCGAAAGCCAGAACTCCAGCGGCTCGTTGCCTTGTTTGACCGTGCTTGGATTGAACTCGGTGCCGACGACGTCGTGCGTGCTGTCTGCCACGCCCCAGACGATGTAGCCGCAGGGGCAATCGGCGAGGCGCGCGCCGTTCGACACGGCCGAGGCCAATTCCCCGATCTTCTTGGGATCATGGTTGCCGATCTTGAACTCGACCCACTCCGTCTCGGCAGGCAGCGCACGCAGCCGGTCCACGAGGGCCGTCGGATCGACATCGGACTGCTCGGGGCGCATCAAGCCGCTACTCTTGGGCCATGATCCGCGAGGGGGCGGGCGGCTACGATCCCGCCGGTGACGGCGGCCGTGATGAGGGCGGCGCGGTGTTCGCGCAGGCGCTCGATGATCTCGGCAGCGCGGACTTCAAGTATTCTCAACCTCGCCACGCTTGCATCGATGTGTGCTGCAATCCTCTCCTGTTCCTCGCGGGGTGGCACCGGCACGACAAAATTGACAATGGCCCCGATGTTGATGTGCGGTGAGGTTGCGCCGAAGACCTGCTGCTGCACTTGGTGCAGGGTCGGCGCACTGTTCAGGACCCACATGAGATACGCTGAACAATGCTCTTCCCGCGCCCTGAACATCATCATGCGCTGGCCAAGGCAGAGATCGATGCCGGGGGGAACAAGCGCAGCAATCCCGAAACGCTCGCCCTCCCGACTGTAGAGGATGTCGCCCTCGCGCGGACGAAGGCGGGCTATGCGCTCCTGATACACTTCCTCGCTGACCAACCGAGTCTGGCTCAGAAGGAGACGACCGGGCTCGATGTCCGCCGTTCGCACGCACGGGTAAAGCAAGTCACCGTTGTAATGTGGCGTCGTGTGGAGGCAGTCGACCACATTGGAGCAGAGATGCTTTACGCGGCTGATGCGCCAGTGCGAAGGGAGAGATGGCAGGGCATCTGTTCCAGTGCACTGCCAGCCTTCTGGCGCGTGCAAGCCTCTGGTGACGGCTTCGGTGATGAATGCGAGGCGATGTGAAACTAGCGCCGAGATGAATTCTTCCTGCTTCGCCACGAGCGCGTCAATGCGGGCCGTCTCGCGGTTGAGGAAGTCCGCGATGATGTGCTGTTCGGCAAGGGTCGGCAGCATCATGCGGTAGTCCTGCAAGAACTCTGTCGGCACCCGCTTCTGCCCGCCCGCACCAAACATGCTCGCCGTGCCCTGCTCCATGAAGGGCTGCGAGCGCGTGACGTAGAAGAGGAAACGCGGATCGAGCCCGGCTCGCGCGCGCAAGACGTGGAACTCCGTGGAGCCGAAGCCAAAACCGGAATGCAACCCGGCCACTAACGCCGCTTTCCCGTTCTCGAAGCACGGGGTGATCTTGGCGAGCAGGACGTCGCCGTCGCGGAAGAAGGTGTAGCCTCCCGCGACGTCCTCAACCGCACGGGTCTGGGACAGGTCGAAGGTGCCGTCCTCGCGCACAGCCTCCATCGGCAAGAACGAAACCTCAGTCCCCGCCGCCAGCGCACGGGCCTCGCTCTTGCTCGGGTTGAGCGTGGCGGCGTAGCGGAGGCGCGTTTCCCGCCAGCCAGAAGGCGCAGCCTTCACGCCGCGTCCTCCATCTCGTCCGCATCCGCTTCGGCAGCGCCAAGCCCGAACACCTCCGCCACCGGCGGGCCACCGACCTTCCGACCCGTAGCCTTCTGGATCTCGTCCACCAGCCGCGCCGCGCGCGCGACCATCATCCCTGCGATGTCGTTCGCGCGCAGCAGGTGCGGCTCGATCAGGTGGCTCCGCAGCAGGTCGTCCACCTTGGACGGCGAGAACCCCGTCTTCTCCTCTACCCGCTTCAGGTAGAGCGCGGGCGCATGGCCCTGCAGCATGCGGTTGGTGGTGGCCGTCAGGCCGGTCTTGTTGACGATGCTGTTGTAGGTGGTGGGCGGGATGCCCTGCTTCTTGCACCATGCCTCAGGGAAGACGTGGTGGATGTCCACGTCCTTCTGGAAGTAGGAGGCCTCGTCCATTGGGGTGCCTGCCAGCCAGTCGGCCGCGCCGCCGACCCGCATGATGAGCGCGTGCAGTCCCTTGTAGGCGGCGGACTGGCGGGAGCGGAGCGAGCGAAGCCGCTCCGTCACCGGGTTGCACTCCTCCACCGTCTGGGGCGTCGGCCCGACGCCGCGCGTCCACGCCACCACCTCCGGCAGGTCCCGGGCGAAGCGCGTCTCGATGGCGCTGCCGTAGAGTTCCCCGAACACGCCGCACCAGAACCAGTTGGCGACGCGCTCGCGAATGGCGCCGTTGTGCCAGTCGCCGTCGAGGGTGGCGATGATCGCGGCAAGCGGCACCAACTGCGTGCGGTAGGGCAGGTCGCCCGAGGAGTAGATGCGCTGGTTCCAGAGGAACTCTCGCGCCCGCTTGAACCCTACCTCGGCCCGCGCTGACCATGCCTCATAGGCGTCCAGCTTCATGTCGAGGATTGATTGCCGAGTGCAGGATATGGCGGGCGGCTGGCCCGCCTTGCCATCCGCGACGTGGCGCTGCCGGACATCCTGCGTATGAAGCAGGCTGACGCATTGCAGGAAGTCGTTGGGCTCCACCGCCGCCAGTAGAGCGTCGCGCTCCTTCTCAGCGTAGGTTGGCCCGGACGTGACGAGGCGCCGCCAGCGCCCCTTCCCGGCCTCCGGGCCGGACTTCGGCCCGAACCAGTCGGCGCGCAGGTCATAGCCGTCCGCCGCATAGGTGGCGGTGACCAACTCGAAGGCAGTAAGCGGCACGCCCCCGGTGTTCACCTTCTCGAACACCCGGCAGACTGCTTCCTTGCTCGCCTCCTTCGTCAACTGGATGACGGGCACGAGGAAGGTCTGAAAGACGGCGAGGAACTCCCGCCGGAAGGCGTTGAACTGCTGGATGCGGTCGGGCTGGTAGGACCAGTGTTCCATCCAGCCCTCGAACCATTTGTCCGGCGCGAACACCCGGTTCAGCGGAAAGCACGCCTTGGCGTATTCCTTCTCGGGCGTGGAGAGGTCGAGAAGGACGGTCTTGCCGAAGTCGCGGGTTATCCGGCGATCCTTCGGCACGCTGAACACCGCCTCCTCGCGCTCGGCAGGCGTGCCCAGCGCCTTGGCGATGTCCACGTAGTAGAACCTCTCCGACCGCTTGCCCTTGTCGTCCTTGGTGACGATGGCCTGCGGCAGGGTCAGCGCCTGAAACATGGAGGTGAGGCGCTGCTGGCCGTCGAGCAGCAGGCGCCCCGGCTGGATCGTCGGGAAGCCCTTGGCGTCGAGCGGCAGATTCGCCCCCTCGACGTAACGCGGGGCGAACTTCACCTCGCCGCCGGTCTCCAGCGTCATGATGGCGCCGATGGGGAAGGAGCGCGCGACCGAGGTGATGACCGCGATGATGTGGCTGTCGTCCCAGACCCAGCCGCGCTGGAATTCGGGCAACTGGATCTGGCCGTTGCCGACCTGCGCGATGAGATTGGCGAGCGTATCCTGCGTCGCGGCGAAGGTGCTCATTGCGCGCGTCCGCCCTCGTCTTGCTTCTTGCGGAAGTCCGACCGTTGATCGAGCCAGTGTGCGACCCGCCGATTGCCCGCCTCCACCTCGTCCGACACAAGCCGGAGGGCCGTCTCATTGACCGCGAGTGCGTCGTCGCCGTTGCCCGCGTAGCGATGGACTGCTGCGAGCAGGCCGAGGAAGTGAAACGCCGCTCGCGCGCCCACGTCGAAACGCAGGTCCATCGCAGCCCCGGTCCAGCCTTTGTCGTCTACGATGACGCGCCGGTGCAGAACCTCCAGCGTTGCGTTGATGACCCGTGCTGCCTCGGCCTCTGGCACCTTGGTAGCGTCGACGATGGTTCCAAGAAAATCCGTGTCGCTCACGCCGCGATCTCCTTCAGCATCTCGGTGATCTCGGCGGAGAGGCGGCGAAGGTCGGCGTCGATCTCGGCGAGCGGACGCGGCGGCTGGTAGCGGTAGAAAAGCCGGGTGAAGGGGATCTCGTAGCCCTTCCGGCGGTCAGACTCGTCCTCCCACGCATCGGGGGCATGCGGCAGGACCTCGCGCGCCATGTATGCCGCGATGTCCTCGGTGAGCGGCACGTTCTCGTAGTCGCGCAGGTCGGGGTCAGAGATCGCGTTGCCATCCGAGTCAATGATCGGTGCCCCCCGCTCATCGACAGAAGAGAATGCGGCGACCAAGGCATCAAACATGGGCTTTGGCATCTCAACGCCTGCGAGCACGGACTGCAGATGTTCTCGAAAGCTCGCTTGATCGAGCCAGCATCGCTCGCCAATTGCCGTGTGCAGCGCACGTTCGATCGCGCTACGACGCTCCAATGAGTAGACCTGCTCCTCGAACGCACCCGTTGCCTTCCACTTGCGCTTCTTGAGAGCGACCCACGCGGGGTGCGTCTGATACGTGGCGACGCGGTCGGCGTTGATGCGGAAGACTAACCGTAGCGGGCGCTCGACGCGGATGCGCGTGTAGCCGAGGTCCTCGTTGCGCAGGATCTTGCTGGTCTCACCCTCGACCATCTCCCCGAAGAGGCGGGTGATCTCGCGGGTGGCCACCTCGGGGATGAGGTTCCGCTTGTTGCCGAGCGACTTCCGCATCTTCTCGAAGGCGGCCGTCGCGTCGATCAACTGCACCTTGCCGCGCCGCTCGGGGCGCTTCTGGTTCGTGATGATCCAGACGTAGGTGCTGATACCCGTGTTGTAGAACAACTGGTCCGGCAGCCCGACGATGGCCTCCAGCCAGTCGTTCTCGATGATCCAGCGCCGGATCTCGCTCTCGCCCGATCCTGCAGCGCCAGTGAAGAGCGGCGAGCCGTTCAGCACGACGGCGAGCCGCGATGGGCGTCCGTCCTTGTGGAACTTCGAGATCATGTGCTGGACGAACAGCAACGAGCCGTCCGAGACGCGCGGGAGGCCCGCGCCAAAGCGCCCACCGTAGCCCCGCTTTTCGTGCTCGTCGCGGATGGTCTGCTCGACCTTCTTCCACTCCACCCCGAACGGCGGGTTGGAGATGCAGTAGTCCACGGTGCGACCCGCGTGGCCGTCCTCGGTGAAGGAGTTGCCGAAGGCGATGTTGCTGGCGTCGTGGCCTTTGATCAGGAGGTCGCTCTTGCAGACCGCGAAGGACTCCGGATTCAACTCCTGCCCAAAGGCCACCAGCCTTGCCTGCGGGTTCAACTCGCGCAGGTATTCCTCCGCCACCGACAACATGCCGCCGGTGCCGCACGCGGGATCGTAAAGGGAGCGGATGACGCCGGGCTGCGTGAGCGCCTCGGTGTCCTCCACGAGCAGGAGGTTCACCATAAGACGGATCACCTCGCGCGGTGTGAAGTGCTCACCGGCCGTCTCGTTGCTCTGCTCGGCGAAGCGCCGGATCAGTTCCTCGAAGACATAGCCCATGGCGAGGTTACTGACGCGGTCGGGGTGCAGATCCACCTCTGCGAAGCGGGAGACCACGAGGTAGAGCAAGTTGGCGCCATCGAGCCGGGCGATCTGGCTGCCGAACTCAAACCGGTTGATGAAGACGTCGCGGACGGCCGGGGAGAAGCCATTGACGTAGGCGCGAAGGTTGTCCGCGATGTTCGCCGGATCAGCCTTGAGCAGGGCGAAGGTGAACTTGGAGGCGTTGTGGAAGCCATGCCCGGCGGCCCGATTGAGGATGGCCTCCCGCATCGCCTCGTCGGCAGCGGCCGGAATGGCGACGGCGGCCTTCAGCACATCCGCCTTCTTGGGCTCCAAGAGGCAGTCGAGGCGCCGGAGGACCACGAAAGGGAGGACGACGCGGCCGTATTCTGACTGCTTGTAATCGCCGCGCAGGATCTCCGCGATGGACCAGATGAGGGCGGTCTGCTCCGAATGGCGAGCAAGGTCGGCGGCGATCATTAGGCGTCAGGTCCCCCAAAGTGCTGGGGTCCTCGACCGACCGACCGGCCCTCGCGGCGGCCTAGCTGACCGCCCTCTGCCCCTCGCTCCGCGTCCCGGATTACCCCGAAGCAATCTCGCCCGGCGGTGTGGGGTGCCGCAAGCCTTTGTTGTCCCGGCGCTACCGGGGCACCAGCAGCCCGGCGCCGCCGTTCCAAAAGTCCCAAACAGGGGCGGCAAGGGCCACGTTTGGGCTGGACTGGAGCGGCCCACCCACGGTTCTCCGGGTGGCCATGGCGAATGCCGCGATCCTTGTCCGGGCGATGCCGGACCTGCTCACCGAGGCCCAGCGCGAACTTGCGCGGGCCTGCGCAGCCCGGCACGGCCTGTCGGTGAGCCGAGTCTACACCGACGACGGCCGCCGCCCCCGGCATGCTCGGGAAGCAGCGCTGCGGGACGCCGGCGCTGTGTTTGACACGCTGGTCGTGCCGAACATTTCAGCGCTCGGGCAGAACCTGCGCGAGGTGGTGGCGATCATGGGCGCGCTCGCGAACCGGGCCGTTCGGGTCCTCGTCGCCGGTGCGGATGTGAGCGAGGCGGACGGCCTCCTCGCCGCCGCTCAACTGCTGGTCCGAACGCAAGCTGCGCTGGGCCGGGAGGCGGCTCAGAGGGGCCGGGAACGGGCGAAGGCAAAGGGCGTCCGGTTTGGCCGCCCCCCTGTCCCGGCCGCCCGGGTGGAACGGGCGCTCAATGCCCTGAACGCTGGTGCTGGAGTGCGCGCAGCGGCACGGATGGCGGGGATTTCTCCCGCCTCGGTAATCCGGGCCCGCGCCTCGCGGGCGCGCTGACGCGGATTCTGCCGTCCCGAAGACCGAGCGCGCGAGAAAAGACGTGACAGATCGCGACTTCGAGGTAGTCGCTGAACATGAAGCTCGTCGCTCGCGCGCAGAAAGCTCTGCCGCACACCGAGATTGCGCCGATGATGGCGTCGTGGGGGCGGTTAGCGCCGCTCATCGTCCGCGTGATCAACGCTTGCCCCTGCCTTGCCGCCCAGCTCGTAATGGCCCCTCCGCGCGTCATTCATGCGACCGCCGCGTTTCTGCAGGCGCGGATCGCAATGGGCAGGGACAACGATCCCGCCACGCTCGCGGCAGAGATTGCCAAGCGCGATCCGCGCGAACTGCTGGCCGAAGCCCTCGGCGGCGACCCTCGTCTGTTTCGCGCGCTCGACAGGTGCGGATCGACTGTGTGGCTGCTGCAGGAATATGAGGATCTCGCCGGGCTTCTGCGCGGGCCGCTGTCTGACAGCGTGCTCGGCCTGCAGCGATTTCATCATGCGACGTTGCGGCAACTCCGCGAGGCCGAGGAGGATGCGGTGCTCATCGCCGCCCGCCATGTGCTCGTGCACGACCCGGCCCTTGTCGGCGACCTAAGGGCAATGCTCGCGCTTCTCCGTGGTCTTGGGATCGCTCGCGATATTGAAGCCCTGCCGCATGGCGCTGGCCGACGTGCCATTCGTCGCCGTATCGAGGCCGACCTCGCCCGAGCGGCGCCACCTACACCGCCGTTCGCAGCCCCTTCAGGCTGGAGGCACTGCGAAAGCGTGCACGAGGTGCAGGCGGTTGGCGCCGCGCTGAAGAATTGCGTGGCGAGCGTGATGTTTGGCACGACCTACATTGGACCGTTCCTGATCGGCCGGATGAGACTTCTGCGGACCACGGATGAGCCGCTCGGCCTTGCGGCGGTTGAGGAGGTTGGCCCTCGTCTCTGGAGCATCGCCGAGACGCAGTTCCGTCACGATGTTGTGGTAGCACGCCATCGCCGAGCAGAGCGCTTGCGGAGTAGCCTCGCAGAGGTCCTTAACGAGTCTGGCCACGCGCTTCTTGACCAGCATCCTTTTGCCGCAATTCGGCATCTGCACGAAGAGCCGAGCCAACTCGGTCTTGCTGCTGCGGAGGATTGAGGAGGCGCTGACAGCGGGAGCGTCAACGCCTGACGAGCACGGCTCTGACACCAAGCGACGCTGCGGCGTGGCCGACCAAATCCGTTGCAGCGAAAGGGTCGAGGACAACTCCGCCCGGCGGGACGGCGAGGCGGAGCAGGTGCCGGGCTAGCGCCGTGGCAGGGCGATCAGCTACGCTGTCGGCTACAAGCGATGTGAAGAAGCGCGCCTTCGATGGCCCTCGCCGTCGTTCCCGCATCGCGTTCTCAACGGCCGGACTGCCATCATGGACGAGGTTCGTGGGCCAGCGACCTTCGGGCTCGGCAATGCCAAGGATCACCTCGTCGTCGGTTGGCAGGACGCGTGTCGCGGCGATGTTCAGCGCGCCTGCGCCGTGGTGGCGGATGTTCTCGATCAGGCTTTTCGTCGCGAGTTGGGTTCGGGCGAGTAGAACCGGAACGTGCACACTGGCGGTCTCGACAAGGATCGCGTCACGTATCTCGAACTTGGCAAGGCGCAGCGCCATACCAATCACGTCCATGTCGCCTGACGGCGTCGCAACCAGCGCGTGGCCACCCGGCTTCAGCACGCGGGCGCATGTGCGCCACGGTACTGGCGAGCGTGGCCCGGCAGAGGCGAGACGCTGATCCTCATTGAACAAGAGCCCGAGGTCTTGCTGACTAACTGGCGACACATCACGCGGAAGGATCGACACCATCGCGTCAATGCTCGCGTCCGGGAGATTCTCCAGCGCCGCGAGGCTGCAGAGCGCAGTGATATTCATGGTGCAGCCTTCTTGCTGCAGTCGCCGCGATGGCGCTCCAAAAAGGTCGTGAAAATGTCGCGGCGCCTGCCGGGTTCTTTCTCGCGCTGCGCCACCAGAGCGAGGGCTCCGTCCAAAGTAACCGAAGCTCGGCCGTGCAGCCCCCCGTCCTTGCTGGCGAGCGCGTGCTGAATCGCAGGCCAGACGCGATGGAGTCGGACAAGGCGGCTGGTGGCCTCGGTGTTCATCCCGAGGACGTGGCGAACCCAAGGGCCGCGCGAGGCAGCGTCGTAGTCAGAAAACGCTCGCTTGCCCTCGCGTTCGATGGCTGCGCCGAGAGCGCGCTGCTCTTCGAGGCGCTCGTCCGGCGTGGCTTTGTCGACCGCATCCTGCTTGGACCAGAGCGCGGCTTCGGCCTGCGTGAGCTGGGACATATCTTCCGCGTGCACAAGCAATGGTTCGCTGCGCAAATTTCGCTCCCACGCGTCTCGGATGTCGCCAAGCTCTTCCTCAAGGACTGAGACGGCGAGCCCAGCGCTGGTCAGCGCGTGCAATGCCTGTTCGGCGAGCGCCTCCAGCGCATTGGCCCGAACGGTCTCGTAGCGCCAGCGGCGCCTATAGACCGTTGCCGGCGAGTCCTGCGACTCATTCGCGCTGTCAGAGTCCCGGCGGGCACGCACCGCGAGCCACGCAGCGTAGCCGGGGACGTGTGCCGCATTGTAGTCGCGCAGGAGTTGGTCGGCCTCCTTCAGGCACGAGGGCGGGCGTGCGCCTTCCTCCTTCGCCCACACAATAGCCTCGGGCAGTTGGCGTTCCGCCGGGGGAAGGGGAAAGCCGCCGGGCGTCCGCTTCTTCACCGAGGTAGCGAGGCGCCGAGCGCGACTGATTTCGGTGGCCGACTTGGGGAACCGCCGCTGCAGTTCCTGCCCAAGGTTCAACCGCGCCACCTTGGGCCGCCCCTTGTTGAACGCCTTGATGCGGTCGGCCGCTTCGTTCGCCGCGCGCCCAACCTCGATCCAGACAGGAAATGCCTGCTCGAACGTGTCCGACAGACGGGTCAGCCTCTCTTCGACCACGCGAAAGGCTGCCTCGACACTGTCCTGCAGGACAGTTCCGGGCTTGGCTTGCTCGGGGGGCACACCGACGCCGTCCATCATTCAGCGTTCTCCGCGAGGCTGCTCGGCGCGGCCGCTGCCAAGATGAGCGTCGGCGCACCACGGGATGCTCGGTAGCCCGTGCGGAGCGGATGGGTCTTCGGGTCGCAAGGAGACGTTTCACCGTTGCGCCACTCGGGCACATCGCGCCAGAGGCGACCGTCGAGCATCGCCCCACCCTTCGCATTGTCGGGCGGATCAGCGATGCGGGCCTGCGCCACAGAGAAACCGCGCTCGGTGACGAGCGGGTTGTGCAAATAGGCGCCCCACTGCTTCAGAAAGAAGGGCACCTCGGCACCAAGGCAGCGGTCGCGGATATCGCGAACCCAGTCCGCCTTCACGGGCCGGATCGCATCGTGGCGGCCGGACTCGCCGCCAGCGATCACCCATCGGATGCCCGAGAGATCGAGTTCCAGAAGGTGTCCGATCAGCGGCTCCGCCGACAGGAAGCGCTGGTCGTTGGGAACCGGAATGCGCCGCAGCGTGTCAATGCGGCGCATGACGGGCCCGGCCTCGATGGAAGTGCCCAGCCAAGTGTTGGCGAAGAGGTGGTGCGGACGCGCCGTGTAATACGCGGCGGCACGCTCCGGTCGCTTTGTCAGGATCTGGTAGACGTGATGCGGCGTATGCCGAATCACGCTATGCAACTCGACGAGCCATTTATCCGGAACGGCTTCATGGAAGATGTCGCTCAGCGACGCAGTGAACCAGATGGTCGGCTTGCTGCGCCACACAGGCGCGTACTGCGCCTTTGGTGCGTTCAGCGCGATCTTCCCGTTCCACACTCGACGGCCGGAGGGCAGGGTGCGGCTGACAGCCTTATGGCTGTCATGCATGCCGCGCCCGGTGAAGAACGCCGCGTAGCAGTTGTTGCACCCCGCGCTCGCGACGGAGCAGCCGACCCACGGATTCCACGTCGCCTCGGTCCACTGGATAGCGGTTTGCTGAGTGCCGCGCACCCAAGCACCTGCAAGGTCCAGCACCAGCGACGCGCCCGCGAGTCGCGCAAGAATGGCGTTCTTCTCGGAACGCGGGCCGATGTTCAGGAAACCGGGGCTGGCGACCGGTGCACCTGTGGCAGTCGTTTGCTGCCAACGCTGCCCCGCCTCGTGGTCGTCGAAATAGACCGCGAGGATGTCGGCTCCCGGTGCGATGTGCGGCGACATCAGGGCGAGGATCTGCTGGATCAGCGGTCCTTTCCGCCTGTCCGGCACATCTTCGCCCCACCAGACCCGGCTGGTCCGCGCCTGCATGCCGTAGGGCATCATCGATGGTGAAGTGAGGGTGGTCACGCTCGGGCTCCAAGGACGAGCAATCCCGTTCCGCCTCAAGGGCGGCTTGAGAAGGCTCAGGTTGCGTTGAGGTTTTGGGGGAGGATTGGCGCGCGCAGCGCCTGCGGTTACTCGCGCAGGATGCGGATCAGCATGAGCGCTTCGGCCTCAGAAGGAAGGCTAACGAACACCGTGCGTGCATCGCGGGCGCGACCGCCCGAGGCGATGCGCTGGAGAAGGCGTTCGCCCTTGATGATCGCACGGGAGCCGTCGTCGCAGGTCGCGAGGACAATGTCGGCGCGGCGCATTTCATCGACGTCGACATGCGCCGGGAGGGCGTTCGGATTGCTCGAAGCTGCGTGTTCGTTGGCCATATCTGTTCTCCTAAGGGCAAATGCTCCCGTTCCGCCCTGCGAGGGCGGTTGAAGGGCGTCAGGTTGAAAGGCGTGCTGCTAAGGCGCGGTCAGCGCCAACGGGACAGGACGTCGCTGCGCGGGAGCGTCATCGCATCGCGAGCGTCGCGCATCCTGATCAGTCCGCTCAGGTCGTGTTCGGGATCGGGTAGGGTGAGATCGCGCGCACCTCGGAAGGTGTGCGTGCAGAGCGGACCGGATGTCCCGGCGTGGAGAGGCTGGGCTGGGGTGACATGTGCATCGGTTACCTTGGCTCGAAGAGAGAGCCCCGGTCTGATCAACCGGGGCCTGACGAGAAGATAGCCGAAATTGCGCCGGACGCAAGCGCTATTTGTCGTCCCACGATATGCCCTCGTCGGCAGCGGCTAGGACGGCTCTCGCCAGCGCCGCCCCCGCTGCCCCGGTCACCACGGCATCGACACGAATTTGGTAGCCCGCGCCGACGCGCGTGACAGCGAACACCGGTCCGCCGGGTGACGGCGTCCGAAGGCTTGGACTGGGCGGCTCGGATTCGGTTGGATTGAAGCCCAGCCGCTGCGCGAGGTCGGTAAGGTCGATGCCAAGCATGTCGGCAAGAGAGACCGCTCGTTCCAAGGTCAGGGCGGTCATGGATACGCTGCCGTCGAGCCATTTGGTGATGGTCGGCGGTGAGACACCCCAAGCGTGCGCCAGATCGGTCAGGGTTCGGCCTCGCGACTTCAGGGCCGTCTGCACCCATGCGCGCTCCGGAGGCCGGACCTCCGCCGGAGGGGCAGCGTAACGCTTGGAAAGAAGCGCTTCTCGGTCGGCTTTTTCCCGCGCGGCGCGCGCGTCGCGCTCAGCCCGAGCGGCCATCTTCTTCGCTTTCTGCTTGGCCCGGAATGCCGCCTGCTCGCCCGGCCCCCAGTTCAACTTCCCAGTCGTCGGGTCTCGGTCGTCCTTCATGCCGCATCGTAGCACCGCCTTTACCGCGCGGCGAAGTGCCGAGCCCGCCGGTGTTCGCTCAAAAAGTCGCCGGAGGCAAATTATGGTGTCGCCGGGAGATGTCCCAGCCATTGGCTGTTGGACATAGGTGACCACGAGCAAGACGTTACAGGGTGGCTGGCCGCTTCGGCGTGGCGGTCGAGCCCGGCCTTCTTCGCACGTCCGGCCACTGTCCTGCAGGACAGTTCTCGTCGTAGGCGCGGAGCCTGTTGAGGATAGCCCGCGCGGCGAAAGCCAGCTTCCAATGCCACACGCCAATTCTTCTTCTTCGGGTCAGCCCAGCATCGGCGCGCGGTCACTCGTCGCAAGCGCCAGCGTCACCCAAGCCCCCGCCGCCGCATTTCCATTGCTGCTCTGGGGCTCATGCGCCGCGCGCGGAAAGCCGCATCCACCTCGGCGGCGAACCAGCGCGGAGAGCGAGCCCCGATGTAGACCGGCGCCGGAAGGACCTCGCGCTCGACAAGCCTCCAGATGGTGGCACGGTGAACGCGATACCGACGCGCCAAATCGGCGACCGTCAGGCAGTCGTCAAGCGCGGCGGTGGGGAGAGTCGGGGCTGCTTCCATCGTGGTGCCTCATGATGTGGTGGCCGACCACACCACGCGGCCAGATGCGCCGTCCTTCGCCAAACGCACCCCGAAGCACGTTCATTCACCCAGAGCGGTCGCGGTCTCCCCGTGCACGTCGCAGGGCGACGGGTAGTTTCTGGAAAGCGATGCGGACCTGTGTTCGAGATGCGCGAAGCGATCTCATGCATTCTTGCTCGACGGCACGCATCTTGATTCGCGAACCGCGCGCCGCCGCGCTTTCAGCGGCTTTGAGAATCCATGCTGTCACGCGCTCCTGCTCAGGACGTCCCGAGCGACTGCGCAGCTGGCTTCGAGAACGTCCGCGCGGCCGGGTTGCAAAGCGGAACAGAGCAGACCCGCGCGACAACTTGGTCGCCGGAATCTCCGCGCCGATGGCGACGAATGCAGGCGTCGCTTCGGGCAGTCGCGGAAGGCCGGAGTCCCTGCGCAGAGCATCGCCAAGATCCCGAAGCAGGACGGCGAGTTCCTCGCGATGCTGATCGGAAAGCTCAGGCCCCACGCGGTCGGCGGATGCATGCGAGTTCGGCTCAAGGAACGGCAACAGACCCTGCCACAGCAAGTCGATGTAGGTTCGGTAGCCGGGACGTTTCCGGTAGACGCGTGCGCGAGGCAGGAGCGGCGTGACCCTGACTTGACCCTGACGAATTCCGTGACCCTGCGCGGCACCGGAAGGGGGTCGTAAGTGGTTCAAAATTTGGAGCGGGCGATGGGAATCGAACCCACGACATTCAGCTTGGGAAGCTGACGTTCTACCTCTGAACTACGCCCGCAGCCGGAGGCCGCTTCGGTATAGGGGCTGCCGGCCCGGAGAGGCAAGCGGCCTTGACCACCCCGGGCCGCCGGCCGTAACTGCACGCACCCTCGCGATTTGTCCGGCCTGATTGCGGCGAGGTCCCGGTGGCGGGCGGTGGGCAACCACCGAAAACAAGCGCGCTAAAGGGCCGCCGGGGGCGATTGCGCCGCCGCGTGCCCTGACCGGGCCGGACGCCGGAGCCGCTTGCGGCGCAGACAGGTGTTCCGATGGCGAAGTCCCTGCCCAACCGTCCCCTCCGTCCCGCGACGAAGCTCGTGCGCGGAGGCCAGATGCGCTCGGGCTTCGACGAGACGTCCGAGGCGCTCTTCCTGACGTCGGGCTTCGTCTACGACGACGCCGAGCAGGCCGAGGCGACCTTCCTCGGCACCGCGACGCATTACCAGTACTCGCGCTTCGGCAACCCGACGCTGTCCGTCCTCGAGGAGCGCCTCGCGCTGCTGGAGGGCGCGGAGGCCTGCCGGCTGACGGCGACGGGCATGGCTGCCGTGCATGCCGCGATGCTGTCGCACCTGAAGGCGGGCGATCGCGTCGTGGCGAGCCGCGCGCTGTTCGGATCGTGCCACTGGATCGTGTCCACCCTGCTGCCGCGCTACGGCATCCAGAGCGAGTTCGTGGATGGCGCCGATCTCGACCAGTGGAAGCGCGCGCTGGCCACGCCGGCGAGCCTCGTCCTGCTCGAGACGCCGTCGAACCCGATGCTGGAACTGGTGGACCTCGCGGCGGTGTGCGACCTGGCGCATGCCGCCGGGGCGATCGTCGTGGTGGACAATGTCTTCGCCACGCCGCTGCTGCAGAAGCCGCTGGAGTTCGGCGCCGACGTCGTCGTCTATTCCTGCACCAAGCACATGGACGGTCAGGGCCGCGTGCTCGGCGGCGCGATCCTGGGGCGGAAGAAGTGGGTGGACGAGGTGCTCCAGCCCTTCATCCGCAACACCGGCCCGGCCATGTCGCCCTTCAACGCCTGGGTGATCCTGAAGGGGCTCGAGACGTTGCACCTGCGTCTTCCGGCGATGTGCCGCTCCGCCGCGGCCATCGCCGACTTCCTGGCCGAGCGCGCCGAGGTCGCGCGTGTCTTCTACCCGTTCCGCGCCGACCATCCTCAGCAGGCGCTTGCGAAGGCGCAGATGGCGGCCGGCGGCAGCCTGGTGACCTTCGACCTGAAGGGCGGGAAGGAGGCGGCGTTCCGCTTCATGAACGCGCTTGGGATCGTCGACGTGTCCAACAACCTCGGCGATGCGAAGTCCCTGGTGACGCATCCTGCCACGACGACGCATATGCGCGTGGGGGCGGAGGAGCGTGCGCGCCTCGGCATCTCCGACGGCACGGTGCGGCTCTCGGTCGGGCTCGAGGACGTTGCCGATCTTGTCGCCGACCTGTCGGAAGCGCTCGACGCCATCGCGCCGGCGCCGGTGCCGCAGCGCCTCCCGCCCGTGGTTGCGCCGGTCGTGGAGGCGCCCGTGCTGAGCCCGCCTCCGTCGGACGCGAGCGGGGCGGAGGTGCCGAAGTCGAGGCGCGCCAGGGCGAAGCCGGAGCGCGGCGCCGCGCCGGCCTCGCTGTTCGAGCTGGCGGCCCCCCTGCCGGAGGCGCCTCGCCGCGGGGATTGAGCGGCCCCGGCGCCGGCATTGTAGACTTCCCGCGATGTCGTCCCGCCGGCGCTCCGCTGACCAGCCGTCCCGTGCCACCATCACCGACGTGGCGCGGGAAGCCGGCGTGCATGCCTCCACTGTCTCCCGTGCGCTGAATCCGGCCACCCGCGGCATGGTCACCGAGGCCGTGGCGGCGCGCGTGGCGGAGGTGGCGGAACGGCTGGGCTGGCGCCCCTCGACCTTGGCCGCGGGTCTGCGGACGCGGCGGTCGCGCAGCATCGGCATCCTCGTCCCCGACCTCGTGAACCCGGTCTTCCCGCCGATCGTGCGGGCGGCGGAGGAGCGCCTGGCCGAGGCCGGCTACGTGACCTTCGTCGCGAACACCGACACCGACCCGACGCGCGAGGCGATGATCGTCGAACGCATGGCGGCGCATCTGGTGGACGGGCTGATGCTGGCCTCCGCCACGGAGACCAGCCGGGCCCTGCAGATCTGCGAGCGCTTCGGGATCCCCACCGTGCTGGTCAACCGGCGCCAGCCGGGGTCGAGGCACGGCACGGTGGTGCATGACGACCTGCGCGGCATGGCGCTGGTGATCGCGCATCTGCATGGGTTGGGGCACCGTCGGATCGCGCATCTCGCCGGCCCGCCGGGTGTCTCGACCGCCAGCGACCGCCTGCGCGGCTTCCGTGCCGCGCTGACGGCGCATGGCCTTGATGCCGAGGCGGCGCCGGTCGTGATCGCCGCGGCCTATTCGCGCGAGGCCGGGCGCCGGGCGATGGAGGCGCTGCTGGAACGCGGCGGCTTCACCGCCGTCGCCTCCGCGAACGACATGCTCTGCCTCGGCATCTACGACGCCCTCGAGGCGGCAGGCTTGGCCGTCGGCCGCGACATATCGGTCACCGGTTTCAACGACATGCCCTTCGTCGACCGGATCCACCCGCCGCTGACCACGGTGCGGATCCAGCATGCCGAGATGGGGCGATGCGCGGCGGACCTCCTCCTCGCCGAACTGGTCTCCGGTGGCCAGGGCGAGCGCGAGATCGTCCTGCAGCCGGAGCTTGTCGTGCGGTCGAGCACGGCGCCGCCGGCGCGATCCTGATCCGCGCGGTTTGACGTCGCGTTGCGGCGGGCCGATGGTGCGGCGCGAAAGAATCCTCGGTGCCGCGTTTCCCCTCCCCAGCCCAGTTCAGGCCGCATCTGCTCACCGCGCTCGTCGCCACGACGGGCGGCGCGGTCTTCTGGTGGCTGCACATTCCGCTGCCGTGGATGCTGGGTGCGCTGGCCGCGACCGGGTTGCTGGCCTGGAACGGACATGCCGCGGTGGCATGGCCGATCCGGCCGATCGCGCTGATCCTCTTGGGCCTCGGCCTCGGGCAGACCTTCACGCCATCCGTGATGGCCGCGGTCGGTCTCGCGCTGCCATGGCTCGTGGTCGCGGCGGTGCTGTCCATCCTCGCCGGCGCGATGGTGGCGAAGCTCTTCGCGCGGCTGGCCGGCACGGACGCGCAGACGGGGTATTACGCCTCGGTGCCTGGCGGCGTGATCGTGATGGCGATCCTGGCGCAACGCGCCGGCGTGTCGGCGACGCCGGTCATCCTGTCGCAGACCATCCGCGTCATCCTGGTGGTGGCGATCGTGCCGGCAGCGGTGACGCTGCTGATCGGGCGCGGCGAGGGCGGGGCCTTCCTGACGGACCGGCCGGAGGTGCGCCTGGCCGGGCTCGCGGCGCTCGCGGTGGCAGGCCTGGGCGTGGCGTATCTCGGCCACCGGTTCGGGCTGGCCAACCCATGGATGCTCGGGCCCTGCGCCCTGGTGATCGCGCTGGCGGCATTTGATGCGCTGCCATCCGGCGTGCCGATGTGGATGCTGGATGCAGCGCAGGTCGGCCTCGGCATGGCGCTTGGCTTGCGACTGAACCGGGAGCGGCTGCTGTCGGCGCGGCGGCTCGTGGTTGCCGCCGCGGCGACGACCTTGCTGCTTGGCGTCGTGATGGTGGTGCTGGCGGTCGGACTGGCCTGGCTCGGGCGGCTGCCCGTCGGGGCCACCGTGCTCGGCATGGCTCCGGGCGGCATGCCCGAGATGGCCATCACTGCGAAGACGCTCGAGGTCGGCGTGCCGCTGGTGCTCGGCTTCCACCTGGTGCGCACCCTGCTGGCGAACCTGTTCGTCTCGTCGATCTGGCGGGTCGCCGTCCGCCTCGGCCTGGCGCGCTGAAGCCCCGCAGGCGTCAGCCGGTCTGGAACCCGAGCCGCCGCCTGAGCCAGTCGCGGTAGGCAAGGGCCACCTCGCTGGGCGGGCAGAGCGTGGCGAGCGCCGCTGCGGCGTCTTCTGCCGCGATCCGGCGCGTCTCGGCCTCGGCGCCCTCCAACTCCTCCTCTGCCCAGCGCCGCGCCGCGCCGCGCCACAGTGCAACCGTGTCGGACGACGTCAGCGCGGGCAGCACAAGCACGCCCTGCACGCGGAGGCTGGCCGCGGCGGCCCGTGCGGCGGCCAGCAGATCGGGGCGGGCGGGGTCGGGAAGCAATTCGCCGAGCGTCGGGACGCCCGGCAGCGCGGGCTCCCGGACCGCTGTCCCGCCGTCGAAGGTCAACCAAGGCTGCAGGCTCAGCGCGCTCGCGCGAGCCAGGAGATTCCTGCCGCTGAGCAGGACAGCATCCGCCGCCCCGGCCGCCACCGCGGCCTCTGGTGCGACGCCAGCCGCGACGAGGAGAGGTGTCGCCGGCCGGCCGAGCAGATCCAGCGCCAGCAGGCCCGCGGCCTCGGGCGCGGTGGGGGCCGGGAGGGCGATGCGGATCGGTTGCGTTTCGGACAAATCGCCGCGCCCGGCGAGGAGGACGGGGCCAAGGCTGGCGGTGACGGCCGGCCAGTGGCGCGGCTCGAAGCGGGCGCGGCCGTCGCCCAGCAGCAGGGCCTGCGCGGCCAGGCCGGGCAGAACGAGCAGGACACGGCCATCCGCCGGCGTCGAGGCCGCGAAGCGGTTCGCGGCCGTGATGCCGTCGGGCCCCCCGACGATGCTGACCCGTAGCGCCGAGGCCTGTACGAGACCGCGGGCGAGGCCGCGCGCCGCGCGTTCCGCGAACCCGGCTGCAGGCCCTTCCTCCGGCCCTGGGGCAAGGAGCGTCGCCGCCTCGGGCACGCTGGTGCCTGCCAGGGCGGGCCGCGCGGCGGGGAGGGCGGCCAGCGCCAGCAACCCCCGGCGGGTGGCGCAAAGTCGCAACATCGCTTCGCCCTCCCTCGACGTGGGCCGGCAGCTAAGCCGTCGGAATGGGGCGAAAAGGTGGCACGGGCATCACAGGGCTTCGAGGCCTCACGCCGCTCCGCCCGCCGTGACACCGCCGGCCCGGGCCAGGGCATGCAGCGTCCGCTCCACGAGGCGGGGCAGGTCGCCGACAACGGCGCCGACAGCCGAGGCATCGCCGGCCGCGGCCGCGCGTTCGAGCGCCGTCCCGGCTTCCCGGAGCGCGGCGGCCCCGAAGGTGCCGGCCGCCGACTGAAGGGCATGCGCCTCCGCCTCCACGGCCGAGAGCGACGGCTCCTCGGAGAGGCGGCGCACCCGCGCCAGCGTCTCGGCGGCGAACACGCCGATCAGGTCGGGCAGGCGGCCGGGCCCCACGGCGGCGCGCAACTCCTCCAGCGTCTCGCGCACCAGCAGGGCATGGGAGGGGCTCGGCTCGGCAGCCGGCGCGGGTGCGCGCGGGCGTGTCGGGACGGCGGCGAGAAGGGCGGCCACGGCGCCGAGCAGCCCGGCGCGGTCCACCGGCTTGGCGAGGTGGGCATCCATCCCGGCCGCCAGGCTGCGCTGCACGTCGCCCGGCATGGCCGAGGCGGTGAGTGCGAGGATGCGGACCCGCCCGGCGGGCCCGGCCAGCGCCCTGATGCGCCGCGTCGCCGCATACCCGTCGAGGCCGGGCATGCGGACGTCCATCAGGATGGCGTCGTAGGAGCCGGAGGTGGCGGCCGCGACCGCGCTTTCCCCGTCGCGCACCAGATCGACCTCGTAGCCCGCCTTCCGCAGGATGGCGGCCGCCACGAGCTGGCTGGCCTCGCTGTCCTCCGCCAGAAGGAGGCGCGCGAAGGGCGCATCGCCTGCGGCACGGCGCATCGGCGGCTCTGAAGCGGGGGCCGGCAGGCCGGGGGCGTTGTCTGCGGCCGGCCTGAGCGGGAGGTCGAAGCGGAAGACGCTGCCGGCGCCCGACTCGCTCTCCACCGCGATCTGCCCGCCCATCAGGCCGACCAGCCGGCGGCAGATCATCAGGCCGAGCCCGGATCCGCCGTGGCGCCGGGCCGTCCCGGCATCGGCCTGCTGGAAGCGGCGGAACAGCCGGCGCCGCAGCTCCGGGGGGATGCCCGAGCCGGTGTCGCGCACCTCCACCTGCATGCGGTCGTGCTGGCGCGCGAGCTTCACCTCCACCGTGCCTGCGGCGGTGAACTTGATCGCGTTGTCCACGAGGTTCATCACCACCTGGCGGAGGCGCCGCGGATCGCCGAGGATTCGCGGCGGCAGCCCGGCGTCGAGGCTCGCGGTCAGGCCCAGCCCCTTGTCGGCGGCCGCCGCGGCCTGCAGCGCGAGGACGTCGCGGATGGGCTGGGCGGGGTCGAAGGCGAGTTCCTCGAGCTCGAGCTTGCCGGCCTCGATGCGCGACAGGTCCAGCAGCTCGTTCACGGTCCAGAGCAGGGTCTCCCCCGATCTGCGCGCCGTCTCGGCATAGGCGCGCTGCTCCGCGTCGAGCGGCGTGTCGAGCAGCAGCGAGAGCGTGCCGAGCACGCCGTTCAGCGGCGTGCGCACCTCGTGGCTGACGAAGGCGAGGAAGTCGGACTTCTCGGCGGAGGCCCGCTCCGCGGCGCGGCGGGCCCGGCGCGCCGCGTCCTCGGCGCGCACCCGCTCGGTCACGTCGTGCTGGATTCCCAGGAAGTAGAGCAGGGCCCCCGCTTCGTCGTGGACCGGCGAGATGTGGAGTTCATTGACGAAGCGCTTGCCGTCGCGCCGGTAGTTGACCAGGCGGATGTCGATCGGGCGGGCGTCCGCCAGCGCCTGGCGGATCGCCTGCACGGCCGCTGGATCGGTGCCCGGCCCCTGCAGGAAGCGGCAGTTCCGCCCGATCACCTCCTCCGCCGAGTAGCCTGTGATGCGGTAGAAGGCCGGGTTGGCGAAGACGATCGGGCAATCGGGCTGGTTGGGGTCGCTGATCACCACCCCGGTCGGCGCCGCGGCGACCGAGGCGGCGAGCGCGCCGGCGAAGCGGGTGGCCTC
>NZ_JAKJIB010000040.1 GCF_021864505.1 Falsiroseomonas oryziterrae
GCCGCAGGAGGGGGCCACGTCGCGCAGCACCACCTCGGGGCGCGCGGTGCCGAGCCAGGCGGACAGGGCGGTCGTGACGGCCCACCACGGATCGCCGGCGGCGCGCTCCACCAGCCTTGGCGCGGCGGCTGCGGCGCAATCCGTCAGCTCGCGCGTTACCGCGGCCGGGGCGCGCGCGGCCTCGAGCCGGTCGGCAAGGCCCGATTGCAGCGGGCCGAGCAGGAAGGTGGCGACCAGGAAGGCGAGGATGTCGGCGAACATCTCAGACCTCTCGCCGGCCGCGGGCGAGGGCGTAGGCGATGCCGGCCAGCGCCAGGATGGCGGCGAGCGCGGTGGAGGCGCGGGAGGCGATGGCCGCCCCCGCCTCGCCCGACAGCAGCGCCGGCAGCTGCGGCAGCGCCGAGCCGCCGCCCATCAGCGCGACCGCACAGATCACGGCGCCCAGCGCCGCCGCGATCCAGGCGTTGCGTGCGAGGGAGGCGGCGAGCGCGAGCAGTCCGAGGGCGGCCGGGATCAGCGCCGTCCAGTGCACGGCCCCGGCCGGAAGCAGGTAGCCCGCGGCGCCGATGCCGATCAGCGCGATGCCGAGGACGCGCAGCACGCGGCCGACGCAGTTCACGTTCCAGAATTGGGCAAGGGCCATCGGCGCCTCCTCCAGGTCGCGGCACCGCCCCAGCGCGGTGGCCGCAAGGTGGAGGTCCGACATCGCGCGCCGTGCACAGGCATCGGCACGCCAGAGGGGCCCGGACCGTCGCTCGGCAGGTGGCAGCAAGGGTGCAGGGCTTCAAGGGCGGGCATTGCGCGCGCCGGCGGCGGCGCGCCATGCTCGCCGCCACCAGCGCCCGAGGATCGCATGCGCCGTCGCACCCTGCTCTCCGGCCTCGCCGCCGCGCCGCTCGCCCCCGCCATGCCGGCGCTCGGCCAGGGAACGGCCGCGACGACCTTCCGCTACATGCCGCAGGCGGATGTCACCGCGTTGGATCCGATGAGCACGACGAGCTACGGCGTGCGCAACCACGGCCACATGTGCTGGGACACGCTCTACGGTCCGGATGAGAGCTTCACGATCCGCCCGCAGCTGGCCGAGGGGCATGTGGTGGAGGATGGCGGGCTGCGCTGGATCTTCACGCTGCGCGACGGCATCCGCTTCCACGACAACGAGCGCATCCGCGCAGCCGACGCCGTCGCCTCCATCCAGCGCTGGTCGCGGCTCGACACGCTCGGCCAGACGCTGCGCGCGCGCACCGCGGAGATGCGCGCCCTCGACGACCGGCGCTTCGAGATCCGGCTGAACCAGCGCTTCGGGCCGATGCTGGAGGCGCTCGGCAAGCCGAGCTCCTACCCTTGCTTCATCTATCCCGAGCGCTTCGCGAATGTGGACCCGTCGCGCCCCTTCACCGAGGTGGTCGGCTCCGGCCCTTATCGCTTCGTGGCGGAGGAGCGGCTGTCGGGCGCGCGCGCGGTCTATCGCCGCTTCGAGGGCTATGTGCCGAACCCGAACCCGCCGAGCCTGCTGGGGGGTGCGAAGATCGGGCATTTCGAGCGCGTGGTGTTCAACTGGATCCCCGACGCCGGCACCGTCGCGGCAGCGCTGCAGGCGGGCGAGATCGACATGTACGAGCAGGTCGCGCCCGATCTGCGCGCCGTGCTGCGGCGCCACCGCGACATCGTGCTGGAGCGGGTCGATGCCGGCGGGACGGTCGCGCATCTGCGCTTCAACCAGCTGCATCCGCCCTTCGACGATCCGGCGGTGCGGCGCGCGCTGCTGCATTCGATCAACCAGGCCGACTTCATGACCTCGATCATGGGGACGGACCGCAGCCTCTGGACCGACGGGATCGGCGCCTTCCCGACCTCCTCGCCGCTGGCGAATGACGAGGGGATCGGCGTGATGACCGCGCCGCGCAGCTTCGACCGCGCGCGCGACGCGCTGCGGGCGGCGGGCTATGCCAACCAGCCCGTCGTCGTGCTGCACCCGACCGATGTGGTGAACAACAATGCGCTGACCACGGTGCTGACGGATGCGCTGCGGCGCAGCGGCCTGAATGCCGAGAGCGCGACGAGCGACTGGGGCACCGTGCTGCAGCGCCGCGCGCGGCAGGATCCGCCTGGCCAGGGCGGCTGGAACGCGCTGGTGGTCCTGTTCGGCGGCATCGACCTCGGCAGCCCGGGCGTGCATCCGCTGCTCCGCGGCCATGGCCGCCAGGCCTGGTTCGGCTGGCCGACCAGCACCGCCATCGAAGCGCTGCGGGAGGAGTGGCTGGCCGCCGAGGGGCTCGATGCGCAGAAGGCGATCGCGCGGCGGATCCAGGCGGCGCTCTGGCAGGACCTGCCCTACATCCCGCTCGGCCAGTACTACATCGACGCGGCGTACCGGCGCGGGCTGACCGGCATCCAGAAGGGCATGACGCTGCCGATCAACATCCGCCGCGCTTGAGTCCGACGCCCAACCGAATGTCACGCGACACTGACAGACGCGCGCGTCTCGGATCGTGATGGACGCGAATTAACCGTGCGCGCTGCCTGTCGCGCGCGGTTGGTCGTTGCACGGCGTGGCGGCGCGGGATTAGACGCGCCGCTCTGAGGAAGGCACCCGGGGGAACCGCCCCGCCGCGACACCCACGCGACACAGGTGCATCCGATGACCGTCTCCGCCATGCTCAGGGAAAAAGGCAGCGCCGTGATCTCCGCCTCGCCGGGGACGCCGGTGGCCGAGGTCGCGCGCATCATGGCCGAACGCCGGATCGGCGCGGTGGTGGTGCTCGAGGCCGATCGGCGCGTCTGCGGGATCCTGTCGGAGCGCGACGTGGTGCGGGCGCTGGCGACGCGCTTCGGCGGGATCGGCGGGATGGCGGCCGAGGAGTTGATGACGCGCGAGGTGGTCATGGTCGGTCCCGACACGCCGGTCGACACCGCCCTGCGCATCATGGACGAGGGCTATTACCGGCACCTGCCGGTGGTGGACGAT
This sequence comes from Falsiroseomonas oryziterrae, assembly GCF_021864505.1. GTDB lineage: Bacteria > Pseudomonadota > Alphaproteobacteria > Acetobacterales > Acetobacteraceae > Falsiroseomonas > Falsiroseomonas oryziterrae. Next base: position 2,969 of record NZ_JAKJIB010000040.1, read on the forward strand.
GCCGGCCGGCTGCTGGGCCTGGTGAGCGTGCGCGACCTTGTCCGCCATCGCCTGGCGCAGCAGGCCATGGCGGTGGAGAGCCTGACCTAATACGTCACGCGCAGCTACATGCACTGAGGCGGCGTCAGCCGTTCAGGCGCATCAGTAGTTGCGCACCGAGCACCGCGGCGCAGGCGATCGCGACGCCGCCGAGAAGGCCGTTGATGCGGTCCGTCAGGTCGCGCCCGCGCGACGCGACGCGGCCGAGCGGGAAGCGCACGCCCTGGCCGAGCAGCATGATGACGACGTTGAGGCCGATGACAGCCGCGACGATCCAGACGAGCCAGACGGTCAGCATGGCGGCGTCGGGAAGCGCGGGGATGAGCGCGTGGATCTGCATGGCGTCCTGCCTTTCGCGGGCGCCCGGTCCTGGGGCCCGCGGGCATGGAGCGCCCGGACCGCTGAAGGAAGGGTTGACGCCGGCAGGCGCCCAGGCGGCAGCAGGGCGTGGCAATGCCGTGAGAGAACGGTTGCAGGATCGTGGCATTCACTGATATGCGGCGCGGGTTGGGGGAAGCGAAGCCAAACCACACGGGGGGCCGCGCCTTCATGAGCATCACAGCAACTGGTGACCTGCCGGCCCTCACGCCGGAGGCGCCGGCCGCGGAGGCCGCGCGCATGATCGCGGCACGCGGCGTCGGCGCCATCCCGGTGCAGGACCGCAGCGGGCGGGTGGTCGGCGTGGTGAGCGAGCGCGACATCGTCCGCGTGGTCGCGACCCGTGCCCAGGGGATCCGAGGGCTTTCGGTGGAAGAGGTGATGACGCGGGATCCCGTCGCGGTGCGGCCCGGGACGCCGCGCGAGACGGCGCTGGAGGTGATGCGCCGCGTCGGCGTGCGTCACCTTCCCGTCTGCTGCGCCGAGGGGCGCCTCGTCGGGCTGATGGGCCTCGAGGACGTCGCGCGGCCGGTCTGACCCGCCCGCGCCGGCGCGCTACTGGGTCAGGCGCAGGCGGACCAGTTCGTTCGCGATCCGCGTGAAGGCACCCGACAGGTCCTGCGCGGTCCGTGCCTCGATGAACTTCGTCGGGTCGCTGGCGCAGTACTGGAGCAGTTCGCGGTGCGCCTGCGTCTGGATTTCAAAGCCGACGACATAGATGTCGATGGCCGGCGGGAACGGCGGGTTCGGGCGCGGACCGGTCACGCCGAGCATGTCGTTCTTGATCGCGTCGCAGGTTGCGCGCGTCAACTCGTCGAAGCGCGCCTCGGCCGTGGTGCGGTTGACGGTGTCGATCCGCGCATCGGGAAATCGGCTGTTCCAGTCGGCGACACGGCCCAGCGCGTTGTAGTTCAGTTCCGCCGCACCGCCGGTTGCCGCGCAGACACCGCGCGCGGTCGTACTCGATGAATTCCGGTTCCCGGCGTTGATGCCCTCGCCGCAGGACGAGCGGCTGTTTTGGGGTTGCGGGAAGAACCAGTTGTTGTCGCCGTCCGTCAGGATGACGATGACCTTGCGGTTGTCGTCCTCGCGGTAGGGGCGCGGCAGGGCGCGGTTGTTCGTGCTGCCGGGTCGGAACGGCACGTTCCGGTCGCGCCAGGCCTGCTCGAAGTTCGGGCTCAGCGTGTACCAGGCGCCCTTCAGCCCGGCGAAGACGCTCGTGCCCATGCCCGTCCCGCCCCGCTCTGGGCGAATCGTGAGCAGGTAGTCCTCGACGTCGCGGCGGTCCGACGTCAGGGGCTGGATCGGGAACCGGGGGCACATGAAGTTCGGGCCGAAGGCGCCGGTGGCGCTGTTGGCATTGTTGCGGAAATAGGTGTTGTAGGCTGCGTTGTCGGCGACGTTGGCCGGCAGGACCAGCGTGTTGCCGGGGTCCACCCGAACCCAGTCATTGTCACCGTGGCAGAAGCGGTTCGGGCCAGGATTGGCCGGATCGTTCGGGTCCGCGGGGTAGGAGTTCTGCCGCATGCAACTGCTGCCGGGCGCGGGCGCAGCGGCGTTGGCGGAGTTGCCCGGGTTGAGCGGGATCCACTGCCCGACCTGGCGGAAGGTGCTCGGCCAGACCCATGGCCGGAAGGGCTCGTTCGCCGGGGAGGCATCCGTCACGACCCAGCGGCCGCCACTCCGCGAGGCACGGCCTTCGACGCAGCCGATCCAGGCGTTGTTGACGCTCGAATTGGCAAGCGCGCCATTCGCAAGCCATTCGTCGCTCGCCGCGCCGACGTTGATCGTCCGGTCGTACGGCACGATCGAGATGAAGAGGTTCCGCTGCTCGTTCTGGCTGCCGTAGAGGATGCGGATCAGATCGCGCGTCGCATCCACGGCGTTCTCGAACTTGGTCCGGCCGCCGAAGCCCTGCGATGCCATGGAACCCGTCGCATCGAGCGCGATCGCGATCTCGAGGCCCGTGCCCGCGCGCTGCGCGGTGGCGAAGTCGTCGCGGATGATCTGGGTCTGCCGGATGACGCTGAAGAGGGTGGTCGGCGTGTTCACCTGGCTGTCCACGCGGATTTCGGCGTCGACGCGCGAGATCTCGGTGAACCTCGGCCGGGCGATGGTCGCGCCGAGGAAGTTGCCCGAGGTCCTGCCCTGCTGGAGGTTGGCGTAGAACAACTGCTCGGCCAGCGTGTCGCGGTCGGCCTCGTCGAAGCGGCGCGCCGCCATCAGCGCAGCCGCGTCGAGGGCGGATTTCATCCGCGCCTCCGCGACCCAGGCACGGGTGGTGTCCACGGCAAGGCCCGCGAAGCCGATCAGCACCGCGCCCAGCGCAGCGGAAAGGATCGCCACGGCGCCGCGCCGGTCGTGCGTGAGGGGGGTCACGCGGTGCATGACAGGCCTCCGGGATCGTTCTGCGTGGCGGCGCCGGGCGGGTTCTGAAGATCGCCCGGGATCGGCGAGCGGGAGAGGAAAAGCGTCGTGCCGCGCAGCTGCTGCGGCAGGGCGTTGTTCACCAACGGGCCGCGCAGCAGGAGCGCGGTGCGGTTCAGCGTGACCTCGGTGACGAAAAGCGTCTCGTTGGGCGGCACGACGAAGCCGGCGGCGATGGTTGCCGTGGTGTTGGCCGGCGCGGGCTGGCCTTGCTGGCCGGCATTGGCGACCGAGCTCGCATGGTTGCCGCTGCCGGTGCGCCGCTGCCAGGCGACCTCGTTCTGGTTGGTGTTCGGCCGCCGCCGGACGGCGGTGATGATGACTGCGCCGTCCGTCCCCGTGCCGGTGATGGTGCCGAGGTTGCCGATCATCCGCTGGCCATGCGACCAGAACTGGCCGAGGTCGCCGCTGTTGCCCTGGCCGGTGGGATCGGTGATGCGCCCGCACTGGGACACGATCTGGCCGAGCTGGACGGCCGCCGTCTCCAGCCGCAGCTGTGCGCGCAGCGCAGTCAGGATGTCCACCGTGCCGAGCAGGAGGATGAGCAGGACGGGCAGGACGAGGGCGAATTCGACCGCGGCCACGCCGCGTCGCCCGAGGCGGTCAGCACGGCGCATTCAGGAATGGCTCGTTCTTGATGACGATGGTTGCGCGGTGGACGATTTCGTTCGGCAGGCCGAGCCAGCGCGGACCGGCGGCGGTGAGGAAGGCCTGGCGATAGACGATGTCGTATTCGACGATCTGGCCGCCGAAGCCGAAATTGGGCGGCGGCGGAGCCGGCTGGCCTTGCTGCGGCGGTTGGGGCTGCAGCGGCGGCGGCGCTGGCGCGGGCCGCTGCAACGCGGCCGGTTGCTGCAGATGCGCAGAGAGGGCGCGCGTGCTGGACGCCTGGACGGTCAGGTGGCGCGTCTCGAGAAAGCCGTTGGTGCTGCGGACGAGGTAGAGCGGAATGTAGCCGGACCGGCAGGTCGGGTTGGCGGGGCCGTTGCCGGCAGGTGGCGGGTTGAGGCCGACGGCGCCGAAGCGGCTGGCGCGCAGCGCGGCGGCATCGAGGATCGAGGCCGTGGTGTACTGCCAGGCGACCTCGATGATGACGACGCACACCATGATGAAGGGCAGCGACACGAGCCCGAATTCGAGCGCGGTCGCGCCGCGGCGGCAGTCGCGCAGGCGCGCGAGCATGCCGCGTGCTGCTGGCCGCGCTCGCCGTTCCGGGGGGATCAGGTTCATGGCTGGTCAGAATGGTTACAATCCAACGCTGGAATGTTCCACCAACCGCCACGCGAGGCCAGCATTTTCTTGCACAACCCGGGCAGAAACTATGCTGCTAAGAAAAATTACTCGGCGCGCCCGCAATTCGTCTGCAAGATTATTTTTTCGCGCGAACGACTTTCCGGTGATGGCTCCGCATGCCGCGCCCCCGCCTGATGCCCGCGGGTGAAAGGGGGAAGTTCAGCAGGCCTCGGCGCGGAAGACCCTGCTCGGCGTAACGAACTCCTCCTGCGCCGCGACGGTGAGGATCTCGCGCGAGCCGGCCTCGGCCGTGCGCCGCAGGAGCCCGTAGATCGAGGAGGCGGCGGCGGAGAGCGCGACGCGCGCCTCGCCCCAGCGCAGGCGGTGGAAGAGGAAGAGCGCCGCGATCGCGTCGCCGGCGCCGTTGACGCTGACGGGCAGCAGCGGCGTGCGGACGCGCCAGAAGGCGCCGTCCTCGCCGGCCAGCAACTCGATCGCATCGCCCGGCGTGTCGGCGGTGCGCAACGAGGTGACCAGGACGCAGCGCGGGCCGCGCGCCTGCAGCGCGGCGATGGCGGCCTTGGCGTCCTCCAGCGTGCGGATGTCGCGCCCCGTCAGCCATTCCAGCTCGAACTGGTTGGGGGTGAGGATGTCGGCGGCGGGCACGGCGCGGTCGCGCATGAATTCGGGAACGCCGGGCCGGACGAACACGCCGCGCCCGACATCGCCGATCACCGGGTCGCAGCAATACATCGCCGCCGGATTGGCCGCCTTGGCCCGCGCGGCAGCGGCGAGGATCGCCTCGCCGATATCGGCCGAGCCCATGTAGCCGGACAGCACGGCGTCGCACCGCGCCATGGCGCCGCGCTCGGCGATGCCGGCCACCAGCTCATGGATCAGCTCGGCGCCGAAGACGCTGCCGCGCCAGGCGCCGTAGCCCGTATGGTTGGAGAACTGCACGGTGTTCACCGCCCAGACCTCGGCGCCGAGGCGCTGCAGCGGAAAGACGGCCGAGGCGTTGCCGACATGGCCGTAGCTCACCCAGGACTGGATCGACAGGATGTTGAGCGGTCGCCCGGCATCGGCGGGCGAGACGGCCTGGTTCACGCGAGGTCTCCGACAGCGGCGCGGACGCTAGAGCAATATCCGCTCTGACTGAACCAGTCAGAGCGGATTTCTTGCTCCAGGAATCATGATTCCAGAGCAGCTTATGCCCGGTCGGCGGAACCGTGGAGCGGTTCCACTCGATCGGGCGCTGCTCTAGGACCGGCCGACGGCCGGGGTCAATTCGGCCCCGCCGTGTTCAGCCATGCGCCGCCGCCCGCTCCTCCCGCAGTTCGGCCAGGGCGCGGCGCGCGGTGCCGAGGCTCGTGTTGAGGAAGAGCGCGGCCATGGCCGCCGCGACGATCAGGTCCGGCCAGCGCGTGCCGGTGCCGAAGACGCCGAGCGCCGCCACGAGCACGAGCAGGTTGCCGAGCGCGTCGTTGCGGCTGCAGAGCCAGACCGAGCGGACATTCGCGTCGCCCTCCCGCCAGCGCCAGAGCAGCGCGACGGACAGCAGGTTGGCCGCCGCCGCGGCGATCGCGACGGCGCCCATCGTGATGGGCTCGGGCCGTCCCTCCACGAAGATCCGCCAGAACGCCGCGCCGAGCACCCAGGCCGCGATCAGGCCGAGGCTCGCCGCCTTCAGCAGCGCCGCCCGCGCCCGCGTGACGGGCGAGAGCCCGATCACCGCGAGCGACAGCCCGTAGGTCGCGGCATCCATCGCGAAGTCGAGGCTGTCGGCCTGCAGGGCCAGCGAGCCGGCCAGGGCGCCGCCGACGAACTCGACCAGGAACATCGCCGCATTGACCGCGATGACGATCCAGAGGGCCCGTCGGAAGGCGGGATCCTGGCCGGTGAAGACCGTGTCCGTCCCGCAGCAGGCGTCGTGCGGCATGGGCCGAGGCTGGGCCTGCCGGCCCCCGAAGGCAAGGATGGTTGCGCCGGGCCCGCGCCTCGCCTATACGCGCGCCTCCCGCGCCTGCCGGTCGCCGTCGGCGGGCCCATCCTGCGTGAGCGCCGTCATGAAGCCCGACATCCACCCCGAGTACCACGAGATCACCGTCATCATGACGGACGGCACGACCTTCAAGACGCGCTCCTGCTGGGGCAACGAGGGCGACACGCTGCGCCTCGACATCGACCCGAAGTCCCACCCGGCCTGGACTGGCCAGCAGCGGGTGGTGGACACCGGCGGCCAGATCGCCAAGTTCAACAAGAAGTTCGCCGGCATCGGCGTGAAGAAGGGCTGACCGCCCGCCCCTTCCGACAGATTTGGCTGCTCGCGCGGCGCGTCCCCTGACCGGGGGCGCGCCGCGCGGCGTTCCGGGGCCACGCGTTCCGGCGGGGTCTTGAACGCCGCCGGGCGGTTTTCCATGTCCATGGGGCCGACGATGCCTTCGGGGTCGCCGGCGCGGACAGCCAGGGTCGCCCGCATGGGGATCCACCAGGGCCGGTCCGCCGGACAACCGAGCTTGCTGATCGAGGAGCTCAACGATGAACGCTTTCGACCTCTCTCCCCTCATGCGTGCCGCCATCGGCTTCGACCGCATGGCCCGCCTCGTCGAGACCGCCCGCGCGGCCTCCGAGGGTCCTGCCTATCCCCCCTACAACATCGAGAAGACCGGCGAGGACAGCTACACGCTGGTGATGGCGGTGGCCGGCTTCGGGCCGAACGACATCGAGCTGACGGTGCACGAGAACACGCTGACGGTCGCCGGCAAGGCGCCGCAGCAGACCGACGAGGCACGGCTGCTCTATCGCGGCATCGCCGGCCGTGCCTTTGAGCGGCGCTTCGTGCTCGCCGACCACATCGTGGTGGAGGGCGCGACGCTCGAGAACGGGCTGCTGCATGTCAGCCTGAAGCGCGTCGTGCCGGAGGCGCTGAAGCCGCGTCGCATCGCGATCGGTGGCGTCGCGCCCAAGGCGATCACCGCGAACGGCAACGGCGAGGCCGCCCAGGCGGCCTGACGCGACGGCCGCGCCCGGGGGTCACGACCCGGGCCCGAGCCCTGGGGAGGCCGGCGGAGCGATCCGCCGGCCTTTTTCCTGCGCCGCGTCGCGCGGGGCTTCACGATCCCCGCCCTCTCGCCGATTCCACTTCCACCGCGCGCCGCCGGGCCGGCAGGATGATGCCCGGGGCCGGAGGGCAGTCGCATGGTCGACGCGGTGGCCACGCATTACTCTGGCGGCGGCCAGATGGACGGCACCGCGCTGGCGGCGCGGATCGCCGAGGCGCTCGGGAGAGCCGGCAAGGACATCGACGAGCTGGTCCCCGAGGATCTCGCCACGGTGGACGAGTTCCACATCCGCGGGCGCAAGGCCACGCTCGAGATCGGATCGCCGCTCGGACTGGAGGCGGGCTCGCATCTCCTCGACATCGGCAGCGGGCTCGGTGGCCCGGCGCGCACCATCGCGCGGGCCTATGGCTGCCGGGTCACCGGCCTCGACCTGACGCCCGCCTTCTGCGAGGCCGCGGCGATCCTCAGCGGCTGGGTGGGCCTTGCGGACCGGGTGGCCTTCCGCCAGGGCGACGCGACCCGCCTGCCCTTCGGCGACGCCGCCTTCGATGCCGCGATGACGATCCATGTGGCGATGAACATCGCCGCCAAGGACCGGATGTATGCCGAGGCGCGCCGCGTGCTGAAACCCGGGGCGCGCTTCGTCGCCTACGACGTTCTGCAGGGTGAAGGCGGCGAGGTCGCCTTTCCCGTGCCCTGGGCCCGCGAGGCCGCGATCAGCCACCTCGCCACGCCGGATGAGATGCGCGGCCTGCTCTCGGATGCGGGCTTCGAGATCCTGGCCGTCGAGGATTCGACCGAGGAGAGCCAGCGCTGGTTCGAGGGCGTGGCCGCGCGGCTGGCCGAGGCGGCGCCGCCGGTGACCTTCCGCAGCTTCCTCGGCGACGACTTCCCGACGATGACCCGCAACCAGGTCACGAATCTCCGGGAGCGGCGGATCCGCACCGTGACCTTCGTCTGCCGGGCCTGATGCGCGCCCGGCGCGGTCCGGGCCTCGCGTCCGGGAAATCAGCTGGCCGGCGGCTTGAAGAACAGGTCCGCCGCGGCCTTCGTCGCCTCGCGCTTCGCGATCTCTCGCTCGGCGCGCGCGATCTCCTCGCGCAGCTCGGCGATGTAGCCGCGCAGTTCCGCCACGCCCCAGCGCTCGATCACCGGCGGGGTGAATCGGTTCGCGGGACGCGGCCCCTCAGGGTCCTCCATGCGGCCTCCTTCTCCGTCCGGCGCGGGGCTTTGACCCGCCCCGCCCCGGCCCTTATATCGCAACCAGACGAGGCGGGGCGCCTCGGCGGGCGTCCTGGCTCGCCCGCATCCCTGCCTATGCCCGAAGCCCTGGACACCTGAAGGCCAGACCCATGAAGACGCCCCTGATGCCGAAGGCCACCGCGGTGTGGCTCATCGAGAAGACGTCGCTGTCCTTCGACCAGATCGCCGACTTCGTCGGCATGCACCCGCTCGAGGTGCAGGCGATCGCCGATGGCGAGGTGGCACAGGGCATCGTCGGCTACGACCCGATCGCGAACGGCCAGCTGACGCGCGAGGAGATCGAGAAGGGCGAGGCCGACACGTCCTACCGGCTGCAGCTGGTGGAAAGCACCATCCCGCTGCCGAAGCCGCGCGGCAAGGGCGCGCGCTACATCCCGGTGGCGAAGCGCAACGAGCGGCCCGACGCCATCGCCTGGCTGCTGCGCAATTTCCCACAGCTCTCCGACCCGCAGATCGTCAAGCTGCTCGCCACCACCAAGGAGACGATCCAGAAGGTGCGCGACAAGACGCATCCGAACATGGCGAACATCAAGCCGCGCGATCCGGTGACGCTCGGCCTCTGCACGCAGACCGCGCTGAACGAGTCGGTGGCGGCGGCGAATGCGCGCACCGGGGCGACCAACACGACGCCGATCGCGGCCGACGACGCGGCCTGAGGGGCCGCCGAAAAAGCACCGGGGGCCTCTCGGCCCCCGGCACCGCGCCTCAATGGACCGGCTGCGCCTTCAGCCGCTCCATCTCCTCCTTCAATCGCAGCTTTTCCCGCTTCAGCCTGGACAGCTGGTCCGCATCGGGTCGAGGCCGGTGGTCCTCCTCGGCGATGCGGGCCTCGAGCGCCGCGTGGCGCTCCTCGAGGGCTCGGAGGCGGGCGAGTTCGGGCATGCGCGACGTCCCTGTCCGTTGTCCGCAGGGGCCGTGCCGTCCGCTGGAGTGCCATGCCGACGCGCGGCGTCCTCCCCGCGAAGCGTCACTTCTGCCCCCACGCCCGCCATGTTATTCCCTTCCTCGGTCGGGTCCAGGACTTCTTTGGCCCGCCTCCGGTCCTGTTCCGCCAGCGGCTCCAGCCCCGGGCGGCAGGTGCCGGATGCCGCAACGAACACGACCCTGGGGCGCATGCTGGCCGACCGCGACAGCCTCCTCCGCCGCCTGCACGAGCTGCGGAGCGAGCACCGCGACCTCGACACGGTCATCACGCGGCTGGGCGAGAGCGGGGCCGATGCGCTCCAGCTGCAGCGGCTCAAGAAGCGCAAGCTGAAGCTCAAGGACGAGATCACCTGGCTCGAGAGCCGGCTGATCCCCGACGTGATCGCTTAGTGCGCCCTCAAGCGCCGGGCGCGGCCTCCGGCCGCTTGGCTGACGCGCCTCAGACATGATGCACAGGTTGCTCTGTCGCGCGCCGCGCGGCGGCCCCTTGGGCCGCGTTCTCTCATGGGTGCTCTGAACGATCATGGAAAACGCACCGCCGTTGGTCGGCATCATCATGGGCAGCACGTCGGATTGGGAGACGATGCGCCATGCGTCCGACGTGCTGGAGAAGCTCGGCGTGGCGCATGAATGCCGCGTGGTCTCGGCGCACCGCACGCCGGAGCGGATGGTGGAGTACGCGAAGGCGGCGGCCGGCCGCGGGCTGAAGGTGATCATCGCGGGCGCGGGCGGCGCGGCGCACCTGCCGGGCATGACGGCGTCCCTGACGACCCTGCCCGTCCTCGGCGTCCCGGTGGAGAGCCATGCGCTGAAGGGGCAGGACAGCCTGCTCTCGATCGTGCAGATGCCGGCCGGGATCCCGGTCGGCACGCTGGCCATCGGACGGGCCGGCGCGGTGAATGCTGGGCTGCTCGCGGCGGCGATCCTCGCGACCGCCGATGCAGCGCTCGCGGGTCGCCTGGCGGCCTGGCGCGCGGCGCAGACCGAGGCCGTGCCCGACAGCCCGACCGGGAGCGCGACGTGACGGCGCCCCTGCCCCCGGGCTCGACGATCGGCATCCTGGGCGGCGGGCAACTCGGGCGAATGTCCGCGCTCGCCGCGGCCGAGCTCGGCTACCGCTGCCACGTCTTCGCCCCCGAGGCCGACAGCCCCGCCATGCAGGTCGCGGCGGCGCGGACCGTTGCGCCGTACGAGGACCCGCAGGCGCTGGCCGCCTTCGCTGCCGCCGTGGACGTCGTGACCTTCGAGTTCGAGAACGTCCCCGCCGCCACGCTGGACCGTCTCGAGCCGCTGGTGCCCTGCCGGCCCGGCGTCGCCGCGCTGCGGGTCGGGCAGGACCGGGTGCTGGAGAAGCGCTTCTTCGAGCAGGCCGGGGTGGCGGTCGGCGCGTGGCGGGAGGTGACCAGCCGCGACGCGCTCGACGCCGCGGTGGCGGAGCTCGGGCTTCCAGCGGTGCTGAAGACGACGCGGCTCGGCTATGACGGCCGCGGCCAGGCGGTGCTGCGCAGCCCGGCCGATCTCGATGCCGCCTGGGCAAGGCTGGCGCCCCGGCCGCTGATCCTGGAGGCCTTCATCCCCTTCGAGCGGGAGGTCTCGGCGATCTGCGCCCGTGGGGTGGACGGGGCGGTCGTCACCTTCGACGTGACCGAGAACCGGCACCACAGGCACATCCTCGACCTCTCGATCGCCCCCGCGCCGGTTGCGCCCGAGGTCGCGGCCGCGGCGCGCGGGGCGGTCGTGCGGCTGGCCGAGTCGCTGGAACTGGTCGGCCTGCTCGCGCTGGAGATGTTCCTGCTGCCGGACGGGCGGCTGCTGGCGAACGAGATGGCGCCGCGGCCCCACAATTCGGGGCACTGGACGATGGATGCCTGCCTGTTCGGGCAATTCGCCCTGCATGTCCGGGCGGTGGCCGGCCTGCCCCTGCCGGAACCGGGGCGCCACCACGACGCGGTGATGAAGAACCTGGTCGGGCCGGAGGTCTACGCGCGCTGGGGCGAGCTTGCGGCCCGGCCCGACGTGGCGCTGCATCTGTACGGGAAGGCGGAGGCGCGCGAGGGACGGAAGCTTGGGCACGCGACCCGGCTGCTGCCACCCGGATCGGTTGCGGAGGCACCGGAGCCCCACTACCTCTCGCCTCTGTGACCGCTGTGCAATGCCCCGCTGTGGCAGAAGCGCCACAGCGGGGGGAGTTCCTTACGCGGACGCTGTTGGCGAGCCGAATCGGGTGCTAGGGTCCCCGAAGGCATCGCGGCATGGGTGTGGGACCCTGGGCGCGGCGGCAGGACGTTCGTCTTGCACGCGGCATCCGATACGAAGCGGCGATGCGACGAGTTTGGTTCGAGGAGAACACTAGATGAGCCTCCGTAAGGCCCTGCTGGCCGCGACGGTCCTGGCCCTGCCGGTTGCCGCCCAGGCGCAGCCCGTGACGGGTCTCTATGTCGGCGCCGGCGCCGGCATCAACTGGCTGATGGAGAGCGACCTGACGTCGCAGGGCGCGCTGCGCTCGGCGCTGAGCGGCGCCTCCGTGTCGCCGAACGGCGCGGCTGAGTTCGACACCGGCTGGGTCGGCGTGCTGAGCCTCGGCTATGGCTTCGGCAACGGCGTCCGCGTCGAGGTCGAGGGCAACTACCGCCAGAACAGCATCAACGGCATCACCGGCTTCGGCGCGAACGCCGCCGGGGCGCCCGGCCTGGGCGCGCCGCGCACGCAGGGCGGCGACGTCTACAGCTACGGCGCGATGCTGAACGCCTTCTACGACTTCAACCTCGGCCCGGCCTCCTTCTTCCACCCCTATGTCGGCCTCGGCATCGGCTACGTGGTGCAGAACTGGGACAACGTCCGCATCAACGGCCCGCGCGGCTCGGTGGTGCTCGACGGCGACAACGGCAACTTCGCCTACCAGGCGATCGTCGGCGCCGCCTTCCCGATCAGCGCCGTGCCCGGCCTGGCCATCACGGCCGAGTACCGCTTCATGGGCGCGCTGTCGGATGACGTCGACGCGCAGTTCATCAACCGGTCGGGCGCGACCGTGGCGACGAGCCGCGGCGCGGTCGAAGTCGAGAACATGAACCACAGCCTGCTGCTCGGCGTCCGCTACGCCTTCAACGCCGCTCCGCCGCCGCCGCCCGTCGTGGCGCCGGCCGCGGCTCCGGCTCCGGCGCGCACCTTCCTGGTGTTCTTCGACTTCGATCGCGCGACCCTGACCGACCGCGCCCGCCAGATCATCGGCGAGGCTGCGCAGAACGCGCAGCGCGGCGGCGTGACGCGGATCGAGGTGTCGGGCCATGCCGACCGCTCGGGCACCCCGCAGTACAACCAGCGCCTCTCGGAGCGCCGCGCCCAGGCGGTCGCCGCCGAGCTCGAGCGCCGGGGCATCCCGCGCTCGGCCATGACGATCCAGGCCTTCGGCGAGAGCCGCCCGCTGGTCCCGACGGCCGACGGCGTGCGCGAGCCGCAGAACCGCCGCGTCGAGATCGTCCTGCGCTGATCCGCAGGCCAATCTTCTGGCACGGGAAGGGGCGCCGAAAGGCGCCCCTTTTCGTTACGGGTTTCACGCCTGGAAGGGATTGCTGTTCGTTTCAGATGCCGCCTTAATCAACGAGGTGATGGGTCCGCGCGCAGGCTTCCGGAGTCGCCGCCGACCGAACTGACAAGAAAGCAGGCACCATGCCGCCCCGCCATTCGCTCCTGACGGCTCTTCTCCTGGCGGCCTCGCCCCTTGCCCTGCCCGTCGCGTCGCATGCGCAGCCGGTGCGCGGCCTCTATGTCGGCGCCGGCGTCGGCTTCAACTGGATGACCGACAGCGACATCAGCTTCACGGGTCGCGGCACGTCGGCGGCCAACGCGTCGGGCACGGCAAGCTTCGACCGGGGCTTCTCCGGCTTCGTCGGGGTGGCGAGCGTCGGCTACGCCTTCGCCAACGGCCTTCGCGCGGAAGCCGAGCTCAACTTCCGCCAGAACGACGTCAACCAGATCTCCGGCCTCGGCTTCCCCGGCAGATCCGGCTTCAGCGGCGGCGCCGTGTTCAGCTGGGGCGTCATGGCGAACGTCCTCTACGACCTGCATCTCGGCTGGCCGGTCGTGCCCTATGTCGGCGCCGGCATCGGTGTCGTCTCGCAGAACTGGGACAACGTCCGCCAGTCGAGCCGTGCGAACCCGGCCGACTTCTACCACATCGTCGGCACCGAGGCGGCGCTTGCCTACCAGGGCATCCTGGGGCTCGCCTATCCGCTCCAGGCCTTGCCGGGGCTCTCGCTGACCGCCGAGTACCGGCTGTTCGGCGCCGCGCAGGAAAGCCGCGACGCGGTCCGCTACTTCGCCTCGGGCGACCCGCGCGTGCCCGGCAGCGCGGAGACCGACAACCTGCATCACTCGCTGCTGTTCGGCGTCCGCTATGCCTTCGGGGCGGCGCGATCCGCGCCTGCGGCCACGCCCGCCGCGGCCCCTGCGCCGGCCCGCAGCTTCCTTGTCTTCTTCGACTGGGACCGTGCCGAGCTGACGGAGCGGGCGCGGCAGGTGGTCGCCGAAGCGGCCTCCAGCGCGCAGCGCGGCGGCGTGACACGCATCGAGGTGGCGGGCCATGCCGACCGCTCGGGCACGCCGCAATACAACCAGCGCCTCTCGGAGCGCCGCGCCCAGGCGGTCGCCGCGGAACTCGAGCGGCGGGGCATTCCGCGTTCGGCCATGACGATCCAGGCCTTCGGCGAGACGCGGCCCCTGGTGCCGACCGCCGACGGCGCGCGCGAGCCGCAGAACCGCCGCGTCGAGATCGTCCTGCGCTGATCCGGCGCCGAGCGGCCGGTCAGGCCACTCGGACGTTGAGGAACTGCCAGGGATCGTCGCGGTCGAGCGTCTCCGGGAACAGCACGCCGCGGTCCTGCAGCGGCGTCCAGTCGGAATAGACGCCGACCACCTCGCCCAGATAAGGGCCGCAGATCTCGAGGATACGCGCGTGGTCCAGCTCGTCGGATTCGACGACGCCGCGGCGCGGGTTCTCGATCGCCCAGACCACGCCGGCGAGCACGGCGGCGGTGACCTGCAGCGAAGTGGCGTTGTTGTGCGGCACCACGCGCCGCGCCTCCTCGATCGTCAGGCGCGAGCCGTACCAGTAGGCGCCCTTCGCATGCCCCATCAGCAGCACGCCGAGCTCGTCCATGCCGGCGACGATCTCGTCCGTCATCAGCCGCTTCTCCGGCTGCATCTCCCAGTTCCGGCCGGCGAGTTCGTGGATCGAGAGCACGGCGTCGTCGCAGGGGTGGTAGGCGTAGTGCGTGGTCGGGCGGTAGCGCACCGAGCCGTCCGCGTCGCGCACCGTGTAGTAGTCCGCGAGGCTGATGCTCTCGTTGTGGGTGATCAGGAAGCCGTGGATCGGGCCGGCGAGCGGCGTCCAGGTGCGGACGCGCGTCGAGGCGCCGGGTCGCATCAGGTAGATCGCCGCGTCGCAGCCGAAGCCGTGGCGATGGCCATCGGCGGGGAAGTGCCTCTCATGCGTGCCCCAGCCCAGCTCGGCGGGTTGCGAGCCCTCGCCCACGAAGCCGTCCACCGACCAGGTGTTGACGAACTCGCCGGGCCGCTTGGGATGCGCGGCGACCTGGGTGTCGCGCTCGGCGATGTGGATCACCTTGACGCCGAGGCGCTCCGCGATCGCGGCCCAGGCGGCGCGGTCCGCGCCCGCCGGCGGGTTCGCGACCGGCGCGCCGGT
Source organism: Falsiroseomonas oryziterrae (assembly GCF_021864505.1). Taxonomy (GTDB): domain Bacteria; phylum Pseudomonadota; class Alphaproteobacteria; order Acetobacterales; family Acetobacteraceae; genus Falsiroseomonas; species Falsiroseomonas oryziterrae. The sequence goes on from NZ_JAKJIB010000040.1 coordinate 17,996, forward strand.
GTCGCGCGCGATGTCGAGCAGCGCCTGCTTGACGAAGTGGCTGACGAGACCCGGGTTGGCGCCATGCGCGGTGATGCTGGTCGGGCCGCCACGGGCAAGCTCGCGCAGCGCGATCGCCTCCTCCCGCATCGCATAGTTCGACCGCTGCGACGGCGTGAGCGAGGGGTCGGTGTAGCCGCCGGCCCAGGGCTCCACGACGGTGTCGAGGTAGAGCACGTCGAGTTCCTGGCAGAGCTTCATGAGCTCGACCGAGGAGACGTCCACCGAGAGGTTCAGCAGGAAGTCGCCACGCGACAGCAGCGGCGACAGCAGGTCACGGAAGTTGTCGGGCGTCGCCGGCGTCTCGATGAAGCGGATTCCGTATTCGGCGGCCACCTCGCGTCCGCGCGCCTCTGCGGTCACGATCGCGATGCGCTCCTTCGCGATGTCGATGTGGCGCAGGATGAGCGGCAGCACGCCCTGGCCGATCGAGCCGAAGCCGAGCATGACCAGGCGGCCGGGGAAGGCGACGTGCTTCATCGAGGACTCCGTGAAGGAAGGGCCGCGACCGCTACGCGGCCGCGGCGAGGTCGTAGCCGGGCGTCTGCAGCAGCGGCGCATCCGCCACCTCGACGATCCCGGCCCGGTCGAAGCCGTTGAAGGCGGTGCGCAGCGCCGCGCCATAGGCGCCGAGCTGTCCCACCTCGATCCAGTCGCCCTCCCGGATATCGGCCGGAAGGTGGAACGGACCCTTCATGTGGTCCGCGCTGTCGCAGGTCGGACCGAAGAACGCAAACGGCAACGTGTTCGTCACGCTGCCGGCGGCCTCCGGCCGGATCAGCCGCGCGGGGAAGCGGAATCCGGGCGCACCCGCGTCCGACAGGGCGCCATAGACGCCGTCGTTCATGAAGAGCACGTCGCCGCGACGATGCTGCACCTGCAGCACCACGGAGGTGCCGCCGGCCACCAGCGCGCGGCCAGGCTCGGCCCAGAGCTCGAGCGCCGACAGCCCCTGCTCCGCCACCGCGGCCGCGATCGCCGTGGTGAAGGCGACGAGCGGCGGCGGGGTGATGTCCGGGTAGGCGACCGGGTAGCCGCCGCCCACGTCCAGCACCTCGACCGCCGCGCCGGCCTCCCGGATCACGGCCCCGGCCAGCGCAACCGCGCCGGCATAGGCCGCCGGCTCCATGCATTGCGAGCCGACATGGAAGCTCACGCCGAGCTTCGCCGCATGCGGGCGCGCCGCGCGCAGCAGCGCGACCGCATCGTCATGCGCGGCCCCGAACTTGCCGGAGAGGTCGTACATCGCGCCGCCCTTCGGCAGCGCGAGCCGCACGATCAGCCCGAGCCCCTGGCCGTTGCCGGTCTCCTCCAGGATCTTCGCGAGCTCCTCCGCGCTGTCGAGCACGAAGTCGCGCACGCCATGCCGCGCCCAGGCCTCGCGGATCGCGCCGCGCGGCTTCACCGGGTGCATGAAGTGGATGGAGGCATCCGCGAACATGCTGCGCACCAGCCGCACCTCGCCGATCGAGGCGCAGTCGAAGCGCCGCACGCCGCCCCGCCACAGCGCGCGCAGCACGGCGGGCTCCGGGTTGCACTTCACGGCGTAGAGCGTCTCGCCCGGGAAGGCGGCCAGGAAGCTCCGTGCCGCGCCCGCGATGGTCGCGGGGCGGAGGCAGTGCAGCGGCTCCTCCGGCCGCAGGCGCGCGACGAGCGCGTCCACGCGGGGCGGCAGCGCGGGCTGGG
>NZ_JAKJIB010000400.1 GCF_021864505.1 Falsiroseomonas oryziterrae
GGATCGGCCCGGGCGGGGTGGAGGTGCTGTCGGACCGGGCCTGGCGCGGCAGCCGGCCCTGGGTGCCGCCGCCGCCCATTCCGGGCCGGCCCGACGTGCTTCCGCAGGCACCGCGCGACGCCGGCTGACCCGCCGCGGCACGGCGAGAAACGACACGGCAGGAAACGGCACGGCAGGAAACGGCACGACCGGAAACCGAACGGCAAGGAACGGGGCGCAGCATCGGGCCTGTCTCTCGGGAGGCCCGGATGGACGCGACCTGGACGATGCTCGGCACCGCCGGCTGGATGAGCGCGGGCGCCTTGCTGCTGCTGGCGGCCCAGGCGGCGCGGGCGCGGCTCCGCGCCTGGCGGGCGGCGCGGGACGAATGGGATCCGTATTGAGGGGGCCTCCCGGACGCCCCTCACCCCGACGCTCTCCCCCGGTCGGGGAGAGGGAGACGCGGTCAGTACTTCCGCAGCAACCCGACGAGCCGGCCCTGCACCCGCACGCGGTCGGGGCCGAAGATCCGGGTCTCATAGGCGCGGTTCGCCGGCTCCAGCGCAACCGAGTTGCCGCGCTTGCGCAGGCGCTTCAGCGTCACCTCCTGCTCGTCCACCAGCGCCACCACGATGGCGCCGTTCTCCGCCACGTCGCCGCGGCGGATAATGACCGTGTCGCCGTCGAGGATCCCGGCCTCCATCATCGAATCGCCCGAGACCTCCAGCGCGTAGTGCTCGCCGCCCGCCAGCATCGCCGCCGGCACCTCGACGCTCGCCCCCTGGTCGCGCAGCGCCTCGATCGGCAGGCCGGCCGCGATCCGGCCATAGAGCGGCAGGTGCACGGCGGGGGCCTCGTTGGCGGGCTTGGGCACGCCGGACAAATTCGTCGCGAAGTTCCCGCGGATGACGTTGGGCGCGAAGGCGGGCGCGGGCGCCGGGGCCGCGGCGACCGCCGGGGCGAGGCCGCGGCCGGCCATGTTCTCCGGCAGCCGGATGACCTCGAGCGCGCGAGCGCGGTGGGCGCGGCGCTTCAGGAAGCCGCGCTCCTCGAGCGCCGTGATCAGGCGGTGGATGCCCGACTTGGACTTGAGGCGCAGCGCCTCCTTCATCTCCTCGAAGGAGGGGGAGAAGCCGGTCTCACGCAGGTGCCGGTCGATGAAGATGAGCAGCTCGTGCTGCTTGCGCGTGAGCATGAAGCCTCCTCCGCCGTGCCCGTCTGCCGCCCTGGCGAACAAACGGGGAATCGATGGGGATGTTCTAGGTAGGTTCTCCGCGTCGCGTCAAATCTTTTCCACAGCCGGGCCCGCGCACGACCGCGATACGTCGACCCGGGTTCCGGCTGCCGCTGGCAGCCGAGGCCGCGAATGCGGCCCGCGGCCGGTGCCGCGCAGCCAAGCGGCTGGAGGCCGCGCCAGTGCTCGCGGCATCACTCAGATGCCGAACTGACCGAGCGGGATCGCCTCCACCTCGGCGCCTTCCGGCAAGGCGGGCGCGTAGGGCGCCCGCAGGATCAGGCAATCGGCGCGGGCGAGTGTCGCCAGCATCGAACTGTCCTGCATGGGGAAAGGGGTGGCGACCGGCCTGCCGTCGCGATCGGTCCCGAGCGACGCGCGGAGGTGGTCGAAGCGCTTGTCGTTCTCGGCGAGCGGCGCGCCGGCGCGGACCAGCAGCGTCGCCGGCGGCGCCGCCGGCAGGCCCGACAGGACCGCCAGGGCGGGCACCAGGAACTGCACCCCGCAGACCAGCGCGGAGACCGGGTTGCCGGGCAGGCCGAGCACGGGGGTGCGGCCGAGCCGGCCCCAGATCAGCGGCTTGCCGGGCCGCATGGCGATCTTCCAGAAGTCGAGCGCGAAGCCTTCGGGACCGAGCGCACTCTGCACCAGGTCGTGCTCGCCGACGCTGGCGCCGCCCGTGGTGACGAGCAGGTCGCAGGCGCGGGCCGCGGCCGCCGCGGCGGCGATGGCGTCGCGGTCGTCGGGGGCGATCGGCAGGACCAGCGGCTCGCCGCCGGAGGCCCGGATCAGGGCTGCGAGGGCGTGGGCGTTGGAACTGACGATGCCGCCCGGCGGGATCGGCTCGCCCGGCAGGGCGATCTCGTCGCCGGTGGCCAGGATCCCGACCCGCGGGCGGCGATGCACCGTGACCCAGGGATGGTTCGCAGCGGCGGCGAGGCCGATGTCGCGGGCGGTCAGGCGCCGCCCGGCGGGCAGCAGCGTCTCGCCCGCGGCGAAGTCGAGCCCCCGCCGGCGGATCCAGCGGCCGGGCTTCACCGTCTCCTTCACTTGCACGGCCCCGTCGCCGGCCTCGGCGTCCTCCTGCAGAAGGATCGCATCGGCCCCCGGAGGCACGAAGCCGCCGGTGAAGATCCGCACCGCCTGGCCGGCCCCGACCTCGCCGGGGAAGGGGTGGCCGGCCGGCGCCGCGCCGATGACAGCAAGGCGTGCCCCCTCCGTCGCGTCGGAGGCGCGCACGGCATAGCCGTCCATCGCCGAGACATCGGCCGGCGGCTGGGTGAGGCGGGCGAGCACGGGGCGGGCCAGGACGCGGCCCCAGCCCTCGGCCAGGGCGATCGTCTCCGCCGGGGTGGGCGAGAGGGCCTCGAGGACCCGGCCCCGTGCCTCTTCCAGCGAGATCATCAGGTCGCCGAGCCCCGGCCGGCGTCGCCGGCCGAGAGCTCATCATAGGTGCCCGACTTGCCACCTGATTTATGGACCAGCCGCACCGCCTCGATCCGCATCCCGCGGTCGGCGGCCTTGCACATGTCGTAGACGGTGAGCGCCGCGACGGTGACGGCGGTCAGCGCTTCCATCTCCACGCCGGTCTGGCCGGTGACCTTCACGGTCGCCTCGATCTCCACCGCGTCGGGCGGGGCGGCGACGAGGTCCACCGCGACCTTCGAGATCATGAGCGGGTGGCAGAGCGGGATCAGGTCGGAGGTGCGCTTGGCCGCCATGATGCCGGCCAGCCGCGCCACGCCGAGCACGTCGCCCTTGCCGACCTGCCCGGCCTGGATGAGGGCCAGCGTTTCCGGCGCCATGACGATGCGCCCGCGTGCCACGGCGGTGCGGGAGGTCTCGGCCTTGCCCGACACGTCCACCATCGCGGCCCGCCCGGCCTCGTCGAAATGGGTGAGCTTGTTCATGGCGCGAGTTTAGGCCCTCGCCCGCGTGCGGGGGAGGGTTGGGTTGATCCGTTCGAACCCCCACCCCGACCCTCCCCCGCTGCGCGGGAGAGGGAGCAGCGCGTGCGCACGAGGCCGCAAGGCGGCCGCCGCGGCGGCGCCTGAGGCGGCGCAATCACCACGCGGCCGCACGGCGGCCGC
>NZ_JAKJIB010000401.1 GCF_021864505.1 Falsiroseomonas oryziterrae
CGGCGCTCGGCGACGTCCGGGCGCGCATCGGCCGCCTGCCGGTGCTCGCGGCCGGCCAGGCGAGCATCCTGTCCGCGACGGGCGCGGAGCCGATCGGCTGGGACGCGCGCAGCCTGCCGGACGACGCGGGCGCGCTGCGCCTGACCTTCCGCGCCACCGATCGCGGGCTCGGGCTCGGCCCGCTCGACGTGCTGGTGAACGATCGAATCGCCGCGCGGGTCGAGCCGGTGGCCGGCCAGGACATCGCGGTCGAGGTGCCTCTCGACAGCGGGTCCAACCGCGTCGCGACGCGGCTCTATGCGGAGGACCGGACGGTCTTCGCCGAGGGGCCCACGCTCGATCTCCGCCGCGCCGGCGCACCCGCCGCGCCGGAGGGCTCGGGGCGGCTCGTGATCGTCGCGATCGGCGTCAATGAATACGCCAACCCGCAGCTCAACCTGGCCTTCGCGGCGGCGGACGCGCGCACCGTGGTGGAGACGCTGCGCGCACAGGGCGAGGGACTGTTCCGCGAGGTCCACGCGACGCTGCTGCTCGACCGCCAGGCGACGCGCGCCGGCGTGCTGGCGGCGATCGAGGCGGCCGCCCGCGGCACCGCGGCCGAGGACACCTTCGTGCTCTACATCGCCGGCCACGGCGTCCGGACCGAGCCCGACAACCGCTTCCTCTTCCTGCCGCACGACGTCTCGGATGCGTCGAACTGGGACGCGCTGCGGCGGCAGGGGCTCGACGATTCGACGCTGGTCGTCGCGATCTCGCGCATCCGGGCGCGCAACGCGTTCCTGCTGCTCGATACCTGCCACGCCGGGCAGCTGACGATGGACCAGCTCTCGGCGCTCGGGAACGAGACGGGGCGCTTCCTGCTGGCCGCCAGCACGAGCGTGCAGGAAGCGCTCGACAGCTACGACGACCGCAACGGCGTCTTCGCCTATGCGCTGCGCGAGGGCCTGCGCGGCCGCGCGGCGGTGGACGGGGAGGGGCGGGTCAGCGCGCTCGCGCTCGGCGAATGGGTCACGGCCCGCGTGCCGCAGCTCGCGGCCGAGAAGCGCCACCGCCAGGACGCGGTGTTCCGCACCGCCCAGCGCGACCTGCGGAGCTTCCCGATGGCGGTGGCGCGGCGGTAGGAGACCGGGCTGTGCCGGAGCCTGCTTCCGCTCCCCGGCGCCCTCCCGCGGCTTTGTCGCGGGAGGATGAGCCTCCGCGACACGCGCGGCGCAGAAACCGGGGTCCCCGCGGCGACGCACAGCGTCGTCGTGGGGATCAAAGCAGCTCCAGCTGCCGCGGAGCCTCCACAGGCGCGCGGAATTGCGAGCAGTCGAGCGCCTTGCCCATGTCGCCGCGGCCATCCAGGCCGAAGCGGCGCAGCGCGATGCGGAAGCGCTGGGAGATCAGCTCGGCATAGGGCCCGGTGCCGGTCTGGCGCGTGCCGAAGCGGCTGTCGTAGAGCCGTCCGCCGCGCGTTTCGCGCACCAGGGCCAGCACGCGCGCCGCGCGCTCCGGGTGGTGCTCGTTCAGCCAGGCCTCGAACATGCCGCGGATCTCGAGCGGCAGGCGCAGCAGCACATAGCCCGCCCGTGTCGCGCCGGCGCGGGCCGACATCTCCAGGATGCGCTCGATCTCGGCGTCGTTGAGACCCGGGATCACCGGCGCCACCAGCACGCCGACCGGAACCCCGGCCTGGCGCAGCGCCGCCACCGCCTCGAGCCGCTTCAGCGGCGAGGCCGCGCGCGGCTCCATGATCCGTGCGAGCTTCAGATCCAGCGTCGTGACCGACAGGCAGACATGCAACAGGTTGCGTTCGGCAAGCCGCTTCAGGATGTCGAGGTCGCGCAGCACGCCGGCCGACTTCGTCACGATCGTCACCGGATGGCCGAAGCGCTCCAGCACCTCAAGCACGCGCCGCGTGATGCCGAGCGTCCGCTCGACCGGCTGGTAGGGATCGGTGTTGGCGCCGAGCGCGACCGGCTTCGCCACGTAGCCGGGCTTCGAGAGCTCCTTCTCCAGCAGCTCCGGCAGGTCGGGCTTGAAGAGCAGCCGCGTCTCGAAGTCGAGGCCGGGCGACATGCCGACATAGGCATGCGCTGGGCGGGCATAGCAGTAGATGCAGCCATGCTCGCAGCCGCGATAGGGATTGAGGGAGCGATCGAAGCCGATGTCCGGGCTGTCGTTCCAGGCCAGCGCCGACTTCGCCTTCTCCCGGATCAGTTCGGTCGGCAGCGGGGGGAGGTTGGCGAGATCCTCGGCCAGCGTGCCCCAGCCGTCGTCCCAGGCCTCGGTGCGCGCGGACTCGTAGCGGACCGGCGGGTTGGTCACCGCGCCCCGGCCCTTGCGGGCCAGGGAGAGCAGGCCCGAGGGGAGTGCCGTGCTACCGTCCGGCATGGTCGCTCCTCTGTTTCCCGATTTGTTCCTGCCCGAACTTGGCCGGTGCGGTAGGGTCGGTCAAGAACAAAATGCGAATTCGTGCCGGTGAACCGTCCGTGATCCCGGGTCTCAGCGTGGTCGTCCCGGCGCTCGACGCCGCCGCGTCCCTCCAAGGCACGATCGGCGCCCTGCTGGGCCTCCCGGCCGAGGTCGTCGTCGTGGATGGCGGCAGCCGGGATGGCACGGCGGAGATCGCGCGGGGCTCCGGCGCGCGGGTGGTGGCGGCGCCGCGCGGACGCGGTACCCAGCTCGCGGCCGGCATCGCGGCCGCGCAGGGGCCGTGGCTGCTGCTGCTGCATGCCGACACGCGGCTCGCGACGGGCTGGGAGGATGCGGTGCGGGTCGCGATGCGCGATCCGGGCCGCGCCGCCTATTTCCGCTTCGCGCTCGACGACGACGCGCCCGCCGCGCGCCGGCTGGAACGCGCCGTCGCCTGGCGCTGTCGCGCGCTCGCGCTGCCTTATGGCGACCAGGGGTTGCTCATCCACCGCGACTTGTTGGACGCGGTCGGCGGCGTCCGTCCGCTGCCGCTGATGGAAGATGTGGACCTGGTCCGCCGGATCGGGCGCGCACGCCTCGTCGCGCTCGACGTCGCGGCGGTGACGAGCGCGGCGCGCTGGCGGCGCGACGGCTATCTGCGCCGCTCCGCGCGGAACCTGACCTGCCTGTCGCTCTGGTTCGTCGGCGTCGCGCCGGATCGCATCCGGAAGATCTATGCAGGGCGCGCGGCGTGAGGGGCGACACCGTCATCATCCTCGCCCGCGCGCCGCGGCTCGGCGCGGTGAAGCGGCGGCTGGCGCGCGGCATCGGCGCGATGGCGGCGCTGCGCTTCTACCGCGGGCAGTTGGCCGCGACGCTCGCCGCCGCGCGGGATCGGCGCTG
>NZ_JAKJIB010000402.1 GCF_021864505.1 Falsiroseomonas oryziterrae
TTCGCGCCGAGCCACCACTCGGCCGCGCGCAGCAACCGCCCGCGCTGCGCGGCACCGAGCGCGAAGGCGGCCCCGGCCAGCGTGGCGCGCGCCTTGACCTCCACGAAGGCGAGCAGCCCGTCGCGCTCCGCGACCAGGTCGAGCTCGCCCGCCGGCGTGCGCACGCGGCGCGCGATCACCTGCCAACCTTCCGCAACCAACGCGGCGACGGCGCGATCCTCGGCGTGACGGCCCCGGCGATCGGCAGCCTTCCTTAACTGCGCCCGACGTTCCATCTTGGGATCATCCCACGAACCAGCCGGAGACCGAATGCGCCGCCTGCTGCCCCTGCTTGCCGGCCTTCTGCTCTCTGGCATCGCCCACGCCCAGGCCCCTGCCGCACCCGCGCAGCAGGCCGCGACCGCCGCGCGCCACATGGTGGTCGCGTCCCATCCGATGGCGACCGAAGCCGGGCGCGAGATCCTGCGGGAGGGCGGCTCGGCCCTCGACGCCGCGATCGCGGCGGCCGTCATGCTCACGCTGGTGGAGCCGCAGGCGAGCGGCATCGGCGGCGGTGGCCTGATGCTCACCTTCTCCGCCGCCACGGGCACGGTCGAGGCCTGGGACGGCCGGGAGACCGCGCCGGCCGCCGCGACGCCGCGGCTCTTCCTCCGCCCCGACGGACAGCCCCTGTCCTTCGCGGAGGCGCTCGAAGGCGGCCGCAGCGTCGGCGTGCCCGGCCTGCTGCGGATGCTCGAAGCTGCGCACCGCGACCACGGACGCCTGCCCTGGCGGCGCCTGATCGAACCGACGATCCGCGCCGCGGAAGCCGGCTTCCCCGTGCCACGCCGGATGGCCGCTTCCGTCGGCGCCAGCGTCGAGGCGATCCGCCGCAACCCTGCCGCGCGGGCCTATTTCCTCGACCCCGGCGGCAATCCCTGGCCGCCCGGCCATACGCTGCGCAACCCGGACCTCGCCCGGACGCTGGAGGCCGTCGCGGCGCAGGGCGCCGAAGCGCTGCATGCCGGCCCGATCGCGGCCGACATCGTCGCGGCGGTGCGCGCGCACGCCAACCGCGGCCTGCTGACCGAGGCGGACCTCGCCGGATACCGCGCCCTGCGGCGCGAGCCGGTCTGCGCGCCCTATCGGGGGCGGCGCGTCTGCGGCATGGGGCCGCCCACCTCCGGCGGGATCGCGGTGGCGCAGATGCTCGGCATGCTCGCGCGCTTCGACCTCGGCCCGCTCGACCCGCGCGGCCTGGAGGCGGCGCATCTCCTGGCCGAGGCCGGCCGGCTCGCCTTCGCGGACCGCAACCTCTTCCTGGCCGATGCGGATTTCGTGCGCGTCCCGGTGCGCGGGCTGATGGACCCGGCCTACATCGCCGCGCGCGGCGCGCTGATCGACGATGACCGGGCGATGCCGCCCCCCGCCGCCGGCAACCCGCCCTTCCGCGAGGGACGGCTGGCCCCGCAGGCCGCGGAGTACGGCGCCGGCACCAGCCACATCGTCGCGGTCGACGCGCAGGGCAACGCCGTCTCCCTCACGCCGACCATCGAGGCGCCGATGGGCTCGCGCCTTTTCGTGCGGGGCTTCCTGCTCAACAACCAGCTCACGGATTTCGCCTTCCTGCCGCAGCAGGACGGCCGGCCCGTGGCGAACCGCGTCGAGCCGGGCAAGCGGCCGCGTTCCTCCACCGCGCCGACCATTGTGCTCGACGCCGCCGGCCGCCCCGAGATCCTCGCCGGCTCGGCCGGGGGCGCGCGCATCATCGGCCATGTCGCGCAGACCGTCGTCGCGCTGATCGACTGGAACCTGACGCCGGAGGAGGCGGTCGCCCTGCCCCGCATCGGCGTGATCGGCCCGACCGCGGTCGAGCTCGAGGCCGGGACGGCTGCCGCCGGCCTCGCGCCGCAGCTGCAGCTGCGCGGCCACCGTGTCGATGTGCGCGAGAACGTCTCCGGCCTCTCCGTGATCCGGGTGACGCCGCAGGGCCTGCTCGGCGCGGCCGATCCGCGCCGGGAGGGAAGCGCGCTGGGCGACTGACGCCTGCGCGAGGAGCGTTGCGGCGGCCACCCGCTCCGTGGCGTCCTGTCGGCGCAGCATCGCCCGGAGTGACCGCCATGGCCCGCACCTTCCCTCCCGCGCTCGTCCTGCTCGCGGCGATCGCGCTGCCCGCCTCCGCGCAGGAGACGCGCGAGGTCGGCTACGTGAACACCGCGATCACCAATCTCGGGCTGACGCGCAGCCACCGCGTGGTGGTGGAGCGCTTCGACGATCCGGAGGTGCGCAACGTTTCCTGCTGGATCAGCCAGGCGCGGACCGGCGGGCTTTCGGGCATGCTCGGCGTCGCGGAGGATCCGTCGCGCTTCGCCCTCACCTGCGCGGCGACCGGCCCGGTCGAGGTGCTGCCCGGCGCAAGACGCGGCGAACGCGGCGAGCAGATCTACGAGGCGAGCACGAGCCTCTTCTTCAAGGAAACGCGCGTGCACCGCTTCCTGGACGAGGAACGCCGCGCCGTCGTCTACCTCGCCTGGTCCACGCGCCTGGTGGACGGAAGCCCCTACAACGCCGTCGCGGTCGTGCCGATCCGCTGACCGTCACGCGCGGCGCGGCATCGCATCGCCCGGCGCGCCGGCGATCTCGGCCACGGTGCGCTGCCAGGCCGCGAGCCGTTCCGGCCCGGTCGGATGCGTGCGCAGCAGGCTCGGCTGCTGCGCCCCGCCGGCCGCCTGCGCCAGCCGGATCCAGATCCGCCCGGCCTGCGCCAGGTCGTAGCCCGCGCGATGCACCATGAAGGCGGCGAGGTAGTCCGCCTCGCGCTCCTCGGCCTGCGAATAGACGAGCCGCGCCGCGCCCCCGCCCAGTTGAGCCCCCGCCTGCGCCAGTGCGTCGCCGCCGAGATAGGCGCCGATCAGCGCGCCGGCGAGCGAGCCGAGCTGCGTCCGCGTGCCGGCGCGCGCCAGGTGGTTCGCCAGGTGATGGCCCATCTCATGCGCGACGACCGCGGCAAGCTCCGCGTCGTTGTCCACCACCAGCAGCATCCCGCTCGTCACGCCGATGGTGCTGCCCTCGGCGGCGAAGGCGTTGACCTCCTGCGATCGCATCAGCCCGACGCGGAAGCGGCAGGGCTGGTCGAGATACTGCCGACACATCGGATCGGCCGAGGCCACCACGCGGCGTGCGACCCGCGAGAGCATCTGCACCTGCTCCGCCTCGCTCCGGTCCTCGCGCGCGAGCGGGCCGGCCGCCGCGATCGTGCGCTGCGCCGCCGCGAGCTCGCCGCGGCCGGG
>NZ_JAKJIB010000403.1 GCF_021864505.1 Falsiroseomonas oryziterrae
CCCGCGGAAGCCGAGCCAGCCGAGGCCGGCGGCCACCACGCCGGCGCAGCGCGCCGGCCAGGGCACGGTGGCCAGCGCGCCGGTCGGCGCGACGACGGCGAGCAGCACGAAGGCGGAGAGAGTCGCGACAGAGACCGCGCCAGCCCAGGCGATGACGGGATGATCCGGCCGCAGCGCGCCGCCGAGTGCGAGCCCCGCCCCGCGCAGCGCGACGCCCGCGAGGATGGTCAGCAGCAGCGCGAGATCGGGCGTCGTCATCGTGTCTTGCCGGCCTTCGCCGGACGCGACCACAGGAAGGCCGCCGTCCCGCCGGCCAGCCCGGCCGCGAGAAGGCCCCAGGCCGGGCCGAGCCAGAGCACGATCGGCGCCGCCGCCGCGCCGCCGAGGATCGCCGGCCGCATGCCGGGCCGACCGAGATCCTCGGCCAGCAGCAGCGCGAAGTAGAGCGGGTTGGCGAAGAGCAGCGCGGCGCGCAGCGCCGGCGGCAGGTGCGGCGCCAGCACATGCCCGGCCGCCGTCGTGGCCATCGCGATGCTCCAGGACGCGATGGCGAAGCCCAGGAACCAGGGCAGTCGCGCCGGCGCGGGCAGGGCGGGCAGGCGGCGCATGCCGGCGGCCCAGGGCGTGATCGCGACGAAGGGCAGCGCGAGAAGCCGTCCGCGCCCCAGCAGCGGGGCGATGGCGACCGACATCGGCAGGAAGCGCGCATTGGCCGCGGTGGCGGCGACGGCCGCCGGGATCGCGCCGCCGCCCGGCGTGGTGGCGACGCCGAGCAGCACGAGTTGCCCGGCCATGCCGTAGACCGCGCCGGAGCAGAGCAGCGCCCAGGCCAGCGGCAGCCCGGCCTCGGCGACCGCGGCGCCAAAGGCCAGGAAGGTGGCGCCCATCGCCAGCGCCGGCGCGCCGAGGGCCTCGGTCAGGCCGGCGCGGAAGGGAGAACTCGCCACCCCTCGATGCTGCCCGCAGGGGTCGTGGACGTCAGCCCCGCCGGAAGCCCCCGGTCGCCTTTTCGCGGGTTTCCCGCGAAAGGATGCGCCGTCACGCCAGGATCAGCGCAAATCCGGGGCCCCCGCGGCGGTGCTGCGCAAAGCGCCGCGGGCGCGACGCGCAGCAACGTCGTGGGGAGTTCAGGTCTCTTCCTCGCGGTCGCCGCCGACCTCGATGTCCTCGCCGAGCGTCTCGTCGGCGTCCTCGAGCTCCTCCGCGTCCTCGATCGCCTCGTCCGCCTCGTCGCCCTCGACCTCCACGATGTCGTCGCCATCGGCCTCCGCCGGGACGGGGCGCTTCTTCAGGCGGTCGTCCACCGGGGCCGGGGCGCGCTTCAGCTTCGGCTGCTCCGCCGGCTGCTCGGTGCCGCATTTCGGGCACACCGCCGGGGCGCGCGCCATGTCGTAGAACTTCGTCCCGCAGGAGACGCAGACGCGCTTCAGTCCGAGTTCAGGCTTGGCCATTCCGGGTCTCTCGATCATCCGCGCGGCGCGGAGGGTTGGTGTGGCGGCTCCGCGGCGTGCGGCACAGGGCGTTGCGGCACCGCACCGCGCGGCAACGAGTGATTCGGCTACGCGTCGTGCGGCAAAAAAGGCACGCGCGATTGCCACTTCGCGCCCCCCATGTCAAACGCCCGGCCCATGCACGGTTCCGCGCCTCGTCCCCTGATCGCCCGCGCCCCGGCGCGGCCCCTGACGGGGGAGGCACGGGTGCCCGGCGACAAGTCCATCAGCCATCGCGCGCTGATGTTCGGCGCCCTCGCGGTCGGCACCACCGACATCACCGGCCTGCTGGAAGGCGAGGACGTGCTCCGCACCGCCGCCGCGATGCGGCTGCTCGGCGCCGAGGTGGCCGATCTGGGCGGCGGGCACTGGCGCGTCGCCGGCCGCGGCATCGGCGGGCTGGTGGAGCCCGAGGACGTGCTCGACATGGGCAATTCCGGCACCGCGGCGCGGCTGCTCTGCGGGCTGCTGGCGGGCCATCCGATCTTCGCCGTGATGACCGGCGACGCGTCCCTCCGGAAGCGTCCGATGAAGCGCGTGACGGAGCCGCTGAGCGCCACCGGCGCGCGCTTCGCGACGCGGGCCGGCGGGCGGCTGCCGCTGGCGGTGGAGGGGGCGGCGGATCCGCTGCCGCTCGACTACGTCGTGCCGGTGCCCTCGGCGCAGGTGAAGTCGGCCTGTCTGCTGGCGGGTCTCTGCGCGCGGGGGATCACACGGGTGGTGGAGCGCGAGGCGACGCGCGACCACACCGAGAACATGCTGCGCCATTTCGGCGCGACGGTGCAGGTGGCCGCCGAGGGCCATGCCCGGATCATCGAGCTGACCGGGCAGCCGGAGCTGGTGGCCGCACCCGTCGTGGTGCCGGCCGATCCCTCCTCCGCTGCCTTCCCGGCCGTGGCCGCGCTGCTGGTGCCGGGGTCGGAGGTCGTGCTGTGCGGCGTCGGCATGAACCCGCTGCGCGCCGGGCTCTTCGCCACGCTGATGGAGATGGGCGCCGACATCGTTCGGCTGGAGGAGCGGGTGGAGGGCGGCGAGCCGGTCGCCGACCTGCGCATCCGCGCCTCGTCGCTGCGCGGCGTGGACGTGCCGGCGGAGCGTGCGCCGTCGATGATCGACGAGTATCCGATCCTCGCCGTCGCGGCGGCCGCGGCGTCGGGCACCACCCGGATGCGCGGGCTGCAGGAGCTGCGGGTGAAGGAGAGCGACCGCCTGGCCGCGACCGCCGCGGCGCTGGAGGCGAACGGCGTGCGCGTCGCGATCGAAGGCGACGATCTGGTGGTTGAAGGCGCGGGTGGCCCGCCGAAAGGCGGCGGCTCGGTCGTGACCCACATGGACCACCGCATCGCGATGAGCGCGCTGGTGATGGGGATGGCCGCGCGGGCGTCGGTCGCGGTGGACGACGCCGCCTTCATCGAGACGTCTTTCCCGGGCTTTTCCGAGCTGATGAACCGGCTGGCCGGCGGAGAGGCGCTGGCCGCGCTATGAGCATGTGCGTTTTCGTTGGCACGAAAACGCCCTCAGGCGCCGGCGCCTCGCCTCCGCGAGGCTTGGCTGCGCGGCACGTGCCGCGGCGGCCGTTCGGCCGCTCGTCCGGCGGGAAGACCGCCGGCCGCCATCGGAACACCGGGCCGGGCCCGACGGCATGACCGCGCCCCGCGTGGTGGCCGTGGACGGCCCGGCGGCGGCCGGCAAGGGCAGGCTCGCACGTCGCCTCGCCGCCACGCTCGGCCTGCCCTATCTCCACACCGGCCTGCTCTACCGTGCGGTTGAGCTGGCCCA
>NZ_JAKJIB010000404.1 GCF_021864505.1 Falsiroseomonas oryziterrae
CCGGGCGCGCAGCCAGGTGCCCGGCTGGCGGCGCGTGCGCGGGGCGCCGGGCGGGCGCTGCGGCCATTCGCGGAGCCGACGGCGGACCAGCTCGTCGAGGGACCGGCTGGGATGTCGGAGCTCGAACGGGTGCATGGTGCTGACCTTCCTGGGCATCTTGGTCCTGGTCGTTATCAACTCACAGTAGAATATCAACATCCGGCATTTGGCAATTCAAGCGAAAACCGAAACGCGACACAGCTTTTGGTGCATGGGAGGGCTGGCGCTTCGTCGGGGAATGCGCGCCTGGACTCGTCCGACGGGACTCCGCCCCAGGCCAGTCGCAGCGACTCACCGCATGGGACTCCGTCGCACGCGTCCGGCGCGACCGTTTGCGCAAGCTGGCGGCTGGGGCGGGGCAGGGAGGATGCGTGAGGCCGCGCGGGTGCGCCGGAGACGACAAGGGCCCCGCCCGCTCGCGCGGACGGGGCCCTATCGATGCGGCGCCGAGCGCGGCGCGGCGGGTCAGCCGCGCTGGGCGGCGGGGACGTAGTCGCGGCGCGGGGCGCCGGTGTAGATCTGCCGCGGGCGGCCGATGCGCTGCGACGGGTCCTCGATCATCTCCTTCCACTGGCTGACCCAGCCGACGGTGCGCGCCACCGCGAAGATCACGGTGAACATGCTGGTCGGGATGCCCATCGCCTTGAGGATGATGCCCGAGTAGAAGTCCACGTTCGGATACAGTTTCCGCGACACGAAGTAGTCGTCGTGGATCGCGATCCGCTCCAGCTCCATCGCGAGGTCGAGCAGCGGCTCGTCGGTGATGCCGAGCTCGCCGAGCACCTCGTGGCAGGTCTTCTGCATGATCTTCGCGCGCGGGTCGAAGTTCTTGTAGACCCGGTGGCCGAAGCCCATGAGCTTCACGTTGGAGTTCTTGTCCTTCACCTTCTCGATGAAGGAGGGGATGTTCTTCGCGTGGCCGATCTCGCCGAGCATCTTGAGGACGGCCTCGTTGGCGCCGCCATGCGCGGGACCCCACAGCGCGGCGATGCCGGCGGCGATGCAGGCGAAGGGATTGGCGCCGGTGGAGCCCGCCAGCCGCACCGTCGAGGTCGAGGCGTTCTGCTCGTGGTCGGCGTGGAGCACCAGGATGCGGTCCATCGCCTTCGCCAGCACCGGGCTGACCTGGTAGGGCTCGGCCGGCACGGCGTTGAGCATGTAGAGGAAGTTGGCCGCGTAATCGAGGTCGTTGCGCGGATACACGAAGGGCTGGCCGAGCGAGTACTTGTAGGCCATCGCCGCGATGGTCGGCACCTTGGCGATCAGGCGGAACGCCGCGATGCGGCGCTGCTCCGGATCGTTGATGTCGAGGTTGTCGTGGTAGAAGGCCGCCAGCGCGCCCACCACGCCGCACATCACCGCCATCGGATGCGCGTCGCGGCGGAAGCCGTCGAAGAAGCGACGGATCTGCTCGTGCACCATCGTGTGGTAGGTGACGCCCTTCTTGAAGTCCTTGAGCTGCGCGGCGGAGGGCAACTCGCCGTTCATCAGCAGGTAGCAGACCTCGATGAAGTCGGAATGCTCGGCGAGCTGCTCGATCGGGTAGCCGCGATAGAGCAGCACGCCCTCGTCGCCGTCGATGTAGGTGATGGTGCTCTCGCAGCTCGCCGTCTCGCCGTAGCCCGGGTCGAAGGTGAAGACGCCGAGGTCGGCATAGAGCTTGCGGATGTCCACAACGTCCGGGCCGAGCGTGCCCTTGTGCACCGGGAGCTTCGTGCTGCGGTTGGTGCCGTCGATGGAAAAGGTGACGGAGCCGTTCGGCGTGGTGGTCATTGTGGCTTCCTCAGCACGACGCGCCGCTGCTCGCGGCGTCGTTATGGTGCGGCGCAAGATACGGGCGGGCTCGGCGGCTTGGCAACGTGGGGCCGGCCGCGGCCGGGCAGCATTTTTTCGTGCCCCGGCACCGATCCGCGTGGGCAATGGAAGATGGGCCGCGGCAGCAGTTCGGCGGCGGCGGCCGTCACCGGCGGCGCCATTCCTCCGGCCGCACGAAGCCGCCCGCCCAGAGGCCGCGTGCCGCGCGCCGCGCTTCCGCCTCCAGCGCGAGGAGCGCCGCGTCGTCGTTGTAGGCGAGTGCCCAGCCCGCGCGGACGAGGCCGGCATTGAGATCGGCGCCGCCCGCCGTGCATTGACCGAGACCCCGACCGAAACGATCCCGGCCCGACACGATGCACAGGACGGAGCGGCCGTTGACGAGCCGCGACAGCGCCTCGGCCGCGGCGGCGCCGCAGTCGAACGGCCGGCCGGCCTGATCGGCGCAGGTCTGCCCGCGCTCCGGCGCGTCCACCTTCGCCAGCCGCACGGTGCGGTCGCCGAGGCGCAGCGTGTCGCCATCGACCACCCGCACCTCAGCGGCTAGCGCGGACCAGTCCTGCTGGCGCGGCGCCGATCCCATCAGGTCGGGCGGCAGGCCGATGCCGGAGACGAGAACGACAAGAGCCGTCACGCAGGTCGCAACCGCCGCCGTCCGCCAACGGCGCGGCGACGGGCCGGAACGGAAGATGCGACGTGGTGGCTGCACGGGACCGCTGCGCTTGTCGGAGAGGCGGACTGGTATACCGGTCACGGACCCGTGCGCAACCCTCGTGACGATCACGCTTGGCGAACGATCCGCGAACCATGCGCGGCCTCGCGCGCGCCGCGCTGCGCTCGATCGTCGTCGCTCATTCGTCGTCCCAGAAGATGCCGCCGGCGAGCAGCTCCTCCCAGGCATCGGCGGCCTTTCGGCGGACGCGGCGCGCGCGCGCGAGCGACCAGCCCTCCGCCACGCCCGCGGCCCAGGCGAGCCCGCTGCCGCGGCCGTTGAGCCGCGCCATCAGCGCGCGCGCGACCACCGCATCGTTGGCGAGGCCGAAGGCCTCCTGCACCTCGGCGAGCCGCGCGAGGAAGCGCTTCGCGCGGCGGCGTCCCCAGAGCGGCGCGAAGAGCTCGGCCGCGTAGCGCATCCGCTTCGCCTCGATCCGCAGCGCATGGAACTCGTCGTCCGGCAGGTCGCCGATCTCGGCGCCGGCACCCGCGATGCGGCGCCAGCGGCGATCCAGCACCGTGGCGGCGAAGCGCGGCAGCGGCTCGGCGCGCCGCTCCTCCGTCTCCGCCCCGCCCTCGCCGCGCCAGGGGCGCGTCTCCGCCAGCGCCACGGCGTCCCAGGCGAGGCGGCGGAAGGCGGCGCCGTCCAGCACCGGGCGCAGCGCCGCATAGGCCGCGTCCCGCACCC
>NZ_JAKJIB010000405.1 GCF_021864505.1 Falsiroseomonas oryziterrae
CCGCCGCCGAAGTCGCGCCGGGGGGGACGATCGCCGAAGCCGCCGCCGCCGAAGTCACGACGCGGAGGACGGTCGCCGAAGCCACCGCCGCCGAAGTCACGGCGCGGGGGACGGTCGCCGAAGCCGCCGCGCGGACGGTCGCCGCCGCCGGGGCCCTTGATGAGGCTGTGGATGCGGGTCACCAGACGCCGGCCCTGCCGGTCGGTTCCGATCTCGCAGTTGAGCTTGTCGCCGGTCTCCGGCGGCTCGATGCCAGCTTCGGTCAGGGCCGAAGCGTGGAAGAAGACATCCTGCCCATCCGGGCCGAGGACGAAGCCGAAGCCCTTGCGGGCGTTGTACCACTTGACCTCGGCCTCGATCGGGCCGTCGCCACCCTGCTCATTGTCGGGAAACACGTTGCTTATCTATCCGTAGAGAACGACACGACCCGACACGATGCAGGGCCGCCACCTACCAGCATGGCATTGGCCCCGCCGGAACGCCAGCGGAAAACGAAGTCAAGCGAATCGCGAGGGCCGGAACGGCTCCGCCGGGATCTCCGGCGTCCGGCCGGCCAGCATCGCCACCGTGACCCGCGCGCTGCGTGGCCCGGCCACCAGCCCGACATGCCCATGCCCGAAGGCGAGCAGGACGTCGGGGCTCGCCGCCGCGGGGCCGAGGCAGGGCAGCCCGTCCGGCATGGAGGGGCGGTGGCCCATCCAGACCTTCACCCTCTCGGCCGGCAGGTCGCGCGGCAGTCCGGGGAAGCTCCGCAGCAGGTGGTCGCGCAGGATCTCGGCGCGCTTCCAGTTGGGCGCGGCGTCGAGGCCGGCGATCTCCACCTGCCCCGCGCAGCGCAGGCCGCGGTCCGTCAGTGTCACCGACATCTTGCCGTCATAGGGCATCATCGGCGTGCGAGGCCCGACCGGCGGATCGGCGACCATGGCGTGGTAGCCGCGCTCGGATTCCAGCGGCACCTCGGACCCGGCGGCGGCCGAAAGCCGCTTCGAATGGGCGCCGGCCGAGATCACCGCCCTGTCGGCCGGAATCTCGCCGGCCTCGGTCAGCACCGCGCACAGGCGGCCGCCCTCGATGCGGAAGCCGGTCGCCCTGGTCCGGCGCAGCGCGGCGCCCTCGGCCACGGCCTGGGCGACGAGCGCGCCGACATAGGCGCCAGGATCGCGGCAATGCCCGCCCTCCTCCACCAGCACGCCGAAGCGGTAGCGGCGGTCGAGGTCGGGCTCGCGCTGGCGCATCTCGTCCTCGTCGAGTTCGAGCCAGTCGATGCCGACCTTGCGGCGGATGCGCCACGCCATCGCCTCCGCCTCGAACTGGGCGCGGCTTTCGTAGGTGTACATCAGGCCGCGGCGCTCGATCAGGTGGCCGACGCCGGCGCGCTCGGCCAGCGCCTTGTGCAGCGCGGGCGCATCGAACAGCAGCGGGCGGATGGCGCGCGCGGTGCGCTCCACCTTCTCCTCCGTCCAGCCGGCGAGCAGGTACTTCACCAGCCAGGGCGCGACGCGCGGGAAGTAGGACCAGCGGATCGCCAGCGGGCCGAGCGGGTCCATCAGGAACTTCGGCACCTTCTTCCAGAGCCCCGGCACGGAGGGCGGGATGACCGACATCGGGCTGAGCCAGCAGCCATTCCCGTAGGAGGCCGCCTGCTCCCCGCCGGGATCGCCGGGCTCCACGATGGTGACGCGGAAGCCGGCGGAGAGGGCTTCGAGCGCGGTGGCGGCACCGACGATGCCGGCGCCGATCACGACCACATGCTGCGTCACTTGTCCGGTTCCTTCATCGCGCGGCCCGGGTCGCCCTGGCCGAGGAGCGAGACATGCGCGGAGACGACGCGCCATCCCTCCGGCATCCGCGCCATGATCTTGGTCTCCCGCCCGATCAGGCCGGTCCCGACGCGCTCGTATTCCAGGTGGGTGGCCGCGAAGTCTCGGCCGAAGGCGACGATGTGCACGCGCCTCTGCACGCGCTGCGCATAGTGCCTCACGCTGGCACGGAAGGCGCGGATCGCCTCATGGCCGTAGAGGATCTCGGCGATGCCGAAGCGGACCGTGCGCGGGTCGGCCCAGAAGATCTCGTCGAGCACCGCGCTGTCATTGGCCATCAGCGCCGCCTCGTAGCGGTCGAAGACGGCGCGGACCTCGGCCAGCACCACCGGATCGTCGAGCTGCACGCGCACCCCCTGCCCTGCCGCGCGCGAGACTGCCCCGCCGGTCCGCAACCGGAAAGCCGGCCTTGACCTTCCTTCCGTGGGAACCGCTATGCGCCGCCCGCAGGAGAGCCGGATGAGCTGGACGAGACGTGGAGCGGCGCTGGCCGCGCTTGGCGTGATCGGGGGGCGCGGCGCGGCCGCGCATTCGCTGCTGCTGGGCAGCCAGCCGGCGGAGGGTGCGGCGCTGACGGCCGCGCCGGAAGCGATCGCGCTGCGCTTCAACGAGCCGGTGCAACTCACCGCGCTGCGGCTTTTCGCCGCCGACGGCGCGGAATGGCCGCTGCGACGCCCACGCGACCTGGCGCCGCGGCCGGAGCACCGGGCGGCGATCGGTCGGGAACTGACGCCGGGCGCCTGGCGCGCGGTGTGGCGCGCCATCTCCGCCGACGGGCACGAGATCGGCGGGACGCTGCGATTCCGGCTGGAGGCGCCGCGATGATCCTCGAATATCTCCAGCCCGACCCGACCGTGCTCGACGCCGCCTTCGTCATGCTGCGGGCGGCCACCCATGTCGCGATGCTGGGTGCGGCGGGGCTGGCGCTGTTCGGCCTCGGTTTCGCGACGATGCTGGAACGGGAGGACGCTGCGCGGTTGCAGCGCTGGCTGCTGGGCGCGGCGCTGGCCGGCATCGCGCTGAACGTCGCGGTGCTGCCGCTGCGCGTACTGGTGCTGACGGCCGGCGCCTCGGCCTTCGACCCGGATGTGCTGGCGGCGGTGATGGCGTCGCGCAACGGGGACGCCTTCTGGATCCGGCTGGCGGGGCTCTCGGCGCTCGCCCTCGCCGCGGCGCGGCAGGGGCCGGTGGCGCAGGCGCTGTCGGGCGCCGGAGTGCTGGCCGTCGCGGCGTCCTATGCGGCGCTCGGCCATTCGATGCTGTTCCGGCCGCGGCAGGAGCTGGCGGGGCTCGTCACGCTCCACCTGCTGGCGGTCGCGTTCTGGACGGGCAGCCTGCTGCCGCTCGCCTGGGCGGCGCGGCGCGGCCAGGCGGAGCTGGTCGAGGCCTGGTCGCCCCCCC
>NZ_JAKJIB010000406.1 GCF_021864505.1 Falsiroseomonas oryziterrae
GGCCGGGGCGCGCCTGCCACAGCGCACGCGCCAGGAAGGCGAGCGCGATCGCGCCGACCATCAGCTTCACCGCCTGGTCGCTCATCAGCCCGAAGACCGCGGTGCCGAGCGCGATGCCCGCCAGCCCGCCGGGCAGCACGGCGCGGAGTTCGCGCGCGCTCCACTTCCCCCACCAGGCGCGGAGGCCGGAGATGTCCATCGCACACAGCACCGGCAGCGCGATGCCGGCGGCCTGTGGCGCGGGGATGGCCAGCGCCATCAGCGGCACCGCGACATTGCCCGCGCCGGAGGCGAAGCCGCCCTTGCTGATGCCCGAAAGCAGGAAGGCGGGGATCGCGAGCCCCCAGAACAGCGGGTCAGCAATGATCGGCACGCGGGGTGACGTCCTCGGGATGGATGTTTATGTCACCGCCCCTGACCTTCTGAAACTGGGCAGGTGCGCGCGCGATGGAGTTCATGGCCGATCCATTCTGGCTGGCGGGCCTGGCGCTGGCCATGGCGGCGACCGGGCTGATCTCCGGCCTGCTGGCGGGGCTGCTCGGCGTGGGTGGCGGCATCGTGATCGTGCCGGTGCTGTTCAACGTCTTCCCGCTCTTCGGCATTCCCGAATCGGTTCAGATGAAGCTCGCGGTGGGCACCAGCCTCGCGACCATCATTCCGACCTCGATCCAGTCGGCGCGCAAGCACTTCGCCAAGGGCACGATGGATGTCGCGCTGCTGAAGAGCCTGGCGCCTTCGATCGCGGCGGGCGTGCTGCTGGGGACGGCGCTGGCGGTCGTGCTGCGCGGCGACGCGCTGACGGTGGTCTTCGCGCTGGTGGCGCTGGCGGTCGCGGCGAACATGGCGCTGACGGGCGTGGATTGGCGCCTGCGCGAGAGCTTCCCGACCGGCGCGCGCCGGCACGGCATCGGCGGCGGGATCGGTGCGGTCAGCGCGATGATGGGCATTGGCGGCGGCACGGTCGGCGTGCCGATCCTTTCGGCCTTCGGCGCGCCGATCCGCGCGGCGGTCGCGACGGCGAGCGCCTTCGGCATCATCATCTCGATCCCGGCGACGGCAGGCTTCGTCTATGCGGGCTGGGGCAATGCGCTGCTGCCGCCCTTCTCGGTCGGCTACGTGAACCTGATCGGCGTGACGCTGATCGTGCCGGCGAGCCTGCTGGCGACGCCGTGGGGCGTGAAGCTGGCGCACAGCATCCCGCCGCTGCTGCTCAAGCGGGTCTTCGCCGCCTTCCTGCTGGTGACGGCGGTGCGGATGGGGTGGAGCCTGGTGACCTGATCCGCTTGTCGAGGGGCTGATCGCGGCGCAACATCGTTGCGTCCGCGACAATGGGGGCCTTCTTCGATGCGTCTGCGTGCCGCCTTCGCCCTGATGGGCGTATACCTCCTGTCCGGCCCGGCGCTCGCGCAGGGGACGCCGGCGACGGTCTACTGCGTGAACGATCGGATCCTGGTGGAGCGCTCGACCATCCCGCAGATCCAGACGCGCTTCGCCAACCGCGCGACGATCTGCATCATCGGGCCGAGCTTCGACTTCCAGCCCGACGGCGTGACCTGGGTGCGCAACAACCTGCGCGCCGCGCCGGGCGACCGCTGCTCCTGTCGCTGAGGCAGGCCGGCCCCCATTATCCCTTGGCCGGCGCCGCAACGGCGCGGCATCGGGCTGCAAGCGTGGCGGTGTGACGATCCGTCAGGCGGCGCGCTGTCCCGCGCCGGCGCTGAAGACGCGGGACGCCCCCACGGCCATGTAGTTCCCGGCGGAGAGGTCGGCGACCGTGCTGGAGATGCTGTGCGCATCCATCAGCACACGACTCGTGCGAAGCGTGATCGTCTCGCCGATCCGATTGCCGAGGCACGTGGTAGCGTTGATCGGGTCGTTGACGGCGACGATGTTGGTGACCTGCGCGCGGCCGAGAGCGAAGCCGAGCTGGGAGGTGGCCGGCGCATTGCAGGTCACGGAGCGCAGGCCAAGATGGCAGGCAATCATCGAGGCGAGGCCGCCTCCGAGCGAATGGCCGGTGACGGCCACGCGGCCGCGCATGCGCTGCGCATACCACATGCCCTGGCGGGCGAGTTCCTCGGCGCCGCGGAACTGCTCCCGCAGCATGAGGAGGCCGTTGCGGTCGAGCCGGCTTGCCCCGGCTCCCAGGTATCGCATCGCACCGCCGGCGATCTGCCCGGCCGACCCGAAATGCTGCGCCGCCGAGCCGGCCGCGCTCATCATCGTGCCGACCCTGCCCAGGGCGCCGGCGCCGAAGCCGATGTCGGCGATGAGATCCTCGGACGTCTCGGGCTCGGTGCCCGCGAAGGCGATGACGATGTCCACGCCGGTCCCTGTGGCGAAGCTGAAGTAGCTGCCCTTGAAGCCGCTCGCGAGGTCTCCGTAGAAGGCGCGCGTGAAGTTCGGCCCGACGGGGGTGTCCACGCTGTAGGCCGCTTCGGCGCAGCGAGCACAATCAAGATACGTCAGATCCGGCATGTCGGTCCCCGATCGCGCGAACAATTCGTTGCGTGGATGGGTCAAGTCAAGATGAATGCGAAGCCTCGGCGGATGGCCTAGGGGCGCCAGGGGAGCGTGCCGCCGGGCAGGCGGCGCGCCGCCAGCGTCGCGGCGGCCATCAGCAGCGCCATGAGCAGCAGCGCCAGGCACGACACCGCGGCGGCGAGCGGCGATTGGCCGCTCTCCTGCAGGCCGAAGACCAGCACGCCGAGCGTCTGCGTGCCCGGCCCGTAGAGCAGCGAGGAGACGGTGACCTCGTTCACCGCCGTCAGCGCGACGAGGATGCCGCCCGCGGCGAGCGCGGGCGCGAGCGGCGGCAGTTGCACGCGCAGCATCCGGCGCAGCAGCCCCGCCCCCATGCCGCGCGCTGCGTCGTCGAGCGTGGGATCGAGCCGCGCCGCGGCGGCCGCGACCGGGCGCAACGCCAGCGCCTGGAAGCGCGTGAGATAGGCGAAGAGGATCAGCCCGAGCGTGCCGTAGAGCGCGCCGCCGCCGGGCAGCGACAGCACGACGAGGATCGCGGCGACGCCAGTGCAGGCGCCAGGCAGCGCATAGGGCAGGTCGGTGCCCGCCGAGGCGGCGCGCACGATCCGCGCGCGCATCGCGAGCGCCACCGGCAGCGCGGCGGCGGCCAGCAGGAGCGCCGCGCCGAAGGACAGCGCCAGCGAATTGCCGAAGGCCGCGG
>NZ_JAKJIB010000407.1 GCF_021864505.1 Falsiroseomonas oryziterrae
CGGCGACAAGGCCTGCATAGGGGATCAGCACCAGCCCGGCGCCGAGCAGCAAGGCCTGCGGCAGGCCGAGCAGGCCGGCCAGCGGCCCGGCGGCGCCGGCCAGCAGCAGGCCCATCGCGCCGCTGGCCGCGGCGTCGCCGAGCAGCGCGATGCGGAGCAGCGGGGTGGAGGCGATCGCGGTGGAAGCCATGGTCCTCTCCTCTTCGACGGTGGACGCGGCGACTCTCCGCCCCGCGGCGCGCGAGCGCGATTACGTGAGAGGTCATCGCGCGAGCACGCGATCGCGAGCAGGATCGCGGCATGAGCAGCGCATCGGCCCAGGCCGCCCCGCACCCCCAGCCCGTCGGCGCGCTGCTGCGCGGCTGGCGGCAGCGCCGGCGCCGCAGCCAGCTCGACCTCGCCCTCGACGCGGAGGTGTCGCAGCGGCACCTCAGCTTCATCGAGAGCGGCCGCTCGGCGCCGAGCCGCGAGATGGTGCTGCGGCTCGCCGAGCAGCTCGAGGTGCCGCTGCGCGAGCGCAACGCGCTGCTGCTCGCGGCGGGCTACGCGCCGGCCTATGCCGAGCGCGCGCTGGACGATCCGGCGATGGAGCCCGCGCGCCGGGCGGTGGAGACGATCCTCGCCGCGCATGCGCCGCATCCGGCGCTGGCGGTGGACCGGCATTGGCGCATGCTCGCCGCCAACGCGGCCGTGGCGCCGCTGCTGGCCGGCATCGACGCGGCGCTGCTCGCGCCGCCGGTGAACGTGCTGCGGCTGAGCCTGCACCCGCGGGGCCTCGCGCCGCGCATCCGCAACCTCGGCGAATGGCGCGCGCATCTGCTGGAGCGGCTGCGGCGACAGGTGGCGGCCAGCGGCGATGCAGCGGTCGCGGCGCTGATCGTCGAGCTGTCGGCCTTCCCCGCGCCGGAGCCGGCGCCGCCGACCCAGCCGGGCCTCCTGCCCGGCGGCATCGCCGTGCCGCTGGTGCTGGAGGGCCCGAACGGCATCCTCTCGTTGCTCTCGACCACCACGGTCTTCGGCACGCCGGCCGAGATCACCCTGTCGGAGCTGGCGATCGAGGCCTTCTATCCGGCCGACGCCGGGACGGCGGCGCGGCTGCGCGCGCTGGCCGGCTGAGCGGGCGGCAGGCGCGCGGCTTCCGGCTCCTCACACGAAGGCGATCCAGCGGCCGGCCAGGATCGCCGCCGTCCAGCACAGCAGCGAGGCGAGCGCGAAGCCGGCGGGGATGCGGCCGCGGCGCGCGGCGCGCGCGGCGAGCAGCGCGTTGCCGACGCCGAGCGCGACCAGCAGGAGCTTCACCAGGAAGGCCGGGTTCGCGGCGTATTCGCCGATGCGGACCCCGGCCAGCAGCACGCCCGTCGTCGCGGCGAGCGCAAGGCCTGCCGCCGCCGTCCGCCGCAGCAGCGGCAGCGCTTCGTCCAGCCGCGGGCCGATCGCGCCCAGCCAACGGAGGTCGGCCAGCAGGATCGGGCCGAAGAGCAGCGCGATGCCCATCACGTGCAGCGCCGAGACCAGCGGATAGACGCCCGGCGCGAGGCCGACGAAGCGGAAGAGCGGCAGCGCCTCGACGGCAGCCAGGTCCACTCAGCGCAGCTCGATCCGGCGGCCCGCCACCTCGATCCATTCGGCACGATAGAGCGACGGGTTCTGCACATTGCGATAGCCGAACAGCCGCACGCTGCGGCCGGGCGCGATGTCGGCCTCGTTCAGGCCGCGCGCCTGCATGCGCCCGACCGGGGCGAGCTCGAAGGTCAGATCGCGGTTGTCGCGGCGGATCACCACGACGCCGTGCGGGTTCGCGAAGGTGGAGCGCACCACCGGCGCGGTGACGTCCGCGGTCTGCTCGCGGTCGAAGGTCCCCCAGCCGTGATGCGCGGCGGCGGGCCGCGCCAGCGCGGCTGGCGCGAGCGCGAGCGGGGCGAGGCGGATCAGGCTGCGGCGGCTCGGCATGGCATGTCTCCCGGCGTGTCCGGCGGAGATCGGGACATGCCCGCGCGGCCGCAAGCCCGGCGCCCTATCCCATCGCGTGCTGCAGCCAGCGCGCCCAGCCGAGCACCGCCGCGTCCTCCCCGACGCGCCCGACGAGCTGCACGCCGAGCGGCAGCCCCTTCGGTCCGGTGCCGGCCGGGATCGTCACGTTGGGCCCATGCAGCATGGTCCAGAGCGAGTTGAAGGCCGGGTCGCCGGTCCAGCCGAGGCCCTGCGGCGCCTCGCCCGGCGCGCTCGGCGTCAGCAGCGCGTCGAGCCCGCCCATCAGCCCGTGGAGGGCGGCGATCGCGGTGGTCTGCGCCTGGCGCGCCTGTTGCAGCAGCGCGGCCGGCTGGGCGCGGGCCCAGTCCATCTTCTCGAGCAGCGCGGCGGAGAGCAGCGGGCGCGCCTCCGCCAGTTCCCAGGCGAGGGCCTGTGCGCTTTCCATGTTCATCAGCGCCGGGTGCAGTTCCGCCGCGCGCAGCAGGATCGGCGGCAGCGCGAACTCCGTCACCTCGGCCCCGGCCTTGCGCGCGGCGTCGGCCACGCGGTGCAGCAGCGCGACCGTCTCCGGCGCGGCCTTCTCCGGCTCCGGCCCCAACGTCAGGCCGAGGCGCGGCGCGCGGCCGGGCTTCGCCTCCGGGTCGCCGAGATCGCGCCCGCTCATCGCGCCGATCGCCAGCGCGCAGTCGGCGACGGAGCGTGCGAGGACGCCGATGGTGTCGAGGCTCTCGCTCATCACCTTCATGCCCGACCGGTGCAGCGTGCCGTAGCTCGGCTTGAAGCCGACCACGCCGCAGAAGGCGGCGGGACGGACGATGCTGCCGGCGGTCTGGGTGCCGAAGGCGAGCGGGACCATGCAGTCGGCGACGGCGGCGGCCGAGCCGGAGGAGGAGCCGCCCGGCGTGTGGGCCAGCTTGTGCGGATTGGTGGTCGGGCCGGGATGGCGCGTGGCGAATTCGGTCGTGACGGTCTTGCCCATCACCACCGCGCCGGCGCCGCGCGCCAGCGCCACGGCGGCCGCGTCGCCGCGCGGGCGGTGCCCGGCCCAGGCCGGGGAGCCATAGGCGGTCGGCATGTCGGCGGTATCCAACACGTCCTTCACGGCGATCGGGATGCCGTGCAGCACGCCCGGCCGCGCCTGCGCCGCAAGCCGGCGGGCCTGCGCGGGGTCGAGATGGACGAAGGCGCGGACCTCGCCCTCACGCGCCGC
>NZ_JAKJIB010000408.1 GCF_021864505.1 Falsiroseomonas oryziterrae
GGAGCCGGAGAAAGTCCTTTTCTCCGCCCTGCCGGCCGGCCCGGTGGCGGTGCGGCGGCGCGTCCTGGTGAACGGCGCCGGCTGACCGCCGGCGCGCCCCGTCCGCCGTGCGCGGCGCGCCGTGCATGATCAGCAGAAATGCGCGCCGCGCGTCTCCACGGGGACGGCGTAGAGCGACTGGCTCGCCGTCATGAAGAGGATGTTCCGGCGCGACCCGCCGAAGCAGACATTGGAGCAGATCTCTGGCAGCCGGATCTGGCCGATGCGGTCGCCATTCGGCGCGAAGACGTGCACGCCGTCATAGCCCTCGCCCACCCAGCCGGCGGAGGACCAGATGTTGCCGCGCTCGTCCGCGCGGATGCCGTCGGCCATGCCGTTCTTCCCTTCCAGCGACATGGAGGCGAAGGTGCGCGGATTGCGCAGCCGCGGCCCGTCCACGTCGAAGGCCCAGATGATGCGCTGCGCGTCCGGATAGTGGCTCGCGCCGGTGTCGGCGACGTAGAGCGTCCGGTAGTCGGGTGAGAAGCAGAGCCCGTTCGGCTTGAAGGGCTCGTCCGCGACCTTGGTCACCTGCCCGGATTGCGCGTCGATCCGGTAGATCGCCTCCTTGATGAAGGGGCGCGGGGAATTGGCGGATTCCGGGACGCGCTCGCCCTCGTAGTTCATCAGCGCGCCATAGCCGGGATCGGTAAACCAGAGGCTGCCATCCTCGGGGTGGACCACGCCGTCATTCGGAGCGTTGAACGGCCCGTCCGGCCCGCGCGAGGCGAGCACCGTCACGCGGCCGTTCGGCTCGTAGCGCACCACGTCGCGATGCAGGTGGCGGAAGGCGATGTGGCGCCCTTCGCGGTCGAAGGTGTTGCCGTTGGAGAAGCCAGAGGGGCTGCGGAAGCGCCGGCTGACCTTCATGTCCTCCTCGGTCAGGCGCAGCGCCTCGTCGTTCGGGATGTCGGACCAGATCAGGAAGCGCCCGGTGGCGTGCCAGGCCGGCCCCTCCGCCCATTGCATGCCGGTGTGCAGGCGACGGATCGCGCTGTTGCCGAGCGGCGCGGTGAAGCGGCGCGGGTCGAGGGTGACGATGTCGGGGTCGGGATAGCGTTGCGGCGGCGCGTCGTCGCCGAAGCGGCGCTGCGCAACGGCGGGCAGCGCAAGCAGGGCGGCGCCGCCGGCCAGCAGGCCGCGGCGGGCAAGGCGAAGCTCGGTCATGATGGCGTCCCTCCTGAGCCGGCTGGCGGCCCAGGAGGAAGCATGACACCCGCTCAGCGCGCGGCTGGCGTCACGGGTGCGGGAGTGCGGCCGCGGTCCCTTCCCCTAGCGGAAGGGACCCCGCGGCACGAGGCGTCAGGGACGCTCCACGCACATCGCGACGCCCATGCCACCGCCGATGCAGAGCGTCGCGAGGCCGCGCTTCGCACCCCGCCGCTGCATCTCGAAGAGCAGCGTGTT
This sequence comes from Falsiroseomonas oryziterrae, assembly GCF_021864505.1. Lineage (GTDB taxonomy): Bacteria > Pseudomonadota > Alphaproteobacteria > Acetobacterales > Acetobacteraceae > Falsiroseomonas > Falsiroseomonas oryziterrae. Next base: position 1,447 of record NZ_JAKJIB010000408.1, read on the forward strand.
CAGCACCCGTGCGCCCGACGCGCCGATGGGATGGCCGAGCGCGATCGCACCGCCGTTCACGTTGACCTTGGAGGGATCCCAGCCGAGATCCTTGTTCACCGCGCAGGCCTGCGCGGCGAAGGCCTCGTTCGCCTCGATCAGGTCGAGCGAGGCGATGTCCCAGCCCGCCTTCTGCAGCGCCTTGCGGCTGGCCGGGATCGGGCCGGTGCCCATGATGGAGGGATCGACGCCGGCCGTCGCCCAGGAGACGATCTTCGCCAGCGGCGTGACGCCGCGCTTCGCCGCCTCGGCCGCGCTCATCACGACCACCGCAGCCGCGCCATCGTTGATGCCGGAGGCGTTGCCGGCCGTAACAGTGCCCTCCTTGCTGAAGGCGGGGCGGAGCTTGGCCAGGATCTCCATCGTGGTCTCGGGCTTCGGATACTCGTCGTCCGTGACGACGACGTCGCCCTTGCGGCCCTTCACCGTGACCGGCGCGATCTCGTCCTTGAAGCGGCCGGCCTTCATCGCCTCGCCCGCCTTGCGCTGGCTCTCGGTGGCGAAGCGGTCCTGCTCCTCGCGCGTCAGCTGGTACTTCTGCGCCACGTTCTCGGCGGTGTTGCCCATGTGATAGCCGTGGAAGGCATCCCACAGCCCGTCGCGCAGCATGGTGTCCACCAGCTCGAGGCCGCCCATCTTCTGCCCGGCCCGAAGGTTCGCGCAGTGCGGGGATTGCGTCATGCTCTCCTGCCCGCCGGCCACCACGATGGCCGCATCCCCTGTCGCGATCTGCTGCGCGGCAAGCGCCACGGCGCGCAGGCCGGAGCCGCAGAGCTGGTTGATCCCGAAGGCGGTGCGCTCCACCGGGATGCCGGCGGCGACGGCCGCCTGGCGGGCCGGGTTCTGGCCGGCGCCTGCGGTCAGGATCTGGCCGAGGATGACCTCGTCCACCTCCTCCGGCTTCACGCCGGCGCGCTCCATCGCCGCCTTGATGGCGACCGTGCCGAGCGCATGCGCCGGCAGGGAGGCGAAGGCACCGCTGAAAGAGCCGACGGGGGTGCGCGCGGCGGAGGCGATGACGATCTCGGTCATGGGGGGTGGCCCTTCCTCGTTGGATCTGGCGTCCACCCGCTAGTTTGCTGCGCCGCACGCGCGGCTACAAGCCGCGGAGCCATGCGAGCAGCGGACGCCAGAGCGCCGCTTCTGCCCCGCTCCCGGCCGCCATGCCGATATGGCCGGCCTCGACCATGTGGACGGTGGCCGCCGGAAGGCGGGCGGCCAGCGACCGGGCGGAGGCGGGCGGTACGATCCGGTCGCGGTGGGGGATGGCCACGAAGGCCGGCACGCGCAGCTCCGCCGGGTCCACCGCCGCGCCGGCGATGCGCCAGGCAAGCCGTGCCGGGGCGTTGGCGCCGTACCACCCGGCCAGCGTCTCCTGCGCGACTGGTGCGGCAAGCGGCACGCCGTCGTTCAGCCAATCCTCCAGCGCCACGAACAGCGCGGCGCGCGGCGAGGCGGGGTCGAGCCGGGCGAAGGCGCGGAACTTCGCCGCCACACCGAACGGGTCGAGCCCGGTGAACAGCGCCTGGATCGCGTCCACCGGCAAGGTGCCCGTGGCCTGCATCACGCCCTCGAGCCCGGGCAGCAGCGCCGCGATCGCCGCGGCGCGGGACGCGTCCTCCGGCGTGGCATGGAAATCCCAGGGCGTCGCCAGCAGGCCGAGCGCCGCGACGCCGCCGGCG
>NZ_JAKJIB010000409.1 GCF_021864505.1 Falsiroseomonas oryziterrae
CGGCAGGACGAGCAGCGCCGCCGACAGCGCGGCCACGACGCGCATCAGCGCCGTCCCGGCGTCGCCGCGGCGACCGGGATACCGGAATGGCTCGGGGGCATGAGGAACGTCCGCGGCTGGTCTGTGCGCGGAACGCATCCCGCGCGCCGGCGGTTGCGCCGCGCCGGGGCGGCGGCTCAGCCGGCGCCGATCGGCACCCCGCGCGTCACCGCCTGGAAGGTCGCGACGGCGAGCGTCGTCGGCTCGAAGGGCTTGGTGATGACGAAGGCGGGCTCGACCCGGCTGCCGGTCAGCAGGCGCTCGGGATAGGCGGTGACGAAGATCACCGGCATCGCATGGCGGGAGAGGATCCGTTCCACCGCAGTCGCGCCGTCGCCGCCATGGCCGAGATTGACGTCGGCGAGCACCAGCGTCGGCCGCGTCCGGTCGGCCAGGGCAACCGCCTCCGCCTCGCTGGCCGCCAGGCCCACGACCTCATGCCCCGCGCTCTCCACCAGCTGCTGCAGGTCCATCGCGATGATGGGCTCGTCCTCGATGATCAGCACGCGCGCCGCGCTCGCCGCACGCAGCCGCTCGCGCGCCGAGGCCAGCATCGCGCGCGCGAGATCCGCATCGAGGCCGAGCACGCCGGCGGCGTCCTCGAGGTCGAGCTCCTCGAGCGAGGTCAGCAGCAGCAGCAGGCGCTCCGTCCGCGTCAGCGGCGCGGCGGGTTCCTCGGGCTGCGATCCCGCGACGCGGGCCACCGCCGCGAACAGCGCAAGCCGCGCCTCGGCCTCGCCGGCGGCGCCGCTCACGCCGCCGCGAAGCGCGTCCGCGACCATCGCGTCGCCCTTCGCCTGCGAGCCGGTGAGCGCGCGCGCGAGGCGCCGCGCATAGGGCAGAGCCGAGAGAAGCGCCGTCCGATCCGGTTCGCTCATCGGTTTGTCATCTCCCGCGCTCGTCTGTGCGGTGCAGTGCGCGTCAGCAGTTGATATGCATGCACCTGTGGATCGACAAGACGACGATACGCGACTGCGCGCCGCCATCGCGCAGTTGTTGCCGGAGTTCCGCGCCGCGGCGCGGCTGCTCACCGCGTCGCGAGCGGAAGCCGACGACGTGGTGCAGGACGCGGTGATCCGAATGCTGCACGGCCTCGACAGTTTCGTGATCGGCGCGGAACATGACGGTGACGTGGTCTCGGCGCTGCGCCCCTGGGGCCTCGCCGTGCTGCGCAACGCGTTCCGCGAAGCGTACCGCCGGCGGAAGCGCGAGCGCGAACACCTGGAGGCGGCGTTGCCGGCCGAGCAGGGCCAAAGCGGCGGGCAGGAGACCGTCGCGCGCATGCGCGACCTCGCCCGCGCGCTCGCCGTCCTGCCGCCCGCGTTGCGTGAGGCGCTGGTGCTGGTCGGCGCGCAGGGGCTGAGCCACGAACAGGCGGCTGCGGTCTGCGACGTGCCGGTCGGCACGATGAAGGCGCGCGTCTCGCGCGCGCGCCGCCAGCTCGCGAAGGCCCTCGCGCACCCTCTCGAAGCCGTGACGTGATGACGCGCGCGCGATGCAACCGCGCTCCGGCGCCGGTCATACAGGGGGCATGACGAGCGGAGGGATTTCAATGTCGAGTGCATTCCACGCGGAACTCGTTGCGCTGCTGCCCCGCCTTCGCATCCAGGCCCTTGCCCTGACCCGCAACCGCGCGGCCGCCGAGGATCTGGTGCAGGATGCAGTCGCCAACGCGCTCGCCGCGCAGGACAGCTTCACCCCCGGGACGAACTTCGCCGCCTGGATGCACCGCATCCTGCGCAACCGCTTCATCTCGACGTTGCGCAAGCAGCGCGACACCACCGACATCGAGGACCTGCCGGCGGGCGCCTTCGCGGTCGGCGCCACGCATGAGGACCGGCTGGTGCTGAAGGAGCTCGGCCGGGCGGTGAACAAGCTGCCGGTCGACCAGCGCGAGGCGCTGTTCATGGTGGTGCTGCAGGGCATGTCCTACGAGGATGTCGCCGCCGCCACCGGCTGCGCCGTCGGCACCGCGAAGAGCCGCGTCTTCCGCGCCCGCCGCCAGCTTCAGGCCTGGCTCATGGGCGAGGACCGCGCTGGCGAGGCGGCACGTCCGGACGCCGCGCAGCCGGAGAAGCGCCGGCCCTCCTCCTCGCATCTTGTTGAGGAGGCGCGCGACGCATAACCTGCCGTTGTCCGGCGGTGCAGCCTGCACCCGTGGGGGTTGCGTCCGCCGGCACGAAGGGTGGCATGCACGACAACGCCAAGCAGAATCGGGACGACCCGCCCCCCTCGCCGCCGGGCGAGGGCGCGACGCAGCCGAACGCGGCCGAGGCGGCGTTCGACCTGTGGCTGAACCGCAGCCTGCACCAGCTCTATGACGGTGTCGCCGCCGAGCCCGTTCCGCCCGAACTGCTCAGGCTGATCGAGACCGACCGCGGGCGCCGCGGGAAGTAGCGCGGCGCGCCCCCCGCGTCGCGCCGTTCCGGTCCGGCCGTCCGGCGGCCGCGCGTCAGCCGCGGATCAGGATCACCGCCTCGATCTCGACCGCGATGCCGCGCGGCAGGCTGCCCATGCCGACCGCGGAGCGCGCCGGGCGGCCGGCATCGCCGAACACCTGGACGAAGAGGTCGGTGCAGCCGTTGATGACCTCCGGCTGGTCGCCGAACTCCGGCGTGGCTCGCACCATCCCGAGCACCTTCAGCACCGTGTCCACGCGGTCGAGCGAGCCGAGCGCGGCGCGCGTGTTCGCCAGCAGGTTCAGCCCGCACAGCCGCGCCGCCTCGTAGCCTTCCTGCACCGAGACGCCGGCGCCGAGCACGCCGGTGATGGAACGGCCGTCGGGATGCCGCGGCCCGACGCCCGAGAGGAACAGCAGCCCGCCGCCGATCCGCCACGGCACGTAGTTGGCCGCCGGCGCGGGCGGCGGCGGCAGGATGATTCCCAGCTCGGCCAGGCGTTGCTCGGCGGACATGCGCGGTTCCTTCTCTCGATGGATCGAGGATAGGACGTGACGGCCGGGCGTGTCACAGCCCCACCCGTCGCCCCGCGGTCCGCCCGGCGGACCGAGGCCGCGACGGTTGCCCGCACGCGTCGCGCCGCGTGCGGGGTCCCGGATGCGGCCCGCGCACCACGCCACCGCACGGCAGGGCGAGCCAGTGGCCTGCGCGCCAGCCA
>NZ_JAKJIB010000041.1 GCF_021864505.1 Falsiroseomonas oryziterrae
CTACGATGGCCGCGCCGGCCCGCCGCTCGACCTGACGCAGGCCGTGCCGGGATACCCGCCGCCGCCCGAACTGCTCGCGCGCCTCGCCGAGGCCGCGGGCAGCGCCGCCTGCGCCGGCTACGGCCCTATTGCCGGCGACACCGCGCTGCGCGAGGCGCTGGCGGCGGAGATGAGCGGCTTCTACGGCGCGCGCATCGGCGCGGCGGAGGTCGCGATCACCGCCGGCTGCAACCTCGCCTTCGCGATGGCGCTCTCGGTGCTGGCCGCCGAAGGCGACGCCGTGCTGTTGCCGACGCCGTGGTACTTCAACCACCACATGGCGATGACGATGCAGGGCGTGCGTGCCGTGCCGGTGCCGACCCGCGCGGAGGACGGCTTCGTGCCCGACCCGGCCCTGGTCGCGCGCTTGCTGGCCGAGCACCGCGCGCGCGCCGTGGTCCTGGTGACGCCCAACAACCCGACGGGCGCCATCCACCCCGCCGGAGTGATCCACGAGATCGCCGACCTCTGCCGGCGGCATGGCGCGATGCTCGTCCTCGACGAGACCTATCGCGACTTCCTGCCAGCGGATCGCTCGCCGCCGCACGGGCTTTTCGGCGATCCGGACTGGGGCGACGTGCTCGTGCACCTCTACTCGTTCTCCAAGGCCTATTGCGTGCCCGGGCATCGCCTCGGCGCCGTCGCGGCGGGGCCGGCGGTGATGGAACAGATGGAGAAGGCCTTCGACACGCTGCAGATCTGCCCGCCGCGCCCGGCCCAGGCGGCGATCGCCTGGGCGATCCCGGCGCTCGGCGCGTGGCGCGCCGGCAACCGCGCCCTGATGGCCGGCCGCGCCGCCGTCTTCCGCGACGCGGTCGCGCAGCTGCCCGAGTGGCGGCTCGACGCCATCGGCACCTACTTCGCCTATCTCCGCCTTCCGCCGGGCGCGCCGGATGCGATGCGGGCCGCCGAGATCCTCGCCGCGGAGCACGGGCTGATGACCCTGCCCGGGCCGTTCTTCGGGCCGGGGCAGGACCGCCATCTGCGCCTGGCCTTCGCGAATGCGGCCGAGGCGGCGCTGGTTATGGTTCCGCAGCGCCTCTCCGTGCTCTGTTGATCAGGCTGCAAGGCCGGTTTGGAGCGATTCGCGCATGCGTACGATCGACGTGATCTCGGACGTGATCTGCCCGTGGTGCTGGATCGGCCGGGCGAACCTCATGGCCGCCCTGGAGGAGCTGCGTGCCGAGGGGCTGCGCTTCCGCATCCGCTGGCTTCCCTTCCAGCTCAACCCGGACATGCCGCTGCAGGGCGTCGCGCGGGACGAGTACCGGGCGCGCAAGTTCGGCTCGCTCGAGCGGTCGCGCGAGCTCGACGCGCAGGTCGCCGAGGTCGGGCGCGACGCCGGGCTCGACTTCCGCTTCGACCTGATCGCGCGCACGCCGAACAGCCTCGCGGCGCATCGCGTCATCCGGGCCGCCGACCTGGCCCAGGATGCCGACGACGCGCCGGAGGACCTGCAGGAGCGGGTGGTCGAGGCGCTGTTCGATGCGTATTTCCGCGGCGGACGTGACCTCGGCGACATTGCCACGCTCGACGCGATCGCCGCCTCGGCCGGCCTGCCGGGGATGGGCGAGATGCTCACCCGGTCCGATCACCGCTTCGAGGTGCTCGAGGAGGACCAGTCGTTCCGCAATGCCGGGGTCGCGGGCGTGCCGACCTTCCTGATGGACCGCCACCTCCTCTTCAGCGGCGCGCAGCCGGGAGCGGAGATGGCCAGGGCGTTCCGCGAGGCCCACGGCGTGCTTTCCGCGCGCGAGAGGCGGCGGTAGCCTGCGCGGCGAGAAGGGGGGCCTCTCGGATGGAATGGATCCTGCTGGGCGTCATCGTCCTGCTGCTGCTGTGGATCGTCGTCATCTACAACCGGCTCGTCGCGCTGCGGCAGACGGTCGGGCAATCCTGGGCGGACATCGAGGTCCAGCTGAAGCAGCGCCATGACCTGATCCCGAACCTGGTCGAGACGGTGAAGGGCTATGCGTCGCACGAACGCGGCACGCTGGATGCGGTGATCCAGGCGCGCGCCCAGGCCACCCAGGCGCGCGGGCCGGAACAGGCCTCGGCCGCGGAAGGCATGCTGAGCGGGGCGCTCGGGCGGCTCTTCGCGCTGGCCGAGGCCTATCCCGACCTCAAGGCCAACCAGAACTTCCTCTCGCTGCAGGGTGAGCTGAGCGCGCTCGAGACCAAGATCGCCGCGGCGCGGCGCTTCTTCAACAACGCGGTCTCCGAGTTCAATGCCGCGATCCAGTCCGTCCCGGCGGTGTTCTTCGCCCGCAGCCTCGGCTTCACGGAGCGCGGCTTCTTCGAGCTGGACGAGGCCGAGCGCGCTGCGGTCCAGACCCCGCCGAGCGTGAAGTTCTGAGCCATGCTCCCGGCGACGGGGCTTCGCACCCACGCCTGGAACACCGCGATCCGGTCGGTGCTGCTGCTGGCCGGCTTCCCCGTCCTGCTGACGCTGATGGGCTATGCCATCGCCCTCTTCATCGTCTCGGGCCAGGTGCGGACCGTCGAGCAGGGGCTGGTGGAGGCGGCGCGGCTACTGCCGGTGATCGTGCCGGCCGCGCTGGCGCTGGCCTGCGTATGGTTCGCCATCGCCTTCCTCGCGCACAACCGCATCCTCGACGCCATCACCGGCGCGAAGCGCGTCACCGACCCGCGGCAGGAGCCGCGCTTCTGGAAGCTGACGGAGGAGCTCTGCATCAGCCGCGGGATGGCGCTGCCGCGGCTCGCGGTGATCGAGACGCCGCAGCGCAACGCCTTCGCCTCCGGCCTGACGCGCGAGACGGCCGGGGTGACGGTAACGCGCGGGCTGATGGATGCGCTCGACGACCGCGAATTGCGCGCGGTCATCGCGCATGAGCTGGCGCATATCCGCAACGGCGACGCGCGCCTCGGCGTGATCGCCGCGGTCTTCGTCGGCGTCATCACCCTGGTCACCGACCGGGTGTGGAACATCCTGCGCTTCGCGCGCTTCCGCGTGGGCAGCGGCCGCTCCTCGCGCTCCTCCTCGCGCGGCAGCAACAGCGGCGGCGGCGGCGCGATGCTGGTCCTGATCCTGATCGGCATCCTGATCGCGATCATCGCCCATGTCCTGGCGCTGGTGCTGCGCATGGCCCTGTCGCGCAACCGCGAATACCTGGCGGATGCCGGCGCCGTGGAGCTGACTGGCGACCCGGACGCCATGATCGGCGCGCTTCGGAAAGTGGAGCAGCGCGCCGCCATGCCCGACATCCCCGAGCAGGTGCGCGCCCTCTTCCTGCACGACGCCGCGCTGTCCGGCGCTGTGGGCTGGTTCGCGACGCATCCCCCCATCGACAAGCGGGTCGAGACACTGGTTCGCTTCGCCGGCGGCCACGATCCGGGCCCGCTGCCCGCCCTGACGGCCGCGGCGACGGAGGCCGAGGCGCTTTGGCCGACCGAGGCCGGTGCAGCGCTGGCCAACTCCTCTCCGGCACCCTTGGGCACGGCCGCGCCTGCTGGCCCGCCCGCCTCCTCCGGCGCGTCCACCGGATCCCCCTGGGGCGATGCCCGCTCCGCGGTGGCCAGCGGGCCCTGGGGGCCGCGCCCGGAGCCGGCGCCCGAGCCCCCCGCGCCCCTCGCTCTGCCACCGCGTGCGCCGATGCAGGAACGCCTCGACGCCATGGCCGCCTTCGCGCGCACCAACAACGCAGTCTACATGGATAACCTCGCCAAGCGCACCGCGGCGCGACGGGCGGGGCTCGACCCGGACGCGGCCGCGCCGCCGCCGCCGCGGCGCAACTGATCTGCCGCGGCGCGTTGAGGCCTCATCATGCCGACCCGCAGGCTTCTCCTCGCGCTGCCCGCCCTGCTCGCCACCCCGGCGCTTGCCCCCGCCCTGGCCCAGCAGCCGCCGCGTTTCGTCGAGATCGTGCCGACCGAGGGGCGCGGCGCCGTGCACCTCGCCGTGACGCAGGTGGTGCGCATCGGCCGCGCCGAAGGTGCGACGGTGATCGATACCGCCGCCTGGGTGCAGCAGCGCACGGTCGAGCCGGTGGACTCCGTCGCGCGTCGGCTCTCCGAGGCCGGGCTTCGGCTGATCGTCCTGACCGACCTGGCGAATGGCCGGATCTTCCTCGCGGCCGACCGGGTCGTGCTGGTCCGGGAGTCACAGGAGCGCCACGCGGTCGGCGCGCGCGCGGCGGTGGTGATGGTGGGCCTGCGCTTCGGCACCGATGTCGCGGTGCGCGAGAGCGTCGCGGAGGTGATGGCCGCGCTGGCTGCGCGCTGAGCGTCAGGCGGCCAGCAGCCGCCGGAGCTTCCGCACCGCGCTGTCGGGGGTGGTCACCACGCGGCAGCCCGTCGCCTGCGCGATGCGCGGCGCGGCGCGGGCCAGGCTGAACTGGCCGAGCAGGATGGCGTCGCAGCCGCGCAGCCCTTGCGCGGCCTCTGCCGCCAGCCGGTCATGGGCCTCCGCGTCGCCGGCATCGAGCGCCGCGAGCGCGCCCTCGGCGAGCCGCGGCACCACGTCGGTGCCCGGCGGGAACTCGGCCGGCATCGAGGCGAGCGTGCCCGGAAAGGTCGCGAGCAGGCCCACGCGGCCGCCGGCGGCGACCGCTTCCTCGATCGCCGCCTCGTTCGGCTTCAGCACCGGCAGCGGCGCAAGCGCCCGGGCGCAAACCTCGATGCAGGGGCCGAAGGCCGAGCAGGTGAAGAGGATCGCGTCCGCCCCGGTGCCGGCGGCATAGCGCGCCAGCGTCAGGAAGCGCTCGGTCATGGCCGGCGTCAGCCTGCCGTCGCGGGCGAGGTCGGCCGAGAGGCTGTCGTCGAGCAGGTTCATCAGCCGCGCCTCGGGCCAGGCCTCGGCGAAGGCGGCCTCGGTCGCGGCGGGCGAGTGCCGCAGCGCGTGGATCAGCGCGATGCGCAACGTCAGTTCCCGACGCAGCGCTGCAGCGGGAAGGGGAATTCCGCGCAGTCGGGGAAGACGATCTCGTTCGGGCCGCGGCGCTCGACCCGCAGGCTATTGGGCCCGGCCGGGCAGCCGAAGCCGGCATCCTGCGCCGGCCGCGGGCCGAAGGGGGTCTGCTGCGGCGGGGCCGGGACCAGGCGGAACTCGAGCGCCGTCGGCTCGGCCGCCACCGTCTCGATCAGGCGCTGGCGATAGGTGACGTCGAAGGGGCTGGCGCGCAGCACGACGTCGCGGGTGAACACTACCGTCGGCTGGCCGGTGCAGCGGGGGCCGGAGGTCTCGGTGGCAGGGAACATGCCGCCGGTCCAGGAGCCGAACACCCAGGCATGCGGCGGCTCGCCCTGCTGGGCCGTCCCGCTCCCGCCCAATGCCAGCACCATCGCCGTCACGAGCACCCATCGCCGCATGCGTCGCAACCCCCTGATCCGGCGCCACCTTACAGGCTGCGGCGGGCCGCGCCTATCAGGCCGGGGCCACGGCCGGCCGGGCCGGCGCCGGGTCCTTCACCGGCAGGTGGATCAGCGCGGCGAAGGCGGCGGCGGCGATGTTGATGCTCCACATCAGGTCGTAGGACCCTGTCATGTCCAGGAGCAGCCCGCCCAGGAAGGCGCCGGTGAAGCCGCCGATCTGGTGGCCGAGGAAGACCAGCCCGAACAGCGTCGCCAGCCACCGCGTGCCGAAGTTGCGCGCCACCAGCGCCACCGTCGGCGGCACGGTGGAGAGATAGAGCAGCCCCATGATGGCGGCGAAGACCAGGATCGTCTCGGTGGTCTTCGGCGCCCACATCAGCCAGGCGATCAGCACGCCGCGCGCGGCGTATATGATCACCAGCAACTCCCGCCGCTTCCACCGCTGCGACAATTCGCCCGCGGCGAGCGAGCCTGCGATGTTGAACAGGCCGATCAGGCCGATCGCGCCAGCGCCGACCGCGACGGGCAGGCCGCAGCTGTGCACGAAGCCCGGCAGGTGCACCGTCAGGAAGGAGACGTGCAGGCCGCAGACGAAGAAGCCGAAGAAGAGGAACCAGAAGCTCGGCGTGCGGAACGCGAGCGACAGCGCCTCGCGCGCCGTCTGCTCGGGGCCGGAGGCGGCCTTGGGCGCCGGCCGGTCGGCCATGGGGATGGCGAGCGGGATCATCAGCAGCGCGGCCCCCGCCATCAGCCAGAGCGTCCATTCCCAACCCATGCCGGCGATGCCGAAGCCGGCGACCGGCACGACCAGGAACTGGCCGAAGGAGGAGCCCGCCGTGCCGAGACCGACCGCCCGCCCCCGCTGGCTCTCGGGCAGAAGCCGGGTCAGCGAGGCGATGATGACGGGCATGCCGGCCGCCGAGACCGCGACACCCATCACGATCCCGGCGAAGAAGGTGAAGAGCCCGATGCTCTCCGCCATGGCCATGCCCAGGATTCCGAGCGCGTAGAGCAGGGCGCCGCCCATCACCACGGCACGCCCGCCGAGCCGATCCGCCACCTGGCCGCAGAGCGGCTGCGCCACGCCGTTCAGCAACACCTGCAGCGCGATGGCGAAGGCGAAGCCGGATGCGGTCCAGGCATGCGCCTCCGTCATCGGCGCGAGGAAGAGCCCGAAGGAGTTGCGCAGGCCCATGGCGAGCGCCGCGCACAGGACAGCCGTGGTGACAAGCAGGCCGGCGGCGACCGGCGCGGCGCGCTCAGACATGTGGGCTCCCGGCACAGGGCGGCGCGCACTCTTCCACGTGGCAACCGGCACCTCAACGTGCCGTGCGGCATGCCTGCTACGCGGCGGTGGGATCCCCGCGGCTGGCCAGGAGGTTGACCACGCCGTCGCGTTGCTCCGCGAGGTCCTCGGCCGCGACCGGCAGCAGGCTCGAATCCGCGGCGATCTCCCAGAAGCGGAAACCGAGCCCGGAAAAGAGACCGATCAACTCGGCCGCCGAGGAGCCATGGCCGGCCAGGATGCCGGGGGCGAACTCGAACATCACGCGCACCCGCGCCGACCGGCCGAGCAACTGCCGCATCCCCTGCAGGGCGAAGGTCTCGGTCCCCTCGATGTCCATCTTCACGACATCGACCGTGACGGCTGGGTCCGCGAAGAGGTCGTCGAGCGCGACGACGCGGCAGGCCGCGGCCTCGGTCCCGGTCGGGTGCGGCACGGAGTCCGTGGCGAGATAGCCGCCGCCGGCGTACTCCCAGTCGAAGAACAACTCGGTCCGGCCCTCCGCAGCGCCGACCGCGACATTGTGCGCCGTGGCGAAGCCGGTGAAGCCGTTCACCGCGAGCGAGCGCCGTAGCAGCGCCGCGTAACGCGGGTTCGGCTCGAAAGCATGCACACGGCCGGAGGGGCCGACGGCGGCGCAGGCCAGGAGCGTGTAGACGCCGAGATGCGCGCCGAGGTCGAGCACCGTGTCGCCCGGTCGCAGCAGGCGCTGGAACAGCCGCGTGTAGTTCTGCTCCCAGATGCCGAACAGCATGATGTGCGGCGCGATGTCGGTGCCCCGCGTGTCGAGGTAGATCGGCAGCCGTCCTTCGAGCAGGGCGAGCGCCGTGTGGTCGCCCAGATAGGCGCTGCGCGCGTAATGATGCGGGTTGCTGCGGCCCGCGAAATAGGCGATCGCCTCCTCGAGGCGGCGGGGCAGGGCGGCATGCGTCGCGCCGCGGCGGCGACCGAAGAGGCGTCCGAGCATCAGCCGGCCTTGCGGATCGCGAGGCCGAAGGAGGTCGCGACGAGGAAGCCGTGCCGCTGGCGGAGTGCGTGGACCGCACCGACCTCCGTCGTGACCTGCTCGTCCTCGGGATGCACGCCCGGATGCAGGTTGAGCGGCAGGAGGCGGTGCCCCGCCGCGTGCAGCCGCGTCGCCAGCGCCTCGATGTCGCTCCGGCGCAGGATCACGAGGTTCGGCAGCTCCCAACTCCGCGTGTCGGAGGTCAGGTTGAAGGCGAAGCTGTGCAGCGCGATGCCGCCAGGCCGGAGCGGCGCGAGGCTGGCCTCGAAGGCGTCGAGCGCGGCCGCGGTGGATCCCAGGCGGGTGGGAAGGCCGAAGGACACGCAGGCATCGAAGCCGCCGGGCAGGCCGCTGATATCGGCCGGCGTGGCCTGCGCGAAGGCGACGAACCGGTCGAAGTCCTCGATGCGGATCACCTCGGGGTAGAAGAGCTGCGTGCGGCGCAGTTCCGCCGCGCGCGGGCTGGCCGCACTGCCGGTGGCGGTCACCAGGACGTCGCGCGAGGCGAGCAGCGCGCCGAGCCGCTCGCTGCCCGATTCGATCAGCAGGACGCGCCGGCCCGCACGGATCAGTCCCTCGGTCGCCAGCACCGAGGCGGCCCAGACCTGCTCCCACTGGGCGCGGGAGACGGCGGGCCGGAAGCCCATCGCGGTCGCGATCTCGAGGAAGGCGGGCTCGTCGAACTGCGCCCGCGTGCAGAGCTGCGATCCCGGCTGATCGAGATCCGGCGGCGCGAAGCGCCACGCCGTCCCGTCCTCAGGCGGGCGGAGCAGGAAGAGCGGCATGGTCCATACCGGCCGCCCGGTGAGCACGGCGTCGAAGAAGGCGTGGAAGCTCGAGGTGTTGGTGAAGGCGCGCCGCATCGCGTCGAGGTCGGGCAGGGCCCGGAAGGCCGCCCGCTCGGCCTCGTTCAGCGGGTCGCGCCCCGCGAGCAGGCGGAAGCCCCACTGCACCGTCTCGTCCGTGAGACCGTCTGCGGCCTCGGTCGTCGCGTCCTCGGCGGACGTGGTCATCCCTGCTTCCCCTGATCGGCGCTATCCATCACGGGAGTGGCCCGGAGGACAAGCCGGGCGGGACGATTCGGCTCGCTGCCGGGCGCGCCGTCCGCCGGGCGCGGGGGCGGGCGTCGCACGTGGTCAAGGCTCTCGGACACCGGGCGGCCGCGACGCGGGCAGGACGATTCCGTCCACCTGCGCCGGGCCTAGGCGTAGCGGCGGATCATTTCGGCGCAGAAGGCCCCGAACTCCTCCGGCTCGTCGGGTGGGCTGGTTTGGTGGCGGCCCGGGCCCTTGTGCTCGGGCGTGAAGCAGAAGGTGACGGTGACGTGGAAGTCGCGCAGCGCCTCCATCTGCCTGTCGAACCAGGCCAGCGCATCGGGCCGGTAGGAATCGGCCCAGGACAGCCCTGTGCGGAGGTACCGGACGCCAAGGCGCCTCATCAGCTCGACCGATGCGTCCAGCCGGTGATCCTCGAAGTGGAACCACTGGCAAAGGCCGATGTCGGGCGCATGCCTGGCGAACTCGGCGAAGGCCGGCTTGAGGCTGCCATCTTCCCGCACCAGCCCCATGTAGAAGTGCCGATAATAGGAGCTGCCCTCCGCTTCGCGATGGCGGGTCGTTGCCTCCCAGGACCTGGGCAGATCATGCAGGCTGTACCAGTGGATGCGCGGCGCGCGGCCCTTCAGCAACTGCGCGGTGCGGGCGAGGCCCCAGGCCTGCACCTCCTCTGCGCCGAAGGAGGAGACGCCGACCTCGCTGACCCAGATCGGCTTGCCGGTGACGGCGCGGATCTCGTCGAGCTTCGTTGGCCAGTCGCCGATCTGCCAGAGATTCCAGTCGAGCGGGAAGCCATGCACGGCGACCGCGTCCACCTCCTCCAGGACGCCTTTCGACGCCATGTTCCGCAAGAAGGTGGCTTCGATCGGGGACATGCCGCCAAGCACGCGCGGGAGCGTTGGGCGCGCACAGCGGATCGCGCGGCCGGCGGCCTTCGCCGTATCGGCGAAGCGCGTCCACCCCGGGTCGAGCTCCGGATCCCAGTGCGACTTGTTGTTCGGCTCGTTCCAGATCATCGCCGCTTCGATCATCGGCCGCTCCCGCGCGAAGGATAGACGGCGCCGGCGCCGCGCGGCGCCGCCACGCGCCGGCAGATGTAGACCTCGGCCTCCGGATTGTCGGCGATGGCGAAGCCGGCGGACCGCAGCATCGCCTCCGCGCAGGCGCGGTTCGGCACCCACCAGTTGGTTCCATCATGCGCGTAGCGCCGTTCGATGAAGTGGAGCCTGGGCCATCCAGGGTCGTCGAAGATGTCCGTCTCGGCGAAGTCGTGATCCTCCCGGACCGCCGCGACCTCGGCTGCCCCGCGCTGCATGGACTGGAAGACGAGAAGCCCGCGGGCGACATGCTCGTGGATCAGATCGAGCGCGAGCAGCGGGTGGCGAAGGTGGTAGAGGACGCCCATGAAGAGCACGAGGTCGAAGCGCTCGCCGATCGCGCCGATGTCGTAGACCGAGAGGTTGCGGAACTCGATGTCCTGGCCCGTCACCTCTGCCGCGAAGCGGGCCTGGGTCAGATAGGTCTCGTCGGAATCGATGCCGAGCACGCGTGTCGCGCCGCGTCGCTTCATCTCGATGCTGTAGAAGCCGCCATTGCAGCCGATGTCGAGCACCGAGGCGCCCGTCAGGTCGGCCGGGATGGCGTGCGCGAAACTGCGCCACTTCACGGCCGGATAATCGCCCAGGAAGTGATCGGGCGCGGTGCGCACGCCGCCGAGGTCGATGTTGTGGAACCATGGGCCGAGTTCGGCCGCGCGCCGGCGGATGTGCTCCGGGCCTCGATCGGCAGTTGCGGTCAAGGCCACGCCTCCGGCGCCGGGGCTTCGTTCACGAACAGCACGCGGCCGCCGCCCTGCCAAAGCTCGATCCCGCTCAGCGAGCCTGGCGCGATGTCGAAGCGGAGATGCGCGTCGAGGGAGAGCCCGAGATAGGCGCACACGGCCGCCTTGATCACGTCGGCGTGGCTCACGGCGACGACGGCGCCGTCGAGCCCGGAGGCGTGCAGGCCTTCGGCCCAGACCAGGACGCGCGACTGGACCTCGTGCATCGCTTCGCCCCCCGGTGCGCGGCCGACCGCGCGTTGCTCGTTCCAGGCCGGCCAGCCGGGCGCGTCGCCGAGTTCCGCGAAGCTGCGCCCGGTCCATGCGCCGAACTCGATCTCGTCCAGCGCGGGGTCGCTGCGCGGCTCCAGTCGCAGCGCCTCGCCGAGGATGCGCGCGGTTTCCTGCGCGCGCCGCCGGGGACTCGCGACAAGGTGGCGCGGACCGTCGCGGCGGAGCCGCCGGGCGAGGCGCGATGCCTGTGCGCGGCCCTCCTCGGACAGACCGGTCCGGTCCGTGCGGCCCGACAGCACGCGCCCGGCGTCGCCATGCGCCGCATGACGCGTGAGCAGCAGCCGCAGCGCCATTATTCGCTGCCTGCGGCGAAGCGCAGCGTCGCCGCATGCGCGTCGTGGTCCGTCATCTGCGCGCGGGGCGACTTCATGTACCACGCCGAAGGCGCCGCGAGCGCGCCCCCGATCCCGCGATCGAGCGCGATGCGCGCGCAGCGCACCGCATCCATCACGACGAACGCCCGTGTACGGATTGGACAGCGCCTGCCCGGGCCCGTAGGCGTTCCACGACCGAAGCGCCACGCCCCGTGATGAGGATTCGCTCGGCCGGCGCCGGGTGCAGCGGGACGCCGTCACAAGGCGTTGCCTGCCGATGGGTTGCGATGCGCAGCGAAACGCCAGCACAGACGCGGGGTTTCGCCATCGTAACCTTGCCCGACACCGTCGCAGGAGGACTCGCGATCTTCGCGTCCCGCCTCCACAACGGCGAGGCGCCGGTGATCTTCGAGGACGGACGGCAGCAGCGCGACTTCGTGCATGTGCAGGACGTCGCACACGCCTTTTGTCTCGCACTCGACGCGCCGTCCGCGGCCGGGGGGGGCTTCAACATCGGAAGCGGGCAGGTTCGCGACGTGGCCGAGGTCGCGACCTTTCTTGCCGCCGCGATGGGCAAGCCGGCCATCGCGCCGGAAATCGCCGGCAAGACGCGCGCCGGAGATATCCGTCACTGCATCCCCGACCTTACCCTTGCACGGACCGTGCTTGGCTACGCCGCAAGGCGCGACTTCAGCGCCGGGCTTGCCGAGCTGGCGGAGTGGGTCGCGCGGCAGCAGGCCGAGGATCGCGTGCAGGCCGCGAGGCGCGAGCTCGAGGCGAGGGGGCTGGTGGCGTGACCGGCCGCGTCCTCATCACGGGTGGGGCTGGCTTCATAGGCTCGAACCTCGCGGACAGTCTCGCGGCGGACGGTCTCGAGGTGCTGATCTACGATTCGCTCGCGCGGCCGGGCGTCGCAGGCAATCTCGCATGGTTGCGTCGGCGGCATCCGACACGCATCCACGTCATGCGGGCGGACATCCGTGACGCCGCGGCGCTCCGCGCCGCGCTGGACGGCGCCGATGCGGTCTTCCACCTCGCCGCACAAGTCGCGGTGACGACGAGCCTCACAGATCCGGAGGAAGATTTCGCCGTGAATCTGCGAACCAGCTTCGTGCTGCTGGACCTGTTGCGCCAGCGGTCCGGCGGGCCCTGCCCGCTGGTCTTCGCGAGCACGAACAAGGTCTATGGAGACCTCGGCGACATCGCGCTGGAGAAACGCGGGGACGCATGGGTGCTGCGCGACCCTGCGGTGCGCGGCACCGGCATCGCGGAAGGGCGACGGCTCGACTTCCACACGCCCTATGGATGCTCGAAGGGCGCGGCCGACCAGTATGTGCTGGATTTCGCGCGCAGCTACGGCATGCCGGCGGCGGTGATGCGGATGAGCTGCATCTACGGCCCGCGGCAGATGGGTACCGAGGACCAGGGCTGGGTTGCGCATTTCCTGATCCGTCCGCTGCGCGGGTAGCCGATCACCCTCAATGGCGACTGCTGCCAGGTGCGCGACGTGCTGGATGTGCGCGATGCCGTCGCGGCTTGGCGCGCGGCATGGCGGCACATCGACGGCGCCGCCGGCGGGGCCTTCAATCTCGGCGGCGGCCCGCACATCCCAGTCGCCGGCCCGCCAGACCACCCCCAACGCGAAACCGTCCCGCGCCGGCCGCTGCGCAGACGGCGGATGAAGACAGGGGATCTCGCCCGGCAGCCTACCCGGCGAGATCCGCAGCGCGTGCACCAGCTCCATGATCTCGATGTCGACGTCGTGTGCCGCGTCGGGCGTCCCGTCGTGCAGCGGCAGGAGGCGCGGCGCGTCCGGCATCGTCGCGAGCAGGGGCAGCAGCTCTGGCTGGGCCCAGACGGTGACGTCCCGCGCGATGGCCTGCAGCGGGCGCACCAGCCGCATGAACTGGATCGTGTCGCCGAGCCCGTGGTAGCAGCGCACCAGGACGCGGCGCCGGTCCAGCGGGCTGCCGTCCCAAACGGCCTGGAGATGGCGCGGGAGCGTCCAGTCGCGCGCGCCCTGCCGCGCAGCTAGAGCCGCGTCCGACAGTTGCCACGCCGCTTCCCAGGCACCGGAGCGCATCAGCGCGGCCCACCGCGCGCCGAGGTCTTCAGCCAGGCTCTGATTCGCCAGCTTATCCGCCGGCACCGCCGCCTCCCGCTCCGACCGCGGCGTCAACGCGGGAGGGCGGCTGGTGTTCTCCTGCCTGCTTGGCCGGCGCCCTGGGCCGTCACGTCGCGACCGCGACGCGAGGGACCGCACTCACCCCTGGAGGATGCCCCACTTGCGGTTCAGCTCGTCGAACATCCCGCTCGCCATGCGCATGTGGATCCACGCATTCAGGAAGTTGGTGAAGGCGAAGTCGTTCAGCGGCGCCATGAAGGCCATGGGTAGCGGGTTGCGTGGCTGGTCCGCGAGGATCGGCACCAGGTCCTGGTGCTCGCGCGAGAGCTGCCCGGCCTCCAGCAGGCTCGACATGCTGACGTCGACCCGGCCGATCAGCAGTTCCTGCCAGTCGCGGGCCGGGCTCTCCACGCGGCGGAGCGTCGCGTTCGGCAGAGATTGCTGCACGAACTGCTCCATGGTGGTGCCCAGATTCACCGCGATCGTGACGCCGCGCTGGTTGAGTGCATCCCAGTTGGCGAAGCGATTGGCGTCGCGGCGGCGGACCAGGGGAATGAAGCCGGTGCGCCCCCAGGGAATGGTGAAGCTGCACGCCATCGCGCGCGCGACCGACATCGTCGTGCCGTTGAAGACGACGTCGTACTGGTCCGCTTGGAGACCGTTGATCAGGGTGCGCCAGTCGGTCGGCACGAACTCCGCCCGTACGTTCATGTCCCGCGCCAGCTGCTGCGCCGCCTCGATCTGGTGCCCGCGGAATTCGCGCGTGGCGGGGTCGCGGAAGCTCAGCGGGTTGAAGTCGCCGGTGGTGCCGAAGCGGATCCGCCCGGCAGCCTGGATCTGGGAGAGCTTGCCGGTCTGCGTGGCCTGCGCCTGGGCCTGGATCGGGACGGTGAGCGTCGCGGCGGCGGCCGCGGCGATGGGAAGCGAGCGACGGTTCATGGTCGCAGTCTCCTGTCTTCGACGATCTCAACTTGCGCGTTGCGGCGAGCGTGCGACATGTGTCGCTGCGGTGCAACAGCGCAAGGGACAGCATGACAGGGACGATGCCTCGCGGACTGGTGCTTCTGCTGGCCGCCGGACCGTTCCTGGCCGGCTGCGGCGGGAATTGGGGCTGGCACGTCGTGGATCCGACCGATCCGCGCGGCCAGGCGAACCTCTCCTTCATGCTGTCGGGCTTCTGGGCGACCGTCTCGCTCTCGCTCGCGACCATGGCGCTGTCCATCACGCTCGGCCTCGCCGTGGCGCTGCTCGGCCTGGCGCGCGCGCGACCGCTGCGCTGGATCAACCGAGGCTATGTCGAGGTCTTCAGGGCCGTGCCGATCCTGGTGATGATCCTCTGGGTCTTCTACGGCCTGCCGGTGGTGCTCGACATCCGTCTCGGCGTTTTCGTCGCGGCCATGCTCGCGATCGCGGTGTGCGATTCCGCCTTCGAGGCGGAGATCTTCCGCGCCGGCATCCAGAGCATCGAACAGGGGCAGCGCGAGGCGGCGATGGCGCTCGGCCTTTCGCCCTGGCAGCGGATGCGCCACGTCATCCTGCCGCAGGCGATCCGGCGGGTCCTGCCGCCGATGGCCAACCAATTCATCTACGTGGTGAAGATGAGCAGCCTGGCGAGCGTGATCGGCTATCAGGAGCTGACCCGCAAGGCGAACGAGCTGGTCGTGACGGTGTTCCGCCCGCTCGAGATCTACACGATCCTCATCCTGGAATACCTGGTGCTGATCCTGCTGATCTCGGCCGGCGTGCGCTGGCTGGAACGGCGGATGGGTGCGGACCAGTCCATCCGCCGCGATGCCTGAGCGCTACTCGGCGAGCGACATGCCGAGCGCGGGCTTCGCGTCCGACGGCAACGGGCTCTCATAGGGCCTCCCGCCGGTGCGCGCGCGATGGTCCTCCTTCGCGCGGCGGATCAGATCGGGGTCGCGCAGCGCGTCCACCGCGGTGCCCGCCATCGCCTTCGCCACATGCACCATGCCCGCATGCGCCAGCGGCGACTTGCCCTGCGCCACCACCTGCCAGGAATGTGCCGGCGTGCCGATCGCCCAGGTCGCGCCACGGGCCTGCACCGTCGGCACCTTCCAGGACACGTCGCCGACATCCGTGCTGCCGACCATGCCCGCGCCCTTCGATCCATAGGGCACGATGAAGTCGGGCAGCGATTTGCCAGGCTGCACCGGCAGGCCCTGCCGGCGGTAGGCGGCCACGATGTCCTCCTCCCGCAGGGTCTTCTGGATCTCGGCGGCGAAGGCGCGGTCCTCGGCGGTGAAGGGTGGCGGCCCGAGGCGCTCCAGGTTCGCGTGCAGCACCTCCTCGAGCGGCGTGTTGCCGAGCAGGTTCGAGACCGCGGAGATCACCTGCGTCTCCACCCGCGTCTCGGTCATCAGCGCGGCGCCGTCGGCGATCTTCCGCACGCGCTCCACCAGGGGCCGCAGCTCCTCGAGGTTCTTGGCGCGGATCAGGTAGCGGATCTTGGCGCGGCCCTGCACCACGTTCGGCGCGATGCCGCCGGCATCGAGATAGGCGTAGTGGATGCGCGCATCGGACGGCATGTGCTCGCGCAGGTAGTTCGCGCCGATGTTCATCAGCTCGCAGGCATCCAGCGCGCTGCGGCCGAGATGCGGCTGCGCCGCTGCATGCGCGGTGCGGCCGTGGAAGGTGAAGTCGATGCGCGTGTTGGCGAGGCTCACCGGTTCGTTCACGCCGACGAAGCAGGCCGGATGCCAGGAGATCGCGATGTCCACGTCGTCGAAGGCGCCGTCGCGCACCATGAACCCCTTGGCGGCGCCCCCTTCTTCCGCCGGGCAGCCATAGTAGCGCACGCGGCCCCGGATGCCGTTCGCCGCAAGCCAGTCCTTGACCGCTGCGGCGGCGAGCATCGCGCCGGCGCCGAGCAGGTTGTGCCCGCAGCCATGACCGCTGGTCTCGCCCGGGACCGGCCGCGGCTCCGCAACCCCGGCCTCCTGGCTCAGCCCCGGCAGCGCGTCGTACTCGCCGAGGATCGCGATGACCGGCCCGTCCTCGCCGGCTTCGCCCATCACCGCGGTCGGGATCCCTGCGACATTCGTCGTCACGCGGAAGCCCTCGCGTTCCAGCATCGCGCGATGCTCCTCGGCCGAGCGCGTCTCGGCGTAGCAGAGCTCCGGCATCCCCCAGACGCGATCGGCCAGCGCCTGGTAGTCTGCGCGCTTCTGCTCGACCAGCCGCCAGATCTCGTCCTCGTTGCGCATCGGATCCTCCTCGTCGCGCGAAGCTTCGCACCACTGTGGATCCCATTCCAGCCTTCGGATCGCACGCCGCGACGCGGCGCGTGGCGCCGGCCGCCCGGCTCGGCCCGCGGTCGCCGGGCTGACCTGGTGGCGCTCAGTACACCACGACGGAGCGGATGCTCTCTCCCCGCTCCATCAGTTCGAAGCCGTGGTTGATCCGATCGAGCGGCAGCAGGTGCGTGATCAGCGGGTCGATCTCGATCTTGCCCTGCATGTACCAGTCCACGATGCGCGGCACGTCGGTGCGGCCGCGCGCCCCGCCGAACGCCGTGCCCTTCCACACCCGGCCGGTCACGAGCTGGAAGGGTCGTGTCGCGATCTCGGCGCCGGAAGGGGCGACGCCGATGATGATGCTCTCCCCCCAGCCGCGATGGCAGCATTCCAGCGCCTGGCGCATCAGCTTCACGTTGCCGACGCACTCGAAGCTGAAATCGGCACCGCCGCCGGTCAGGTCCAGGATCGCCTGCACCACCTTGTCCTCGCCGACCTCCTTCGGGTTGACGAAGTCGGTCATGCCGAAGCGCCGCGCCATCTCCTGCCGCGCGGGATTGATGTCGACGCCGATGATGCGGTCCGCGCCGACCATGCGCGCGCCCTGGATGACATTCAGCCCGATGCCGCCGAGGCCGAACACGGCGACATTGGCGCCCGGCCAGACCTTCGCGGTGTTGATCACCGCGCCGATGCCGGTCGTCACCCCGCAGCCGATGTAGCAGATCTTCTCGAAAGGCGCGTCCTCGCGCACCTTCGCCAGCGCGATCTCCGGCAGCACGGTGAAGTTCGCGAAGGTGCTGCAGCCCATGTAATGCATCACCTCTGCGCCGTCGCAGCGGAAACGCGTGCTGCCGTCGGGCATCACGCCCTTGCCCTGCGTCGCGCGGATCGCGGTGCAGAGGTTGGACCGGCGCGAGAGGCAGGTTTTGCACTGCCGGCATTCGGGCGTGTAGAGCGGGATCACGTGGTCGCCCGGCTTCACGCTGGTCACGCCGGCGCCGATCTCGCGCACGATGCCGGCGCCCTCATGCCCGAGGATGGCCGGAAACAGGCCTTCCGGATCGGCGCCCGACAAGGTGTAGAGGTCGGTGTGGCAGAGGCCGGTGGCCTTGACCTCGACCAGCACCTCGCCGGGCTTCGGGCCTTCGATCTCGACCTCCGTGACCTCCAGCGGCTTCCCCGCCGCCCAGGCCACCGCCGCGCGCGTCCGCATGCCCGTCCTCCGTCCCAGTCGGGCGATCCTGCGCCGGTCCGCGCCATCCGTCACGCCCGCTGGACAGATGCGCGCGCAGGCGCGAAGGGAGCGCCATGCGTATCCTGCTCATCAACGCCAACACGACGGCGGCGATCACCGACAGGCTGGTGGCGATCGCCAACGACCTGGCGCCTGCCGGCGTGACCTTCGCCGGCGCCACCGGCCGGTTCGGTGCGCGCTACATCGCCTCCCGCGCCGCCTCCGCAATCGCTGCCCATGCGGCGCTCGACGCCTATGCCGAGCATGGCGCGGGCGCCGACGCCGTGCTGCTCGGCTGCTTCGGCGATCCCGGGCTGGATGCGCTGCGCGAGATCGCGCCGGTGCCGGTGGTCGGGCTGGCCGACGCCTCGGCCGCGGCGGCGCTGCGACTCGCGCCGCGCTTCGGCGTGGTCACCGGCGGTGCGGCCTGGAAGCCGATGCTGGAGGAGTTCTTCGCCGCCCGCGGCCACGCCGCGAATCTTGCGGGCGTGCGGACCGTGGCGCCCTCGGGTGGCGAGATCGCGCGCGACCCGGAAGCTGCCATTGCCGCCCTCGCCGCCGCCTGCGAGGCCTGCGCGAAGGATGGCGCCGGCGTGGTGATCCTCGGTGGCGCGGGCCTCGCCGGCCTCGCCACGCGTGTCGCCGAGCGGGTCCGCTTGCCTGTGATCTGCTCCGTCGAAGCGGGCATACGCGCCGCAATCGCTGCGCTGGGGCAGGGGCCCGCCGGCCTGCTGCCGCACCAGCCGGTCGAGACGGTCGGCCTCGCGCCCGCGCTTGCGGCGCGGCTCGGCTAGTCCCGCGCGAAGCGCCGCCGCAGCGGGATCGCCAGCAGCGCCAGCGCGCCGAGGCCGAGCAGCGCGCCGAGCATCTGCGGCGTCAGCACCTGCGAGACGTCGAAGCTGCTGCCGGCCGCCAGCGCGGCACCCAGCCCCGCGCCGGCCAGGGAATAGACCAGCGTTCCCGGCACGATTCCGAACAGCGTGGTCAGGACGAAGACCTTGGGCCGCACGCCGCAGAAGGCAGGCACGATGTTGACGAGAAAGAAGGGAAACAGCGGCACGAGGCGCAGGAACAACAGATACGACACCGCCTCGCGCCGGATGCCGGCGGCGATCCGCTCCGCCGCGCCGCCCAGTCGCTCGAGCGCGTCGGCGCCGAACAGGCGACGCGCGAGAAGAAACACCAGCGTCGCTCCGACCGTCGCCGCCGCGACCGTGAGAGCCGTTCCGAGTGCCGCGCCGAACAGCATCCCGCCCGCGAGCGTCAGGATCGTGGCGCCGGGCAGGGCCAGCGAGATCACGAAGACATACAGCGCGACATAGCCGATCGCGGCGAGCGGCCCGTGACGCTCGACCACCCCGACCAGCGCCTCCCGCGACCGCGCCAGCCCATCCACCGACAGCCACTGGCCGAGCGGTGTGAACTGCAGCGCGACGAGCACCGCCAGCACCAGCAGGACAAGGCGCGCCTGGCGGCTCTTCAGCCAGTTCATGCGCCTTGATACCGCCGCATGAACCGCCGGTCGATGCGGTCCTTCCACCACCAGACCCAACGCCCCTCGAAGCTGATCCCGTTGCGCGTGCCGATGGCCCGGCCATCGCCGGTGGACAGAAGCACGAGCCAATCGCGTTGCGGGACATAGGCCTTGAGCGGCCGGCCCAGCGCCGCCGCGCGGAGGTTGTCCGCCAGCACGGGTGCCTGGCGCACCGCGAAGACGCCCGCCTTCGCGAGCGGCGGGGAGAAGCCCGCCACGTCGCCGGCCGCGAAGACGGCGGGCTGCCCGACGGCCTGCAGCGTGGCCTCCACGCGGAGGAACCCGCGCGCGTCGCGCGCGAGGCCGCTGCGCGCCAGCCAGGTGGCCGGTGCCGCCGCGGTCGCCCAGAG
>NZ_JAKJIB010000410.1 GCF_021864505.1 Falsiroseomonas oryziterrae
GCCGCGACGGCGCGGACGTCGCGGGCTGGACGCTGACCGTGCAGGCCGACCAGGCGCCGCGCGCCTACTTCGCCGAAGCCCCCGGCCGCGCGCCGCGCGGGCTCGCGACGCGCCTGCCCTGGCGGGTCGAGGATGACTGGGGCGTCGCCGCGCTGTCCGCCGAGATCCGGCTGAAGGCGCGGCCGAGCGCGGCCCCGCATGTGATCGAGATCCCGCTGCCCTCCGGGCAGCCCAAGACCGCGCGCGGCGTGGCCGGGCCCGATCTCTCGGCGCATCCCTGGGCCGGGCTCGAGGTCGAGATCGTGCTGCGGGCGCGCGACGGTGCCGGGCAGGAGGGCGTGTCCGACACCGCCACCGTGACCCTGCCGGAGCGCAGCTTCACCCATCCCGTCGCGCAGCAGCTCATCGCGCTGCGCAAGGCGCTGTCGGTCGATCCGAACGGGCGCGTGGAGGCGCGGCGCGAGCTCGACCGGATCGCCGGCGCGCCGGAGGCCTTCGAGCACGACACCACGACCTATCTCGCGCTGCGCTCGGCTCGCCACCGGCTGCTCCGCGACCGCCGCGCCGAGGCGGTGCCCGAGGCGCAGGAGATCCTGTGGGAGACCGCGCTGGCGCTGGAGGAAGGCCGCGCCGACCGCACCGCGCGCGCCCTGCAGCAGGCGCGCGAGGCGCTGCGCGAGGCGCTGCAGGAAGCGAACCGCCAGCTCGAGGAAGCGCGCCGCAACCAGGAGCGCCGCGAGCAGGAGCGCCGGAACGCCGAGCGCCAGGAGAGCGAGCGACGCGAGGGCGAGCGCCAGGACGGCGAACGGCAGGAGCCGCAGCAGAACCAGCAGCAGGCCGAGCGGCAGGACCGCGACGCGCAGCAGCGCACCGAGACGGAGCGGCGCATCCAGGAACTGCGCGACGCGATCCGCCGCCACCTCGAGGCGCTGGCGGAGCGGCTGCAGCGCGAGAATGCCGAATCGATGCCCTTCGACCCGCAGAATCGGCTGATGGACCGGCGCGACCTCGACCGCCGCACCGACCGCATGCGCGAGGCGAACCGCCAGGACCGCATGCAGGACGCCGAGCGGGAGCTGGCCGAGCTCGAGGAGATGCTGCGCGGGCTGGAGGAAGGCCGCACCGCGCGCAACGAGCAGCAGGAGCGGCGCCGCCAGCAGCGCCAGCGCGGCGAGCAGCAGATGGGCGTGGTGCAGGACATGGTGCAGCGCCAGACCCGCATGCTCGACAGCGGCCACCAACGCGCCGAGGCGGAGACCCAGCGGCGCGAGGCGGAGCGCCGCGCGCAGCAGCAGCAGAGCCGCACCCCCTGGATCCGCCCGACGCCGCAGCAGGAGCAGCAACAGCAGCAGCAGCGCGCCGAGGCCGAGGCGCAGGCCCGCACCGAAGCCGGGCGCGAGGCGCGCACCCAGCGTGCCCTGCGTCGTGCCTTGGGCGAGGTGATGCAGCAATTCGGCGACCTGACCGGCGAGGTGCCGCCGCAGCTCGGCCGCGCCGACCAGGCGATGCGCGAGGCGCAGGAACAGCTGACCGAGGGCCGCGACGCGCGCCAGGCGCAGCAGCGCGCCATCCGGGAGCTGCAGGAAGGTGCGCGGCAGATGGCGCAGCAGATGCAGCGCCAGTTCGGCCAGCAGGACGGCGAGGGCGAGGAGGAGGGCGAGGAGCCCGGCGACATGGTCGGCGAGGGCCAGGGCGAAGGCGAAGGCCAGGACCAGGCGCAGGACCAGGGCCCCGGCCGCGACCCGCTCGGCCGCCGGACGCGGGAGGCGCCGGGCGCGCAGGATGCCGGCTCCGACACCCGGGTGCCGGACGAGGCCGAGCAGCTCCGCACCCGGCAGCTGCAGGAGGAACTGCGCCGGCGCGGCGCGGAGCGCGGCCGCCCGCAGGAGGAGCTGGACTACATCGACAGGCTGTTGCGGCGCTTCTGAAGCCCGGGCATCAGCCTCAAGTTAACTTGCGGCTGAAAAATACACGCATAGGGCGAAAAACAGTTGCGGAATGATTAACGAGGCGGCATTGCTGCGCCCCCGCGCCACGGAGCGCGGGCTCCCTGCGGAGGCCGCGCCCATGCTCCAGACCAAGATCCAGCATGTGACCGTCACCGAGACGCCGCCACCCGGCGCGCTCGCGCATGTCGTGGAGATGCAGGCGGCCTGGTACGCCCGGAACTGGGGCTTCGGTCTGCCCTTCGAGGCGAAGGTGGCCGCCGAGGTGGGCGACTTCGCCCGCGCCCTGCCGCACCCCGATTGCGGCGTGTGGATCGCCCAGGTGGCCGGGGTCTACGGCCCTTCCGTGGTCGGCTCGATCGTGATCGACGGTCGTGCGGCACCCGAGGCGCGGCTGCGGTGGTTCTTCGTGGACGACAGCGTGCGAGGCGGCCTCGGGCGCCGGCTGCTCGGCCAGGCGCTGGCCTTCTGCGAGGCGCGCAACTTCCGGGAGGTCTGGCTGACCACCTTCGCCGGGCTGCATGCCGCGCGCCATCTCTACGAGCAGGCCGGCTTCCGCCTGGTGCACGAGGCCTGGGATCGCACCTGGGGCGTCGAGGTGCAGGAGCAGGAATTCCGCCTGCATCTTCGCTGAGGCCGACCGGCGAAGGGCACGCCCGTCTGCGGCGTGGCAAGGCGGCCACGCCGGCACCGCCGATGGTCGTGCCGCCCGCTCCGCCCTCGCGCAGGACGCGCAGGACGCGGTAGCATCCGCACGCGGTACGTTCCGCCAGGCGGATGGACGAAGGGGGGCATGTCGGGAAGCGATCTCTGGCCTGGTCCTGCTGGCGCGCGCGGCGCGAGGCCCGGCGGCGCGGGCTGGCTGCTGTTCGGCGTGCCGTTGGCGTTGCTGATCGGCTTCGTCGGCGTGCCCGGCATCAAGGAACGCACCTCCTCGCCCTGCCTCGGCCTCGAGCAGCTGGCCGTGCGGACCGCGCTCGACCTGCCATCGGCGGGCGACGGCTTCCGCGGCCCGATGGTGCAGGTGATGGCCAACACGCTGCGTCGCGCCGGCCTGACCGGCGCGGCCGGCGCACGCGCCGCGGGCCGCCTCCATCCCGGGCTGCCGGCCCCGCTGGGCTGCCTGATCGGCCATTGGCAGGTCACGCTCTCCCCGGCGGAGCAGGCGCCGGCCTGGCTCGCCGC
>NZ_JAKJIB010000411.1 GCF_021864505.1 Falsiroseomonas oryziterrae
CGGCGCGGCAATCCGCCCAGCCCCGGGCGCGGGCTTCCGCCGCCGTCGCCTCCCCCACCGCGATCACCTTCAGCCCGGGCACCGGCCGCGGCAGGGCACGGGCCGCGGCACGGCTGGTCAGCAGCAGGGCCTGCGCGGCCGGGAGCTCGAGGTGAACCGGATTGAGGACGAGCGCCGGCGCCACCACCGGGGTCCAGCCCAGCGCCGCGACGCGTGCCGCCGTCTCCGCGCCACCCGGCTCCGGCCGGGTGACGAGCACGGCGTCGCGGTCAGCCAAAGATATCGGCCGGGCTGTCGCGACGCAGGCTCTCGCCCAGTTCGCGCCCGATCCGCGCGGCATCCTTCGGCGCGCCATGCAGCGTGCGCTTCAGGAGGAACGACCCGTCGGCACGCGCCACGAGCCCGGTCAGGTGCAGCTCGCCGTTCGGCAGCAGCCGCGCATGCCCGCCGATCGGCGTGCGGCAGGACCCGTCGAGCGCCGCGAGCAGCCCGCGCTCGGCGGTGGAGACGGCGCGCGCCTCGGCATCCTCGATGGCGGAGAGCAGGTCCAGCAGCTCGACGTCGTCGGCCCGCACCGTGACGCCGACGATGCCCTGGCCCGCCGCCGGCACCATCGCTTCGGGATCGAGCACCACCGCAGCTTCCTCCTCCAGCCCCAGGCGACGCAGCCCGGCCAGCGCGAGGAGCGAGGCGACCGGACCATCGGGGGCGCGCACCTTGGCCAGCCGCGTCTGCACGTTGCCGCGGATCATCTCGACCTTCAGGTCGGGCCGCGCATGCAGGATCTGGCTCTGCCGCCGGACCGAGGCGGTGCCGATCACGGCACCCGTGGGCAGGCAGGCCCAGGGATCGGCCGGGTCCACGCCGTTCGACCCGGGCCCGAGGATCAGCGCGTCCCGGCTGTCCTCCCGCGTCAGGGTGCAGGCCAGCACGATGCCGGGCGGCAACTCGGTCTCGAGGTCCTTCAGGCTGTGCACCGCGAAGTCGATGCGGCCATCGGACAGCGCCTCGTGGATCTCCTTCGCGAAGAGCCCCTTGCCGCCGACATCCGCCAGCCGCCGGTCCTGGATCTTGTCGCCCGAGGTCGCGATCGCGTGCTCCTCGAAGGCCTTGGCGTCCCGGAGCACCGGGCAGAACTTCGTGATCAGCCCGAGGAAGTGGCGCGTCTGCCAGAGCGCGAGCGGCGATCCCCGCGTGCCCACCCGGAGCGGCAGCGCCCGGATATGCGGCTTCACATGCGCCTCGGCTGCGGCACGGGGGGCGCCGTGCTGCATATGGGGATGGGCGCCGGGATGGGCGGGGCCCGACGGATGGGCTAGCGACATGGTGGCGCTCCATATAGGCCCCATGCCCCCCACGAAAGTGCCCGGAACGCGGGAACCCATGCAGGAACTGCAGGAATCGGCCCTCGTCCTCGGCCTTGAAAGCTCCTGCGACGAGACGGCCGCGGCGGTGCTGCGCGCCGACGGCACGGTGCTGGCCGAGGCGGTGCTGAGCCAACTGGCCGACCATGCCCCCTTCGGCGGCGTGGTGCCGGAGATCGCCGCCCGCGCGCATCTCGCCCACCTGCCCGCCCTGGTCCGCCGCGTGCTGGCCGAGGCAGGGACAACGCCTGCGGGACTCGCCGCCGTGGCCGCCACGGCAGGGCCGGGCCTGATCGGCGGGCTGATCGTGGGTGCCACGCTTGGCAAGGGGATCGCCGCATCTCAGGGCATCCCCTACCTCGCCATCAATCACCTCGAGGCGCATGCCCTATCGCCCCGCCTGCCGTCGGTGAGCGCGGACGGCCTGCCCTTCCCCTATCTGCTGCTCCTGCTGTCCGGCGGGCATTGCCAGTGCGTGGCGGTGGAGGGGGTGGGGCGCCACCGACGGGTGGGCACGACGCTCGACGATGCGGTGGGCGAGGCCTTCGACAAATCGGCCAAGCTGCTCGGCCTGCCCTGGCCCGGCGGGCCGCATCTGGAACGCCTCGCGCAGGGCGGCGTCCCGGCCCGCATCCCGCTGCCCCGCCCGCTGCTCGGCCGCCCAGGCTGCGACTTCTCCTTCTCCGGCCTCAAGACCGCGGTCGCGCAGCAGGTCGCGAAGGGCCTGGACGAGGCCGGGCGGCGGGACCTCGCCGCGAGCTTCCAGGCCGCCGTCGCCGCGGTGCTGGCGGACCGGGCGCGGCATGCGCTCGCTCTGCTGCCCCGCGCCACGGCGCTGGTCGTGGCCGGCGGGGTGGCTGCCAACGGGGCGGTGCGCGCGGCCCTCGCCAAAGTGGCCGCAACCGCCGGACTCCCGCTCGTCGCGCCACCGATCCGGCTCTGCACCGACAACGCCGTCATGGTCGCCTGGGCCGGCATCGAGCGGCTGCGCGCCGGCCTCCTCGACGGGCTCGACCACGCCCCCCGGCCGCGCTGGCCGCTCGACACCCTGGCCGCCTGAAGGACCCCCCATGGCCCAGTCCCCGATCATGCGCAGCCAGGACCTGCGCGAGACGCTGACCGACATCACCGACCTGCTGATGACGATCCGCCGCCAGCAGCTCGACCAGGAAGCCTATGGCCTGGTCAGGCGGCTGGCGCTCGGTGCCCTGATCCGCGCCTCCGGCGAGGCTGGCCGCACCGCCGTCGCCACCCGCCTGTCGGAGCCGCCGATGGCCCTGCTAGGCCCGGACATCCCGCCAGATAGCCCGCTCGGCCGCGCCGTCCTGGAGGAGGCGGCCCGGTTGGTGGAGGCGATCCGCTGAGAACTCCCCGCAAGACCGCTTCGCGGCTTCGCGGGGGCCCCGTCATAGGCGCCAATTCCAGGCAGTTTCCCTGCGTTGCCGCGGCAAAGCCGCGGCGCCGCCCAGGAGCCCGCCCCGGTTTCGACAGGCGCTTTGAGCCGGGCGCATCCGCCTTCGCATCCAATCGGCTGACCGCGCGTTCCTGCCGCAGATGCGGAAGGAACATCCCATGCGACGGAAGCCCCTCGCCCTGGTCGTCACCATCTCGCTTGCGCTCGCCGCCTGCGGCAGTTCGCCCGGCTCGCGCGCTGTCTCGGGCGGGCTGCTCGGCGCCGGCGCCGGCGCGGCGGTCGGCTCGCTGTCGGGCAATGCCGGCACCGGCGCGCTGATCGGAGGCGGGCTCGGTGCCGTCGGCG
>NZ_JAKJIB010000412.1 GCF_021864505.1 Falsiroseomonas oryziterrae
GCCCGTGGGCCGGAGCCCCGGCGCGAGGACCGCCCGCGCGACGAGCGGCGGGACGACCGCCGCCCGCGCCACGAGGACGGGCGTCGCGACGAGGGGCGCCGCGAGGAAGGCCGCCGCGACGAGCGCCGTGACTACCGGCGTGAGGATCTCGGCCCGCCGGTGCGCGGCTTCGGCGACAGCGTGCCGGCCTTCATGACAATCCCGATCCCGCGCCCGCGGCGCGAGACGGTGGCCGAGGCACCTGCCGAGGCCCCGGAAGCCGCGGCGACGGACGCCGAGGCGGCGTGATCGCCGCCGGCCGTTGCCCCTGGCGGGCAACGGCCTAGATTGCCGCAAGACGCCCCGCGCGGCCGCGGTCGCGCAGAAGACCGGCGCGGGTATCGCCGCGTCCCCAGGAGGAAGCCATGAACGTCGTCACCCAGGTCGCTGGCGAGGCCCCCAAGAAGTCCTCGCTGCCGCCCTTCAAGTGGGACGACCCGCTGCTGCTCGACCAGGAGTTGACCGAGGACGAGCGGATGATCCGCGACGCGGCCCGCCAGTTCTGCCAGGAGAAGCTGATGCCGCGGGTGCTCGAGGCGAACCGCCACGAGCGCTTCGACCGCGAGATCATGAATGAGTTCGGCGAGATGGGCTTCCTCGGCGCGACGCTCGACGGCTATGGCTGCGCCGGCGTGTCCTACGTCGCCTACGGGCTGATGGCCCGCGAGGTCGAGCGGGTGGACAGCGGCTACCGCAGCGCCTTCTCGGTGCAGTCCTCGCTGGTGATGTTCCCGATCCACGCCTTCGGGTCGGAAGAGCAGAAGCAGAAGTACCTGCCGAAGCTCCGCACCGGCGAATGGGTCGGCTGCTTCGGCCTGACCGAGCCCGACGCCGGCTCGGATCCCGCCTCGATGCGCACCCGCGCGAAGAAGGTGGATGGCGGCTACCTCGTCAGCGGCTCCAAGACCTGGATCACCAACTCGCCGATCGCCGACATCGCGGTGGTCTGGGCCAAGGACGACGAGGGCGTGCTGCGCGGCTTCATCCTGGAGCGCGGCATGAAGGGGCTCACCTTCCCGAAGATCGAGGGCAAGTTCAGCCTCCGCGCCAGCGTGACCGGCATGATCATGATGGACGAGGTCTTCGTGCCGGAGGCGAACCGCCTGCCCGGCGTGAAGTCGCTCGCCGGTCCGTTCCAGTGCCTGAACCGCGCGCGCTACGGCATCGCCTGGGGTGCGATGGGCGCGGCCGAGTTCTGCTGGCACGCCGCGCGCGACTACACGATGGGCCGCAAGATGTTCGGCAAGCCTCTCGCGGCAACGCAGCTCATCCAGAAGAAGCTCGCCGACATGCAGACCGAGATCACGCTCGGCCTGCACGCCGTGCTGCGCGTCGGGCGGCTCTTCGACGCGCACAAGGCCTCGCCGGAGATGATCTCCCTGGTGAAGCGCAACAACTGCGGCAAGGCGCTGGATATCGCCCGGGTCGCGCGCGACATGCATGGCGGCAACGGGATCGTGGACGAGTATCACGTGATCCGCCACGTCATGAACCTCGAGACTGTGAACACCTACGAGGGCACGCATGACGTGCACGCGCTGATCCTCGGCCGCGCCCAGACCGGCCTCAACGCGTTTGGCGGCTGAGCCGCCGAACCCTTCGCCGCTCGCGGGCAAGGGTCCGGGCGGAAGCCGCATGCGCTTCGCCATCGCGCGCATCGGCTCCGCCGGCGACGGCGTGGCCGAGACGCCGGACGGCCCGCTGCACATACCCTTCGCCTTGCCAGGCGAGCGCGTCATGGCGCGGCCGGCAGGGCGCGGCCGCGCCGTGCTGGAGGCGGTCGAAGCGCCGTCGCCCGAGCGCGTCGCGCCACCCTGCCCGCATTTCGTCGAAGGTTGCGGCGGCTGCGCGCTGCAGCACTGGGACCTCGGCGCGCAGTCACGCTGGAAGCGCACGCGTCTCATCGAGGCGCTGGCGCGGGCCGGCTTCGCCGATGCGCCGGTCGCGGAGACCGTCGCGACGCCGCCCGACAGCCGGCGCCGCGCGGATTTCGCGCTGCGCCGCCGGCCGGACGGCAGCGTCGCCATCGGCTTCCACCCGCGCGGCTCGCACGAGGTGCTGGACCTGCGCGAATGCCGCATCCTGGTCCCCGCGCTTTTCGCCCTCGTCGCGCCGCTGCGCGCGCTGCTGAGGCGCCTGCCGGCGCTGGCGCGCGAGGGATCGGCGGTGGTGAACCTGCTCGACAGCGGCCCCGACATCCTGCTGCGTACCGACAAGCCCCTGGACGCGACCGGGCGCAGGCTGCTCGCGGCCTTCGGCCAGCAGCTCGGCCTGCCGCGCATCGCCTGGGCGCAAGGCGACGGCCTGCACGAGACGGCGGCGCAGACCGGGCCGGTGCGGCTGATGCTCGGCGAGATCGAGGTCGCGCCGCCGCCTGGCGCCTTCCTCCAGGCGAGCCGCGAGGGCGAGGCGGCGATCGTCGCGGCGGTGCTGGCGGGCCTGCCCGCGAAGCTGCCGCCCAAGGCGCGGATTCTCGATCTCTATGCCGGCCTCGGCACGCTGAGCTTTCCGCTCGCCGCGCGCGGCCGCGTCACGGCGGTGGAAGGCAGCGCCGAGGCGGTGGCGGCGCTCGACGCGGCGGTGCGGAGATCGGGCGCCCGGGTGGACGCGGTGCGGCGCGACCTCGCGCGCCAGCCCTTCCTGCCAGCCGACCTCAAGCCCTTCGCCGTCGTCGTACTCGACCCGCCCTATGGCGGCGCGGCGGAGCAGGTGGCGCAGATCGCGCGCAGCGCGGCGCGCCACGTCGTCTACGTCTCCTGCAACCCGGTCGCGCTGGCGCGTGATGCCGCCGTGCTGCACGGGGCCGGGTTCGCCGTCGCCGCCGCCACGCCAGTCGACCAGTTCCGATGGTCCGCGCATCTCGAATCCGTCGTGCACTTCTCGCGCTGACGCTGCTCGCGGCCCCAGGCTGCGCGCGGCTGATCGGCGGCGAGGCTGGCGTGGTGCTGGAGGCGATCGAGCACGGGCCGGCGCGCACCGAGCTTGGCCGCATCACGCCGCCGCCGTCCCGCACGCGCCTGCCGGAGGCCGATCTCTGGCTGCCCGGCGCCGGCGCGCCCC
>NZ_JAKJIB010000413.1 GCF_021864505.1 Falsiroseomonas oryziterrae
AGCTCGCTGAAGCTCTTCGGGCGGTACTAGCGGGCCAGGACGCGATAGGGCGCGGCGGGCTCGGCCGGCGCGGCCTCCGCGACCGGCCTGGCGCCCGCAATGGGGGCCGGGGCGGGGGCCGGCGCAGACGGCGGCGCCGGATCGCCGAACAGGCCAGGGCCGTCAGGCGCCGGCGGCTCCGGCAGGGCCTCGTCGTCGGGAAGCGGATTGCCGAGAAGGTCGCTGGCCATGGGGTCCGGGATCGCTCGGGGCCCGGTGGGGCCAGTGATGGGTCACGTCCCTCGGGGAGGGTGGAAGGCCGGCGGGCGACCCGCGCGAGAACTCGTTACGGCTGCTTCCTTCCGGACCTGACCGGGTTGGCGAGGGGCACGTCCGTCGCCGACCTTCCGTCCCCAATATCGGGCCTGCGGGCGCCTGCGGCAATGGTGCGCCCGGCGGCGCACCGATCCGCGATCCGGCTCGGTTGCCGCCCCCCGGGCCGCGTGGCACATCACCGCCCGCATGCTCTCCTTCCCCGCCAGCCGGCCCAACGCCTACACCGGCAGCCCGCTCGACCGCGCCTCGGCGCTGCGCGAGGACGCCGACTGGATCCACCAGGCGTTGGCGGACCCGGACACGCTCTTCGCCCCGGTCTGGCGCGCGAAGTCGCTGATGAAGGGCGTCGAGGCCGGCAGGCCCGAGGCCGTGCTGCTGACGGCCGCCGCGGCCGAGGCGGTGCGCATGCAGGACGGCCCCTGGGCCTTCCTCGGGCTCTGGGAGAAGCGCCCGGTCTTCGCCGTGGACTGCTCGGCGGCCGAGGACCCGCTGCCGCTGCTGCCGGAGGGCATGGGCGGCTTCGCCGATCTCCGCAGCGTCGCGGGCCTGCTGCCCGCGGGCGAGGCGAGCGTGCTGGCGCATGCCCGCGGGCTGATGCACTGGCGCACGAAGCACCGCTTCTGCGGCGCCTGCGGCGCGCCCTGCACGCCGCGCAGCGCGGGCAACGCGACCGCCTGCACGGCCTGCGGGACGCAGCATTTTCCGCGCACCGACCCGGCCGTCATCATGCTGGTGGTGCGCGGCGACCGTTGCCTGCTCGGCCATTCGCACCGCTTCCCCAACGTCACCATGTATTCGACCCTCGCCGGCTTCGTGGAACCGGGCGAGAGCCTCGAGGAAGCCGTGCGCCGCGAGGTGCAGGAGGAGACGGGCGTGCTGGTCGGCAAGGTCGCCTACCATTCCTCCCAGCCCTGGCCCTTCCCCTCCTCCATCATGCTCGGGTTCCACGCCGAGGGCCTGACGGAGGACATCCGCATCGACCCGGAGGAGCTGAAGGACGCGCGCTGGTTCAGCCGCGCCGAGCTGCGCAACCCGGAGGCCGGCGGCTTCTCGCTGCCGCGCGTCGATTCGATCGCCCGCCGGCTGATCGAGGACTGGCTGGAGGCCGCCTGATGCAACCGCCCCGCATCCTGCCGGCGCTCGCCCTGCTGCTGCTCGCGGCCTGCGGCGGCGCGCCCGCGCGCCAGGCCGCCCCGACCGAGGATCCCGCCGTCGCCGAATGCCGCGCCGAGGCGAGCCGGAGCGACACGGTGCGCGAGGCCTGGCGCGCCGCCAACCTCTCCAGCTCCGGCGAGCAGGAGCGCACGCGGGCACGCGTCGCCGACGCGGAGGCGCGCGCCCTGAACGACTGCCTGCGCCGGCGCGGCGTGATCCGCGGCGGTGGCGTCGAGCGCGTCCGGCCGCCCAGCTTCTTCTGACCGGGCCTCAGTTGCCTTCGCGCTGCGCCAGCCGCGTGGGGTGCGCGCGGTAGGTGCCGAGGATGCGCAGGTCGGCCGAGAAGAACGCCAGCTCCTCCAGAGCGCGGGCCAGCCCCGGCTCCTCCGGATGCCCGTCGACGTCGGCCAGGAACTGCGTGGCGTTGAACGAGCCGCCGACCATGTAGCTCTCGAGCTTGGTCATGTTCACGCCGTTGGTCGCGAAGCCGCCCAGCGCCTTGTAGAGCGCGGCGGGGATGTTGCGGACGCGGAAGACGAAGCTCGTCACCCAGTGGCCGTCGCCATAGGGCGGCGGCAGGGCCTCGCGCGCCATCACGTAGAAGCGCGTCGTGTTGTGCGCCGCGTCCTCGATGTTCCGGCGGAGGATCTGCAGACCATAGACCTCGGCGGCGAGTTCGCTGGCGACCGCCGCGTCCTCGATGCCGCCGCGCTCGGCGATCAGCGCCGCGGCGCCGGCGGTGTCGGCCTCGATCACCGCCTGCAGGTTCAGCTCCTTCAGCACGTTCAGCACCTGGCCGAGCGCCATCGGGTGGCTGTGCGCGCGCTTCAGCGTCGCGACGCTGGCCCCCTTCGGCGCCAGCAGGCAGTGCTCGACGCGCTCGAAATGCTCGCCGACCACATGCAGGCCGGAATCGGGCAGCAGGCGATGGATGTCCGGCACGCGGCCCGCGAGCGAGTTCTCGCAGGGCAGCATGGCGCGCGCGGCGCGGCCGTCGCGCACCGCCTGCATCGCCGCTTCGAAGGACGGGCAGGGCAGCGTCGTCCAGCCCGGATAGGCGTGCCGGCACGAGAGGTCGGAATAGGCGCCGGGAAGGCCCTGGAAGGCGATCGTCCGCGCAGCCGAACCCGCTGCTTCCGGCGACACGGCGTTGCGCAACTCGGCGGCCGGGCTGTCCATCATGTGATCCTGGATGTGATCCTGCGGTTCTGCGGGCGTTCAACGGGCGGGCCGCGCGAGGCAGGCGGGTTGTCGAGGTTGCACACCGCCTCTATGTTCCGCGCGTTTTACGGCACGGCGACACGGGCGCAAGCCCGCCGGCGTGGCGCCATGTCGCCGCCAGGGCGGCGCCCCGGTGCCCCGGCTGGCCGCGGTTGGAAGGGTTCGATCCGGGATGTCTCTCGAGTTCAACAAGGCGGCCGCCGCGGTGCTGACCGCGGGCATCACCTTCATGGTTGCGGGCCTCGTCGGCGACGCCCTCGTCTCGCCGCCGCGCATCTACCAGTCGGCCATCGCGACCGGCGCGCCGCCCCCGGCCGCGCAGCAGGCCGCCGCCCCCGCCGCGCCGGCGCTCGAGCCGATCTCGCCGCTCCTCGCCGCGGCCAATGCCGACACCGGCC
>NZ_JAKJIB010000414.1 GCF_021864505.1 Falsiroseomonas oryziterrae
TTAAGACACGTGCTCTTCCGGTCTCATCCCCGCCGCCGCCACGCCCCGCGGCGCCGCCTGCGCGCGGCGCCACCTTGGCGTCGCGGCCCGACACCTCGCCGGACGTCCCGAGACTGAGCGCGGAGCCGCCGCCTCCGCCACCCTCCCGCTCGCCCGATGTGGTGCGCGCCGAGGTGGACGAGGCGTTGCGTGGGAGCCTCGACGGTCTCGCGTTGCGCGTCCCGAACAGCGACACCACCGTGCGGCTCTACGGCTTCGTGCGCATGACGGGCTATGCGGACTTCAACGCCCGCAACCAGACCGACGCGGCAGCCGTGCAGACCATTCCGCTGACCGCCAGCCCGGCCGATGGGCAGACGGGCGGCGGCGACTTCACCGCGCGCGGCTCGCGGATCGGCCTCGACACCAGGACCGAGACGGCCTGGGGCCGCCTCGACACCACGATCGAGGCGGATTTCCGCGGCGAGATCGCGCCGGGCGGCGATCTCGCGTTCCGGCTGCGCCTCGCCTTCGCGGAGCTGACGCGCGACAGCTGGAGCTACCTCATCGGCCAGGCGAACAGCCTCTGGAACGAGGGCGTGATCGAGGCCTTCCACGACGCCACGAACCTCAACCAATCCTTCATCCGCCAGGCGCAGATCCGCGCCACGCATCGCTTCAACGACAACTGGACGCTCGCTGCCTCGCTCGAAGCGCCTTATGGCGACGTCACGACAATCCGCGGGCCGGCCTTCGGGCCCGGGCGGTTCGACGGCGGCGCGAGCCCGGTCTTCGACCAGACGCCCGACCTCCTCGCTCGGCTCACCTACCGCGACGGCGGCACCGAGGCCGTGCTGCGCGGCCTGGTGCGACGCATCAACCTCGACACGGACAACACGACCCTGCAGCCGGGTGGATCCGATTCGACCCTCGGCTGGGGCCTCGCCGGACATCTGCGGCTGCCGGCGGGCAGGCTGTTCCCGGCACTCGGCCGGGACGAGTTCACCATCATGGGCTATGTCGGCGAGGGCATCGGGCGCTATTTCGCGGGCAACGGCTTCGGCCAGGGGGCGGTGACGAATTTCGGGATCCCGTCGCTGCTCAGCTACAGCCTCGACGCCGTCCCGACCTACGGCGGCACCATCGGCTATCGGCGGTTCTGGACCGACACGCTGCGCAGCACGCTCGCGTATTCCTACGCCCGCCAGGACTTCCCCGACAGCGCCGACGCCTTCACCCGTGGCTCCGCCGGCGCGCTGTCGCTGAACCGCGAGATGCAGCAGGTCATCGCCAACCTGGTCTGGAGCCCCTTCGCGGACCGGCCCACGCAGCGCCAGCCCTTCGGCTGGCTGGACCTGGGGGTCGAGTACGTCTTCAGCCGGCGCGACCTCGAGAACGGCGCGGCCGCGACGGCGCCGGGCGGGGTCGGCCATGGCATCGCCAACCGGCTCGTCGCCTTCGGCCTCGTGCGGTTCTGAGGCGCGACGCGGCGGGCCGTTCCCCGCGCCCGCGGCGGCGGACCCTCGCGGACGCGTTGCAGGCGGCGCGCCGCCTGTGGCATCCACCCCGCCATGGCCCTGACGCGTCGCCTCGTCCTC
Organism: Falsiroseomonas oryziterrae; assembly: GCF_021864505.1. Classification (GTDB taxonomy): domain Bacteria; phylum Pseudomonadota; class Alphaproteobacteria; order Acetobacterales; family Acetobacteraceae; genus Falsiroseomonas; species Falsiroseomonas oryziterrae. The sequence continues at coordinate 1,578 of NZ_JAKJIB010000414.1, forward strand.
TCCACCGCGCTTGCCGCCGTCGCGACCGGCGCGCATGGCGCGACCCAGAGCTTCGAGGCCTTCCTGGATGGCGTGCGCGCCGAGGCGCGGCGCAACGGGATCTCCAACCCGACGATCCAGCGCGCCCTGTCGGGCATCCGCCCGAGCGAGCGCGTGCTGGAACTCGACCGCCGCCAGCCGGAATTCACCCAGACCTGGGAGCAGTACCGCGACGCGCGCCTGTCGCAGAGCCGGATCGACGGCGGCCGCCGCGCCTTCGCCGACAACCGCGCGACGCTGGAGGCCGTGCAGGCGCGCTTCCGCGTCAGCCCGCGCGTCGTCGTCGCGATCTGGGGGCTCGAGACCAACTACGGCGGCTTCACCGGCAACTTCAACGTCGTCGAGAGCCTCGCGACCCTCGCCTGGGATGGGCGCCGCAGCGCCTATTTCCGCAACGAACTGATGGCGGCGCTGCGGATCCTCGACGCAGGGCACGTGACGCCGGAACGCATGCGCGGCTCCTGGGCCGGCGCGATGGGCCACCCGCAGTTCATGCCGTCCAACTTCGACCGCCTCGCCGTCGACATGAACGGGGACGGGCGGCGCGACATCTGGGGCAGCATCCCCGACGCGCTCGGCTCGATCGGCAACTATCTCGCCCGCTCCGGCTGGCGGGAGGAGGAGCTGTGGGGCCGCGAGGTGGCGCTGCCGGCCGGTTTCGACCCGGAGCAGGCGCGGCGGGAGAATACGCGGCCGCTGCGCGAATGGGTGCGGATGGGCGTGCGGCGCCCGGACGGCCAGCCGCTGCCCGCCCTCGACCTGGAGGCGGCGATCCTGCTGCCGGGGGGACCGCGCGGCCAGGCCTTCGCGGTCTATCCGAACTTCAACGTCATACGGCGCTACAACCCGTCGAACTTCTACGCGCTCGTCGTCGGGATGCTGTCGGACCGGGTGGCCTGATCCGCGCCATGTCCCGCCACGCCGCGGCGCTCGCCGCGCTGCTCGCCCTCGGCGCCTGCGCGCAGCCGCAGCCGCAGCCGCGCTACCTTGTGGGCGCGCCCTACCAGATGGGCGGCGTCTGGTTCTATCCGCGCGAGGATTTCGGGCTGGTGGAGACGGGCCTTGCCGTCGTCGCCGCCGACAGCTGGGCCGGGCGGCGGACGGCGAATGGCGAGATCCACGATCCCGCGCAGCTCATGGCCGCGCACCGCACACTGCAGATGCCGGCGGTGCTGCGCGTCACGAACCTCGAGACCGGGCTCGAACTCGATGTCCGCGTGAACGACCGCGGCCCGGCGAACAGCGGGCGCGTGGTGGAACTCTCGCGCCGCGCGGCGGAGCTGATCGGCCTGAGGCCCGGCGGGGTCGCGCAGGTCCGCATCGCCGTGGTCGCCGAGGCGAGCCGCGCGCTGGCGGCCGGCCTGCCGAACCCCGAGGCACCGCGGATCGAGATCGCCGCCGCGCCGCTCGCCGCGATCGGGCGCGAGGATCTTGCCCCACCCTCCGGCGCGACCCAGGCGGCGCGGG
>NZ_JAKJIB010000415.1 GCF_021864505.1 Falsiroseomonas oryziterrae
CCGGGTTGCCTGCCGGGCCACGCGGTCTCGGCGGCGCCTTCGCGCGCGGCGTCGACGTGACGCTCACCTTCGACCAGCGCGGCTGGCAGACCGGCGGCCTGTACCTGCTGGCCTCCGTGCTCGACCGGTTCCTCGCGCTGCATGCCAGCGTGAACTCCTTCGTGCGCACGCGCGCCGTGCTGCGCGGCGTGCCGGGACGCGCCGCCGCGTGGCCCGCGCGTGCGGGCTCGCGCGTGCTTCTGTGAGCCCGCCGGATTCGCCGCTGGAGCGGCTGGCGAAGGAACCGGAGCGCTTCAGCTTCGACGCCGCGGTGCGCCTGCTCTGCGCCGACCGCGGAACGGACAGCCCGGCGGAGGCGGCGCGCTTCCATGCGCCGCACGGCCTCGCCTATCCGACCGGGGACGTGCTGCGGCTCGACCGCGGCCGGGGCGAGGACGCGCCGTCGCTCACCATCGGGCTGATCGGCCTCACCGGCCCCGCAGGCGTTCTGCCGCGCCACTATTCGGAAGCGGTGGTGCAGCAGGTCCGCTCGCGCGCCCGCAGCCTGCCCGACTTCCTCGACATGCTGGCGCAGCGGCTGGTCGCGCAGTTCGCCGAGGCGGGCGCCAAGTACCGCCCGCACCGCGCGGCGGACATGGCCGTGCTGGCCGACCCGCCCGGCCCGGGGCCGATCGCCGGCGTGCTGCTGGCGCTGTCGGGCCATGGCACGCCGCACCTGGCCGACCGCGTCGCCGCGGGGCCCGAGCCGCTGATGCACTATGCCGGGCTCTTCGCGACGCGGCCGCGCTCGGCGGAGCGGCTGCGCGCCCTCGTCTCGGACTGGCTCGGCCAGCCAGTCGAGGTGGAGCAGTTCGCCGGCGCCTGGCTCTCGCTGCCGCCCGACCAGCGCACCCGCCTGCCGGTCGGCCTCGGCAGCGGCCAGCATGCCCGGCTCGGCATCGATGCGACCATCGGCGTGCGCGCCTGGGACGCCTCGGCGCGCGTCGTGCTCCGCCTCGGGCCGCTGTCGACCAACGAGTTCGACCGGCTGCTGCCCGACCGCCCGGCGCTCGCACGGCTCACCTCGCTCATCCGCGCCTTCCTCGGCCATGAGACCGGCTTCGCCGTGAACCCGGTCATCGCGGCCGAGGAGATCGCGCCGCTGCGGCTCGATCCCGCGACGGACCCGGCGCCGCGGCTCGGCTGGAACACCTGGTTGCCGGCCTCCGGCCGGGAGGCGCACGGCACGGAAGCGCTGTTCGAGGCCGAGGTGGTCGAGTTCTTCCACGCCGCCCGGGCGGCGCAACATGCCGGCGCCGCGCCGGCCAACTGAATCCAAGGACCGGATTTCCATGAGCAGCGCCTGGGGCCAGGGCTACGTCACCGACATCGACTACGATCCGGGCGTCTATCGCGAACAGATGCCGACGCAACTAAAGCTCGCCTGCCTGCTCTCCGGCGTGCACTGGGACGTGCCCGACGAAGGGGCCCACTATGTCGAGCTCGGCTGCGGCCAAGGCATCGGCGCGCTCGTCGTCGCCGCCTCCAACCCGTCCTGGCGCGTCACCGCGCTGGACTTCGCGCCCGGCCACATCGCCGGCGCGCGCGCGCTGGCGCGCGAGGCGGGTATCGCCAACGTCACCTTCCTGGAAGCCGACCTCGCCACCTTCGCCGAGAGCCCAGCGGCCGCCGCCCTGCCGGAGGCCGACATCGTCACCGCGCACGGCGTCTGGAGCTGGGTCGGAGAGCCGGTGAAGCAGGGCATCGTGCGGCTGCTGCGGAGCAAGCTGCGCGCGGGTGGCGTCGCGCATGTCAGCTACAACGCGCTGCCCGGCTGGCAGGGCATGCTGCTGGTGCAGCGGCTGGTGCGCGAGGCCGGGCTCCGCCTCGCCGGCCGCAGCGACCGGCAGGCCGCGGCGGGGCTGTCGCTGGTGCGCGACCTGCTCGGCGCCGAGGCCGGTGGGCTGCTCTCCGACAAGCGCATCGCGGCCTGGCTTCCGGAAGCCGCGAAGCTGTCGGCGACCTACCTGGCCCATGAATTCATGAACGGCCACTGGGCGCCCTGCTGGCAGGCCGAGGTCGCCAGCGACCTCGCCGCGGCGCAGCTCGACTTCGTCGGCACCTCGACGCTGCTCGAGAACTTCCCCGAGCTCGCGATGACCGGCCCGCAGCGCGCCGTCTACGAGCGCTTCGACGACCCGCTGATGCGCGAGTTGGTCAAGGAATCGTGCAACCCGCGCACGCTGCGCCACGACCTCTACGTGCGCGGCGCGCGGCGCATGTCGGCCGCGCAGCGCGACGCGGCGCTGCGCGGGCTCTGGCTCGCCCTGCTGACCACGCCCGACCGCGTGCGGCTCGAGGTCGATGTCGCCGCCGGAAAGGCGGAGATGGCGCGCGCCTTCTACGAGCCCGTGGTGCGCATGATGGGCGACGGCCCGGCGCAGGTGGCCGACCTGCTGCACGCCCCCGGCGCGGTGTCGGAGCGCGAGAACCCGGCCGAACTCGCCGGGCTGATGGTCGGCACCCGCCAGGCCATGGTCATCGCCCGCCCCGGTGCCGCGCCGGATGCGACGGTGCTGCGCCTCAACGCGCTGCTCGCGCGCCATTTCGGGGTGACCGCGATGCTCAACCGCGGCCAGTCGATGGCGAGCATCGCGGCCGGCGGCGGCGTGCCCATGACGACCGCGGAGCTCTTCGTCGCCGGCCGCGCGCTGGCCGGCGCCGCCGACGAGCGCATCGAGGGCTGGACCGAGGCGCTGGCCGGCCCTCTGGAGCCATCGGACCAGGAGAAGGTAGCGGCCGCGCTCGCCGAGGCGCGGGCGGACACGCCGGCGCGGCTGCGCCGGCTCGGCGCCCTGCCGTCGTGACGCCTCTCGCCTGACAGGCGAGGCGGGATATGCTTTGATCGCCTGACGAACCGAGGACCGGAGGATCCCCCCATGCGGCACAGCGCCACGCGCCACACCTTGGCGGCCGCCCTTCTGCTGGGCGGCGTCGCCCTGCCCTTCGCGGCGGACGCGCAGAACCCGAGCTCGCAGCAGATCATCGACCAGCTGCGCCCGGG
>NZ_JAKJIB010000416.1 GCF_021864505.1 Falsiroseomonas oryziterrae
ACCGGCGCGCCCGCGCGCGAGGCGCTCGCCGCCTTCGCGCTCGGCTACGAGGTCGCGGCGCGCGCCGGCGAGGCCTGGCGCATCAAGCCCGCCATGCATGTGGACGGGTCCTGGCACAGCCTCGGCGCCGCGGCCGGCGCGGCGAGACTCGCAGGGCTCGACGCGGAGGGCATCGCGCGCGCGGTGCGGCTCGTCGCCTGCCAGGTGCCCTTCTCGCTCTATGCACCGATCGCGGCGGGGATGGATGGACGCAACAGCTATCCGGCGCATGCGACGCTACTCGGCAGCCTCGCCGCTGCCTCGGCGGCCGCGGGCATGGACGCGCCCGAGGACGGCTTCGACACCGCACGCGCGATCGCGCTCGGCCATTCCGAGCCGGCCGCGACCGAACGGCCCGGCACCTGGCTGCTGGAAGAGGCCTACCTGAAACCCTTCGCCGGCGTGCGCCACGCGCATTACGCGGTGGCTGCGGCGCTGGCGCTGCGTGGCCGTGTGTCGCCGATGCCAGCCCGCATCGTCCTGGCCACCTATGCCGAGGCGCTGCGCTATGCCGGCAACCGCGCGCCGCGCGCCGCCATCGCCGCGCAGTTCAGCCTGAGCTGGGCGGTCGCGGCCGCCCTCGTGCAGGGCGATCTCGGGCCAGCCGCCTACACCGACGCTGCGCTCGCCGATTTGCGCCTGCGCGACATCGAGGCGCGGGTGGAACTGGTTGAGGATGCGGCGCTGACCGCAGCCGGCAAGCGCGGTGCGACGCTGACAGTGGATGGCAAGAGCGCGTCGGTCACCGGCGTCACCGGCGATCCCGACCGGCCGATGACCGAGGCTGAGGCCCTCGCGAAGTTCGCGCGCTTCGCCGGTCCCACGATCGGCGATGCCGGCGTCGCGCGCGCGATCGCGGCGCTGCTGGACGACGGCCCGGCGGAAGGGCTGTTCGGATGACCGACATCCTGATCGCCGGCGCCGGTCCGGTCGGGCTGACGCTCGCGCTCGCGCTGCACCGTCGCGGGATCGATGCGCGCGTGCTGGAGAAGCGCGAGGGGCTGTCCACCGCCTCGCGCGCCTCCACCTTCCATCCGCCGACGCTGGAGGCGCTGGACGAGCTCGGCGTCTTCGCCGCGCTGCGGCCGGGCGGCGTGCAGGTGGACCGCATCCTGTGGCGTCGCGTGGACACCGGCGCAGACGCCACGCTCGACCTCGGCATCCTCGGCGGTGAGACGCGCTTTCCCTTCCGCTGGCACCGCGAGCAGCATTGGCTGACGCCCGCGCTGCTGGCCGCGCTGCCGGCCGGCACGGTGCGCTTCGGCGCCGGTGTCGCGACGATCGAGCAGGGCGATGGCGTGACCGTCACCTGCGAGGACGGCAGCACACATCGCGCGCGTTACCTCATCGGCTGCGACGGCTCCTCCGGAGCCGTGCGCGGCCTGGCCGGCATCGCGGCGGAGACGAGCGACTACGCGCATCGGGTGCTGCGCCTGCTGACGCCGCTCGACCTGCGCGACCACGTCCCGGGGCTGGACGGGCTCGGCTACCTCTATGATGCGGATGCGTCCTGTTCGCTGCTTCGGATGCCGAAGGTCTGGCGCCTCATCTTCCGCATCCCGCCGGAGATGAGCGACGAGGCCGCGATGGCCGGGGACCACGCGCGCGCCCGCATCGCGCGCGTCCTGCCGCATCTGCGCGACCTGCCGATCAGCGGCCGCGACGTCTATGGCGTACGCAAGGCGATGGCGGTGGCGTATCGCGCCGGCCGCGTTCTGCTGGCGGGCGACGCGGCGCACCTGACCAACACGCGCGGCGGTATGAACATGAATGCCGGCGTGCACGACGCGATGACGCTGGCCGCGACGCTGCGGCGCGTGCTGGACGACGGCGACGACCAGTTGCTCGATGCCTGGGCGGCGGCGAGGCTCGCCACGGTGCGGGAGGCGCTGCTGCCGCGCACCGATGCGCGCGTCGCCGGCGGCGACGAGGTTGCGCGCATGGCGGCGCTGTCGCCGGAGCAGGCGCGCAACTGGGCGCGGGAGGCCAGCATGCTCGACATCGCGAAGGCGGGGATGCCGTGACCCACCCGATCCGCCGATGGCACCCCACGCATCGCATCGGGCTGCTCTCGCCCTCCGCCAACCCGGCGGTGGAGCCGGAGATCCGGCATCTCCTGCCGCCGCAGGCCGCGCTGCATGTCGCGCGGCTGCCGGTGATGCCGAACACCACGCTGGAACAGCGCAACGCCGTCTATCTCGGCCATGTCGAGGCGGCGCTCGGCGCCTTCGGCAACCTGGCGCTGGATGCGGTGATCGTCGGCCTCACCGGCACGAGCTACGCGCTGCCGCCGGCCGAAGACCAGGCGCTGCAGACGCGGTTGTCAGCGCATGCAGGGCGCCCGGTGATCCTCGCCTCGCGCGCCATCGCGGCGGCCCTGGCGGCACTTGGCCGCCGGCGGCTGCTGCTGTTCTCCCCCTATCCGGGCTGGCTGACGGAGCGCGCCGAGACCTACTGGGCCGCGGCCGGGTTCGACCTGGTGGAGTCCTTCAAGGTCTCCGACACCTTCCGCGCCTATGACCTGACGCCGGAGGAGGTCGCGGACGGCTTGGCGAAGCTGGCGCCGCCGCAGGATTGCGCCGTGCTGATCTCCGGCACGGGTGCCGCGACGCTGGACGCGATGGAGTGGATGCGCGGGCCGCTCGGCGTGCCGGTCCTGTCGTCCAACCTCGCCTGCGCCTTCGTCGCGTGCCGGGCGCTCGGCCTTCCGGCGAGCGAGGCGATGCGGACCTGCTGTCCGGACCTCGCCGCCCTTCTCCCGGCAGCTATCGCGACCTGACCGACTGTTCCGTCAGCGGAGGGCCCTCTGGCCCCCAGGTGCCCTGTCGCGGCTCTGCCGCGACAGGATGAGCCGTCACTACAGGATCGCCCCCAATCGGGGCCCCCGCCGCGTTGCGAAGCAACGTGGTGGGGAATGCGTTAGCGCTGGCGCGCCTTCCGCGCGTCCTGCATGGCCTTGTGCGCGGCGGCCAGCGTCGCGGCGCGGTTGCGCTGGTCGG
>NZ_JAKJIB010000417.1 GCF_021864505.1 Falsiroseomonas oryziterrae
CGCCGCGGCGCCCGCGCCTCGAGCGTCTGCGCGGCCTGGGCGCCGCGACCCGGCATGGCGGCGCGACCTCGATGGTGGGCGCGATGGCGGCGCTGCCATGGCTCGGGCTGCCGGTGGTGCCGGAGGGACAGCCGTTCCTGCTGGTCACGGCCATCCTGCTTGCTGCGATCCTGTTCGGCCGCGCCTCCGCCCTGGTGGCGGCGCTGGCGGCGACGGTGCTGGGCACGATGCTGCTCCTGCCGTCGGCGGGGGCGGCGGGCGTGGACGCGATGCGCGGCGGCCTGTCGCTCGTCGCCTTCCTGATCGTCGCCTTCGGCCTCGCCGCGGCCGTCGAGGCGATGCGGCGCGTCTTCGCGGTGATGGAGGTCGCGGATGTCCGGCGCGCCACGGGCGCGGTCGTGCCCATGGACGCCGCGAAGCCGGGCGGCATGCGGCTCCTGCTGATGTCGCCGCAGGCGCGGCGGCGGCGCTTCGAGCGGTGAGCCCCGTCAGCCCGCGGCGCGGATCAGTTCGCGCACACGAGCGGCCGCCGCGGCGCCCTTGAGCGCGTCGCGCCAGCCCGCCTCGGCGACGCGCTGGTGGGCGGAAATCGCCTCGTCGGCCGCCGTGATGGAAGCCACGCCGATGCCGCCCTGCGGTGGCGTGTCGGGCGGGAAGGGGGCGGCGACCACATGCGCGCGCTCGCGCCCGCGCAGCAGGATGAAGGGTGCGGCGGGCTCCACGCCGGAGGCGAGGCCCAGCTGCACGCCGATCGGCACGCTTTCCATCATCGCCGCGATGGCCTCGGCCTCGGTCCGTGCGGCGGCGAGGCAGCGCTGGCGGGTGCGGTCGGGCACCTGAAGACCCGGCGCGACGCCCTCGCGCAGCATGCGCGCCAGCGCGGCTTCGCCGAGGATGCCGATGATCGTCGGCTTGCGCGCGGCATGCAGCTTCTTGCGCGCCGCGAGCATGCCGAGCATCTGGTCGGCCGCGGCCCGCGCCGCCACGCGCTCCGGCGCGGCGTCGGCGGCCTCTGTCCAGGCCTCGGCCAGCGCGCCGTCGAAGGCGTCGGTCGTCGTCTGGTAGCAGACGGCGCCACCGACCTGCAGCAGCTGGTCGGACTGCTCCTCCACCTGGCGCAGCCGTTCCTGGAAGGCCACGGGGCGGGAGAAATACTCGACGCCGATGCCGAGCAGCGACAGCGGCGAGATCTTCAGCAGTTCGGCAAGCCGGCGGATCGTATCGAGCTTGATGACCTCGCCCTTCTCGTAGCGGTAGAGCGCGGCGCGCGAGACGCCGAGACGGGCGGCGATCTCCTCGGCGCGCAGGCCGCTTTCAAGACGGTAGGCCCGCAACTGCTGGCCTATATCGGCGAATCGCATACAATCCCCCGTTGGTCGCGCGAAAGATCTACAACCGCCCTTGGGGAGACGGTTCTTCAACTCCGCGCCAGTCGTCTCAATACCGGGACGTTGCGCCGGCTGGCAAGACAGAGGTGAATCCTGCGTCAGCTCCGCGGGCGGCAGCGCAGAAGAAGGTAACCGCGCACCGGGGCGTATTCGGCCTCCTGCCAGGGCTCGAGCGGCGCCAGGACGGGCGTGGCCGACCAGGGCACAAGCTGGAAGGTGCCGATGTGCGGGCGCCCGAGGGTGCCCTGCCGGATGCGCGGATGGTCCAGCGGGCCGAGGACGCGGTTCGGCACCGGCGGCACTTCGCTGCCCCAGGCAAGGCGGACCAGCGTCGACGGGGCAAGCGCCATGCCGGGCGGTGCGATCGCGTCGGTGATCAGCACCTCGTCGCGACCGGCGGCGCAGCGGACCCTGACGGCGCGACCCTCCCGCACGGCGTCGGCGAAGCCGCTGCTCTCCAGATGCGCGCGCTCGGCCGGCGGCGACGCCGCGGCGTCGCGTTCGAGATCCGCCGCGCGGTGGATGCGAAGCACCTCGGCGCGGATCTCCTCGCCGGGCTGCGGGCGCGGCGCCGCGCAGGCGGCGAGCATCGCCGCCAGCGCCAGACCAGCAGCCCGCATCAGGCGTCGGGCGCGACCTTGTGGGCCGCCATCGCCTCGAGCGCCTTCACCATGCCCGAATGGTCCCAGCCCTTGCCGCCGAGGGCGGCGCAGGCGGCGAAGATCTGCTGGGTGGAGGCGGTGTTGGGCAGCGCGACGCCGAGCTCGCGCCCGGCCTGCAGCGCGAGGTTCAGGTCCTTCTGGTGCAGCTCGATCCGGAAGCCGGGGTTGAAGGTGCGCTTGATCATGCGCTCCCCGTGCAGCTCGAGGATACGCGAGGTCGCGAGGCCGCCCATCAGCGCCTGGCGGACCTTCGCCGGATCGGCGCCGGCCTTGGAGGCGAAGACCAGCGCCTCGGCCACCGCCTCGATCGTGAGCGCCACGATGATCTGGTTGGCGACCTTGCAGGTCTGGCCGGCGCCGTTCTCGGTGCCGACGAGGGTGATGTTCTTGCCCATCTTCTCGAAGACGGGCAGCGCGCGGTCGAAGGCGGCCTGCGGGCCGCCGACCATGATGGTGAGTGCTGCGTTCTTCGCGCCGACCTCGCCGCCCGAGACGGGCGCGTCGAGGTAGTCGCAGCCGAGCGCGTTGATGCGCTTCGCGAAGTCCTTCGTCGCGGTCGGGCTGATCGAGGACATGTCGATGACGAGCTTGCCGGCCGAGAGCCCCGCCGCGACGCCGTCGGCGCCGAACAGCACGGCCTCCACGTCGGGCGTGTCGGGGACCATCGTGATGACGATCTCGGAGGCGGCGGCGACGGCCTTGGCGGTCGGGGCGACGGCGAAGTTCGCGCGGTCATCGGCGGTGAGCGACTTGCGCTCCACGACGGTGATCTCGTGGCCGGCGGCCTTGAGATGGCCGGCCATGGGGCGGCCCATGATGCCGAGGCCGATGAAGCCGATCTTGGACATGACATTCTCCTGCATCGTGTTCGGCCGGGCGGCCCCGCGCAGCGGGCCGAGGCCGCGAATGCGGCCCGCCGCCAGTGCGGCGAGCCAAGGCGGCGGAGCCGCCG
>NZ_JAKJIB010000418.1 GCF_021864505.1 Falsiroseomonas oryziterrae
GCCGAGATCGCGGCGAGCGCGCCGCCGCGCGCGAATGCCCGCAGCCTGTCGGAGGACCGCGCGATGCTGCAGTCGGTCGCGCAGCGCCTGGCGCGCGCGGCGCAGCCCTTCTGCCGCGCGGAGCTGGGGCGCGACTGCGCCTTCCGCATCGCGCTGGTCGAGGCGCGCGAAGCCAACGCCTACGCCTCGGGCCGCGACGACATTGCGGTGACCACCGGCATGATGCGGCTGCTGGCCAACGAGGACGAGCTGGCCGCGGTGGTGGCGCATGAGATGGCGCACCACATCGCCGGCCACATCGCCGAGGGCACGCTGCGCACCCAGGCGGGTGCCATGGCCGGCAGCCTGATCGGCGCCGTCGCCGGCGGCGTGTTGCGCGAGACGCTCGGCGTCGATGTCGGGCTGTCGCGCCTCGGCGCGCAGGCGGGCGCCACGGCGGGGCGGCTGACCTATTCGAAGACGGATGAGCGGGAGGCCGACTATCTCGGCGCGCACATCATGGCGCGGGCCGGCTTCGACCTCGAACGCGGCGGCGGGTTGTGGGCGAAGCTGACGGCGCTGTCGGGGCACGAGCGCACGGCGCTGCTCGACACGCATCCGGCCGGGCCGGAGCGGCTGGCGGCCTGGCGTCGCACGGCGGAGGAGATCCGCGCGAACCCCGAGGCGCCGCCGCGGCGCGACCGGTGATCGACGTTCACCCGGGCAAGCTTGTCAGCCGCCCGGTGCCTCGCCGCGGCTTGCCGCGGCGGGATGAACCGCCTGGCGCAGGATCAGCACCGAGCCGGGGCCCTCGCGAAGACGCGCCGCGGCTTCGTGGGGATTAGTCCGTGGGAGAAAGCGTCTTGATCAGGTCGAAGACGCGCTTGCGCACCGAGGGATCGGTGATGCGGTAGTAGGCGCGCACCAGTTCGAGCGTCTCGCGCCGGTGCAGCGTGTCGTCCTCGAAGCCCTCCTGGCCCTCCTGGAAGCCGGAGAAGCGACGGTTCTTCTCGCCGCCGACCTCGGCCGGCATGTCGTCGAAGAAGAAGCCGATCGGCACGTCGAGCACGCGCGAGAGGTCGAACAGGCGGCTGGCGCCGATGCGGTTCACGCCGCGCTCGTACTTCTGCACCTGCTGGAAGGTGAGGCCGAGCGCCTCGCCCAGCTTTTCCTGGCTCATGCCGAGCAGGGTGCGGCGCAGGCGGACACGGCTGCCGACATGAACGTCGATGGGGCTCGGGCGGTGTTCACGCTCGCCGCGCTCCAGGACCTCCTCGCTCGCCATGACCATGCCTCCAACTCCGCCGTCGGGGTGCTGTGCGTCCGGTCCGTACCCCCCGGGTCGGGCGGCAGGGGGTACGAACCACACGCGACGGCAGGACGCCGCTCGCAGGACATGGGGTACCCGCACCGCGCGAAGTTGTCAACTCTTTTGATTAATCTTATTTTTGATATCAACCCGGGCGCTAGGATGATTTGCCAGACATCCGCCCGCCGGTTGGCTCGATCCGTCTGCGAGACGACATCACCGCGAACCCAAGCGCAAGCGCGATCAACCCGAGCGGGATGCCAAGGCCCGTGCTCGCCACCGGGGTCGGCGGGCCCGCCCGCGGCAGGGGCGACAGCACAACCCCGGTTTGTGCCAGCCCCATGCTTGCCACCGTTCGGCCCCTGGCATCGATCACGATCGAGATGCCGGTCTGCGCCGCACGCAGCAGGGGCAGCCCTTCCTCCACCGCACGCAGCCGTGCCGCGGCCAGGTGCTGCCACGGGCCGGCGGAGATGCCGAACCAGGCGTCGTTGGTGATGTTGAGCAGGAAGCCCACGCGCTCGCGCGGCGTGACCGCGCCGGGGAAGATCACCTCGTAGCAGATCAGCCCCGCGAAGCTTGGCAGGCCGGGCAGCGACACCGGTTCCAGGCCGGGGCCCGCGGTGAAGTCCAGGTTGCTCTGCGTCAGGCGCACCGGCAGCAGGCCGCGCAGCGGCATGTATTCGCCGAACGGCACGAGATGCGTCTTGTCCACCGTGGCCAGCAGCCGCCCGTCCGGGTCGAGCGCGACCATGCTGTTCCACACGCGCCGCGCGCGGCCGCCCTCGAACTCGGCGCGCACCGTGCCGGCGATCAGGGTCCCGCCGGGCGGCAGCGGTTGCGTTGCCAGCCGCGCCGCCTCGGCGTCGTTGGCGAGCAGGAAGGGGCTCGCCGTCTCCGGCCACACCACCAGCACGCGGCTGTCGGGCGCCTGTTCCTGCGCCAGGCGCACGCCGAACTCGGTCTGCTCGATGTAGCGGCGGAAGATCGGCCAGCGGGTGTCCTCGCGCCACTTCGCCTCCTGCGCCACGTTGCCCTGCACGAGCACCACGGCGACCGGGTGCGGCTCCGGCTCCTCAGGCCAGAGGCGCGCGAGGCCGAAGGCGACGAAGAGCGCGAGCGTGCCGCCCATCGCCGCCCAGCCGCGCCGCCCGAGCAGCGGCGCGAGCGCGAGCAGCGCGGTGACGAGCGAGAGGCCGTGTACGCCGATCCACGCGGCTGCCTGGATCGGCAGCGCGCCGAAGGCCCAGACGGTGCCGAGCAGGTTCCAGGGGAAGCCGGTGAACAGGACCCCGCGCAGCATCTCGGCCGCAGTCCAGGCGCCGGCGAAGGCCAGCACCCGCGGCCAGCCCGGTGCGGCGAAGCGCATCGCCAGCGCCGGGATCACGGTGAAGGCGCCGAGCGGCAGGGCCAGCGCCGGCACCGCGATCGGCACCAGCCACCAGTAGCGCTCGACCTCCGTCAGGATGGCGTTCGTCAGCCAGTGCAGCCCGGCGACGTGGAAGCCCCAGCCCCAGAAGAGCCCGACCAGCGCGGCGCGGCGCGCCGTCGGCGCCTCGCCCGCCATGATGAAGAGGGCGGGCAGGGTGAGCAGCAGCACCGGCAGCATGTGCACCGGCGGGAGCGCGAGCGCGCTGACCGCGCCGAGCCCGAAGGCGGTGGCCAGCGCGCGCCAGAAGCCGGGGCCGGAGAGCCGGCGCGTGAGCGCCG
>NZ_JAKJIB010000419.1 GCF_021864505.1 Falsiroseomonas oryziterrae
GGCGGAGGCGGCGGGGACGAAGCGGCCACCGGTGGCCTCCGCGATGCAGCGCAGCTGCGCCTGGTCGCGCGCCTCCGCGACGTCGAAGCCGATGACGTGGACGAGCAGCGCGGGGGTCTGCGCCTTCAGCGCGCGCACCGCGGCGCAGGCGTCGGGCACGCAGGTCTCGATGCCGTCCGAGACCAGGATGACGCGCGGCGCGACGCGCGCGGCGGCGGCGATGCTGTCGGCGATCGGGGTGCGGCCGCGCGGGGTGACATTGGCGGCGCGGGCGAAGGCGGCGGGATCCACGGGCCCGGGCGGCACCAGCAGCTCGATATCGGCGCAGTCGCCGGCGCGGCGATGGCCATAGGCCATGAGCCCCATGCGGCTGCCCGCCGGCAGCGCGCGCGCCAGCGCGCCGACCGCGTCGCGCGCGACGACGATCTTCGGGCGGCCGTCGACGCGGCCCCACATCGAGTTCGAGGCGTCGAGGACAAGCAGGCTGTCCTGCGCGCGCGCCGCCGGCGCAACCGCGGTCAGGGCGAGGGCCAGGGCGAAAAGGGCAATCCGCATGCCGGCATGGGACACCATGCCGGGGGGACTCTTCAACCGGCGAGCGCGGCGAGTTCGGCGCGGAGCTCCGGGATCCCCTGCCCCGTCTCGCTGCTGGTGACGAGCACGAGCGGATGGGCGGCGGTGTTGCGGCGGGCCAGCGCCTCCACCTCCGCGACGCGGGCGGCGAGCTGGGCCGGCTTCACGGCATCCGCCTTGGTCAGCACGAACTGGTAGGCGACGGCGGCCTCGCCGAGCAGCTGCATCGCGGCGCGGTCGGCGGCCTTGGTCTCGACCCGGCTGTCCATCAGCAGCAGAACGCGGCGCAGCGAGGGGCGGCCGCGCAGGAAGTCGAACATCAGCCCCTGCCAGTCGGCCTTCACCTGCTTCGACGCCTGCGCGTAGCCATAGCCCGGCATGTCGACGAGCGTCATGCGCCCGTCGGCGAGATCGAAGAAATTGAGCTGGCGCGTGCGGCCGGGCGTGTGGCTGACGCGGGCGAGCGCGTTCTGCCCGGTCAGCGCGTTCATCAGCGACGACTTGCCGACATTCGAGCGGCCGCAGAGCGCGACCTCGGGCACGTCGGTGGCAGGCGGCAGCTGGTCGATGCGTTGGGCGGCGAAGAAGAAGCGGCAGGGGCGCGCGAAGAGCAGGCGCCCCGCCTCGATCAGCGCGGCGCGCTCCGCTTCGTCCTTGGCCTCCAGCAGGCTGGCGGGCAGGTTCGGCATGGTATCGGGCCTCCGATTCCCGCCCTCGGGTGCTCGCGGCGTGCGGCCGCTGCGCCCGGCGGCGACCGGATGCCTCAGCTTTTCTTCGCCTTCTCCGCCTTCACCGGCGCGACCCAGGTCCCGGCCGCCTTCTGGCGCTGCATGTCGAGGCGCAGGATGTACCACTGCTGGCCGATGGAGAGCAGGTTGTTCCAGGTCCAGTAGATCACCAGGCCCGCCGGGAAGGAGGCGAGCATGAAGGTGAAGATCAGCGGCATCCAGGCGAAGATCTTCTGCTGGATGGGATCGGGCGGCGCCGGGTTCAGCTTGAACTGCAGGTACATCGTGATGCCCATCAGGATCGCCCAGACAGGCATGTGGAACAGCGCCGACCACTGCATCGGGTCGAAGGGCAGCAGGCCGAACAGGTTGAACAGGTTCGTCGGGTCCGGCGCCGAAAGGTCGTGGATCCAGCCGAAGAAGGGCGCGTGGCGCATCTCGATGGTGACGAAGAGCACCTTGTAGAGCGCGAAGAAGACCGGGATCTGGATCAGGATGGGCAGGCAGCCGGAGGCCGGGTTGATCTTCTCGCTCCGGTACAGCGCCATCATCTCGGCCTGCGCCTTGGTCGGGTCGTCCTTGTAGCGCTCGCGGATCTCCGTCATCTTCGGCGCGAGGATCTTCATCCGCGCCATCGACTTGTAGGCCTTGTTGGCGAGCGGGAAGAACAGGATCTTCAGCAGCAGCGTGAAGACCAGGATGGCCACGCCGAAGTTGCCGAAGGTCACGCCGAGGAAGTGGAGGATGTGGAAGAACGGCTTGGTCAGGAAGTAGAACCAGCCGAAATCCACCGCCTTGTCGAAGTCCACGATCCCATAGCGGTTCATGTAGGCATCGAGGAGGTTGACCTCCTTGGCGCCGGCGAAGAGCCGCGTGCCGAGCGTGCTCTCGGCGCCCGCCGCGACGGTGATCGCAGCCGGCGGGGCGATGTCGATCTGCCAGCGGTCGCCGCCATCGGCCACGTGGCGATAGGCGGTGCGGATGCGGGTGGACTGGTCCTCCGGCGTCAGCGCGGTCAGCCAGTACTTGTCGGTGAAGCCGGACCAGCCGCCCGTGCTCTCCTGCTCGAAGGCGGGGCCGCGGCGGCGCTGCGCCTCTTCCCGCGCATCGGAATAGGTCCATTCGTGCAGGCGGCCGTCGAGCACCCCGACGAAGCCCTCGTGCAGGATGAAGAAGCCGGCGACCTGCGGCGTCGCCTCGCGCCGGATGCGCGCCCAGGGCAGCACCTGCACCGGCTCGGCGCCGCGGTTCACGACCGACTGGCGGGCCAGCAGCATGTAGTTGTCGTCGAGCTCGAGCCGGATGCGGAATTCCTGGCCCTGGCCGTTGTCCCAGCGCAGCGTCAGCGGATTGCCGGGCGCGAGGCGGCCGCCCTCGGCCGTCCAGTCGCTGTCGATGTCGGGCACGCGCGTGCGGCCATCCGCCGCCGTCCAGCCCCATTGCGCGAAGTAGGGGTGGCTGTCCGTGCGCGGCGCGAGGAGGCGCACCGGCGTGGTGCGCGCGATGGTCTCGAAATGGTCGCGCAGGACGAGGTCGTCGATGCGCGCGCCGCGCAGGTTGATCGTGCCGGAGACGCGCGGGTTCTCGATCGGCAGGCGCTGCTCGGCCGCGCGCTGCGGCGTCGCGGGCGCGGGCGATGCGGTGACGGCGGTCGCCCCGCCCGGCGCGGCCGGCACCG